>JASFTQ010000094.1:0-13957 GCA_050053515.1 Desulfobacterales bacterium | reverse complement strand
AACTACCCTGCATTTTACTGCCGGTTATTTAAAACTTTCAGGCCAACAAAAACCGACACCGTGTTTTGCCTTTCTCGGCGGCAGCAGCCCTCTGCCCCTTGGAAGCACCAAGGCGATCAGCTTGCCGTGAAAAAAATACCCCGACCCCCTCAATTATTTATAACCCGAATTTTAATGCTATTTGATCTTGCATCAATTGTCAATAACATGACGATTGAAAAAGTGTCATAACAAAGGGTAAAACCACTTCGTATAGCGGATGTCAAAATAATGTTCCCAAATAGATCTGATTGAAGAGGTGCAGACAGGGGGTAAATTTTTGGCGTAAAAATTTACCCCCTGTACGGGCCTCGTGCGATCGGAATATTATTTTGACAATCACTCCAATTGTGCCACCGGCGAGGGGACCTGCTACCGTTTTAGCATTTCCCGGGCGTGATCCAACGTCGCTTTTGTGATTTCAGCACCCCCGAGCATCCGCGCGATTTCTTCAAGACGGTCTTTTTGACTCAAGGGGGTGATATCGGTCCGGGTTCGACCGCCGGAGACGCTTTTGGTGACACTGAAGTGGTGGCTGCCGAATTTCGCGATCTGGGGAAGATGGGTGATGCAGATGACCTGATGATGGCGGGACAACTCTGCCAGCTTTTGGCCGACCATTTCGGCGACACTTCCGCCAATACCAGCATCGACCTCGTCAAAAATGAGGGTTTCAACCGAATCCGTTTCAGCTAAAATAGCTTTTAAGGCAAGAACCAGCCGGGAAAGTTCGCCGCCGGATGCTATGCTGGCCAACGGTTTTAAAACTTCTCCAATATTGGGAGCAATTAAAAAGGATATCCGGTCGACCCCGGTTTCATTGACGATATTGCCATTTATTGTCAGGTGGGGATCCGTGCTTCGGTCCGCGGGTATTTTGCGCAAAGCGACTTCAAATCTGGTTTGAGCCATTCGCATGCTGTCTAATTCGGCCAACAGCTTTTTCGCGAGCATTTTTGCCGTCGCTTTTCGTCGCTCTGATAGCCGGGCGGTCAACTCGGCCAAGTTGTGATGCAACTCGGCCAGATCTTTTTCCGCAGCTGTAATCCTTTCTGATACATTTTCAACCTGTGACAGCTCCACTCGGACAGACTCAAGATGAGATATGACCGCTTCGAGAGAGCCACCGTATTTTCGTTTTAGCTTGTGAAGGAGGTCCAAACGCTCCTCCACGGTTTCGAGGCGAGTTTCATCCATTTGAATGGTTTTAAGATAGCTCCTAAATTGATCGACAGTATCTTCAACCTGGTAGACGGCTTGTGCAAGGGGATCAACCTTTTGGGAAAGGATCGGGTCAATCTCAATCAGCTGAGCCAAATTTTTTTTTACTTGCGTCAATCGCTCCACGACTGAGCCCTGAGCGCTGTAAAGCTCTTCAATGCTGTCATATATGGTTTGATAAAGCAGCTCCCTATTTTTAAGGCGCCTGCGTTCACTTTCCAGATCGGTGTCTTCGCCGGCAACCAATGATGCCTCCGCAATCTCTTTTTCCTGAAATTCGAGCAGTTCGATATGTTCGGCTTGTCGATCCCTGAGCGAACAGAGTTTTTGAAGTTTTGCAAGCAGCGGTAACATTTTGTTGAAGCATTCGGAGACCTGCGTGCGCAGAGGTATCAACCCGCCAAATTGGTCCAGGATAAGCAGCTGTTGCTCTTCTTTCAGAAGTCCCTGGTGGGCGTGTTGTCCCGAGATGCTGGCCAGGTTTTCGGTGAAAGCGTTTAATAGCTGCATTGTCGCAAGGCGGTCGTTAATATAAATTCGGTTGCTGCCGCTGCGAGATATGAGTCTTCTGATCATAAGGCTGTCGCCGGAATCATAAGCCTGTTCAGCCATTAATCGGGCAACGCTGCTCTCAGCGGTTACCAGAAACAAGGCCTGGAGTTCGGCCGTGTCGGCCCCGGTGCGGATAAGGTCGGCGGATGCTCTGCTGCCCAGAAGCAAGTTAACCGCATTTAAAATGATAGACTTGCCGGCACCGGTCTCGCCGCTGAGGATCGTGAATCCATCGGCAAAATTGATGGTTAAGTCGTCAATAATGGCAAAATTACGGATGGACAGTTCTTTTAGCATAAAATGATTACCGTTTTTCTTTAGCGACTTGTATGCCACACGAAGCGCTTTTTGTAAAGTTTCTCGGTTGCATAGAAATGGGACAACGGAGGGGATTAGAGTGGTTCCCAAAATAATATTCCGATTGCACGAGGACCCGGACAGGGGTTAAATTTTTGCCGGCAAAATTTTAACCCCTGCCCGGCCCTCTTCATTCCGCTTTATTTCGCAACGTTATTTTGAGAATCATTGTAAATCTGAACGAATACGATACGGTGTGTTGGATGTAAGCGGTATGGTCCTGCTTAGGTGGGTTCCTGCTCCGCAGCCGGATGGTCGGGTTGTTGCTGTAACTTATCACCAATTTTTTTAGTCAGCTTTTCCCTGAACCCCCAGCCATCGGCAAACAGATCGTACACATCGTAAAGTTTGCTTTCCAGAGCGGACATGAACATCTCGGGTTTGCTGATGTTCAGCGCCACTGCAGACGATAGCACATTGACAACTCTTTTTCTGATTTTCATCTTTTCGATTTTGCTCACCCGTGACAACAAAGCCAGCTCATTTTCAAATAGCCTGATGATGTCTTGGATATCTCTTTGTCTTAATCGGCCCATAATACAATCCTGCCATTAAAATGATGTCGCTTGAATGTAGCGGTTTTTTTGGATAATTATACCAGAAAAAAGACCGGACTGCACCACAATAAATGAATGCCGTCAGATGTGAACGGGCTGTTGCTCAAATCCCTCATCGCTCAAAATGATTTGGACAACAGCCCGTTGAGGTTCACTCGAAAACCGGAGTTCTTTCACTTCGGGTATCCTGTTATTTCGCGAATTCGTTCGTAAAAAGGTTTGAGGCGTTTGTACATTTTTTTGTAGACCTGCCGGTAAAGCTTGTCGTAAAGGCGGTGGTTTCGCATGTCCGGATCAAACACATCCCCGACATGGGTCATCGTTTTGACTGCTGTCTTAAAATCACGGTGCAGGCCAAGGGCCACTGATGCAACCATGGAAGCGCCCAGGCCGGAGGTCTCATAAAGTCGAGGCCTGGCGGCCGGCAGTCCGAAAATATCGGCAGTCAGTTGCATGGCATTGCGGCTCTGGCTGCCGCCGCCGGATACCCGCAAGCGGGTAATCGGAACATTCGTGCGCTTTTCGATATGTTCTTTGCCTTCCCGGAGGGCATAGGCCAGCCCCTCCAGGATGGATCGATATAGATGGGCCCGTGTGTGGACATCGCCAAAACCGATGACAGCGCCTTTGGCCTCCGGTCCTGGATTTTTTAATCCGGGCGACCAAAAGGGCTGCAGCATGAGTCCCATGGAACCCGGTGGAATTTGATCCACGAGCTGATCAAAAAGCTGCTCGGCTGCAAGGCCCGTTTCCTCTGCTGCCTGTAGCTCCGGATGACCGAATTGCTCCTTAAACCAGTTGACCATCCAGTAACCGCGAAACACCTGGACCTCGATGGTGTGAAATTTCGGCACAGCAGCCGGATAAGCCGGCAAGAGCGGAATAGGTTCAACATATTTTTCATGGGTAACATTGATGGTGGCCGTTGTTCCGTAGCTCAGGCAGCCAATTGAGGACTCAAAGCTTCCAGTGCCGATGACTTCGCAGGCCTTATCAGCAGCAGCTGCAATCAACGGTAATCCGGCCGGGATTCCCGTAACTCTGGCGGCACCGGTGGTGATTTCGCCAAGGGTCTGACACGGTTCCACGAGATCCGGCAGCACCGAAGGATCAATCGGCAGCACGCGCCATTTCCAGTTCCAGCCAGCCGCCCAACGCAGATTTTTGTAATCAAACGGGATATAGGCGACCTGACATCCAATGGAGTCAACAAATTTGTCAGTCAGTTTGTAGGTCAAATAGCCGGAAAGCAGCAAATATTTATGGGTTTTATCCCAGATGTCCGGCTGGTAAGTGCGAATCCAGTTCGCTTCGGCTTCTTCTTGAAGATATGCCACCGTTTTGGTCAAACGCGCCAGATTGAAAATCAATCCCCATAGGCCGCCGACGGGGGGTTGTCCGTATGTTTTGCGTTGATCCAGCCAAAGCATCGCCGGGCGAAGTGGTTTACCGTTTTGATCGACGTTGATGACGGTGCCACGTTGAGTAGTGAGGGCTACAGCAGCAATGCGCTCACGGGCTTGTGCCTGCCTGCCCCAGAGTTTTTGGCAGGCCTGACACAGCGACTGCCAGAAAACCTCGGGTTGTTGTTCGGCCCAGGCAGGATGCGCAGAAAAGTAGGGTTTGAAGGCTACCATTTCTTTTGCAATCAACTGACCCTCTAAATCGAAAATCAGCGCTTTCAGGCTCTGCGTCCCGTTGTCGATAGCCAACAGCAGGTCTTTTTCGCTCACGGGCTACCTCCCGAATCAATGCCTTCTGAAGTGTTTGAGGAATCGTATTTTTGTGCAAACATAATCAAAACAGTACCTGACAGCCCTGAAAGGGATAATTTTCTTTTTTGTCAAGAGTCTGGCGCGTTGGTCCGGCAAGGCATGGGCATGGATCCAAAGGTCGAGGTAGCGATCTTCTTCTTCTTGCCAGCGCTGCTTGTCCCATTGCAGCGTATTCAGGCACAGCTTCCGGATTCTTTTGAGATGGGCTTTGCCACCATAGGGCGTCAGCAAACCAATGCGCACCCGTCGCAACAGAAGATCGTCCAGATGTCTAATGCGTCTGCTCTGGGCCGCAAAGGGCAATTCGGCCCAGAGCGTATGGGTTCCGGGAATGATCGCCAGGTCCTTAACCGCCGCCATCCGAACGAGGGTGTCGGCATCTTTGCCGTAGCGGCCATACAATCTTCGCCAGGTTTGTTCGGACAGGCCGTAGTCTCTGACGGGTTTCTGGGGGACACGGGAAAAAACAGAATCCCGGCGGTCCGGCAATTTTACAGGGGGCAAAAAGGGTTTGGCAGCCCTGAGGGTATCCCAGGCTAAGCGGCGAAATGTTGTTAACTTACCACCGGTAACCGTTACCAGTCCTTTGTCGACCCAGACGACATGCTCGCGGGATTCTGCCGAAGGCGGTTGCCGCCCTTCGCTGAGAACGGGCCTGACCCCTGCAAATGTCGCCAGACAGTCTGATAAGGAGATGTCCAGCGTGGGAAATATGGTTTTCAGTCCTTTCATCAGATATGAAACTTCCGCATCGGTAATGGCCGGCTCAATGGAAAGATCCTCTTGGTGATCCAAATCGGTGGTTCCTACCAGCACGGCGCCTTCCCAGGGGACGATAAATACCCAACGGCTATCCTGCGGATGGCTAAAACCCAAACCATAGGCGATCGGAAGAACCCGGGAGGGAAAAACCAGATGACTGCCGCGTAGGGGACGCAAGTGCCGGTGCGGTTCCGGTGATGGGTGCAATTTTTCCGCCCAGCAACCGGTGGCATTAATCACGGCCGGAGCGCTGACAATTTTGGTCTCGTGGGTCTCGGTGTCCCTTAGCCGTATCCCGACAACTTCACTGTCGCCATTGCGCAGGATTTCAGTGACGGCCGTGTAATTCAATGCCTCTGCCCCGGAAGCAAGCGATTCATCGATCAATCGCAAAACCAGCCGGGAATCGTCTACTTGGGCGTCCAAATAGAAAAAACCGCCGGTGAGTTCTTTTTGATTGATGAAAGGAAGGTGTTTGGTTAAGGCCGCGGCATCGTAATACCGGTGCTGTCGGTCCCAGGCCATGATATCATACATGGATAATCCCAACTTCAGCATCCGTCTTCCCGGTCGTTGATCCGCATAAACAGGTAATAAAAAACCCAATGATTCCACGAGCCCTTGTGCGTCTTTGAGCAGATGCTCCCGTTCTTCCACAGCAATCTTTGTTAAGAGCAACTTTCCTTCTTTCAGATACCGCAATCCACCGTGGACCAGTTTTGAAGAGCGGCTGGAAGTGCCCCAAGCAAAATCTTTTTGTTCAACCAGCAGAACCTTCAAACCCATGCGGGTAGCTTCCCGTAATATTCCAGCCCCGGTGATTCCGCCGCCGATAATGACCAGGTCCCAGGTTTCCGGCAATTCATGTAAACTCATAGGCAATTCTCTTAATTGGTGGTCGTCCAAAAATAGTTGGACAACCGTGCGCTTGATTTATCGAAGCAGCTTACCAGGATTCATGCGCTGGCTCGGATCAAGATGAGAAAAAATTTGTTGCAGGGTGCTGATACCAAGTGCTCCCTTTTCCCCCGGTAAATAGGTTCTATGATCCCGACCCACGCCGTGTTGATGACTGATCGTGCCGCCGGCGTCAACCAGAGCCTGACTCGCTGTTCGCTTGAGCTCTTGCCAGCGGCTTAATGTTTCCTGGGGGGTTTGGCCGAGCCGGAAAACAAATGTTGTGTAGATGCTGGAACCGCTGGGATAAATATGTGAAAGATGGCTAAAGGTATGTATATTCTCGTTCCATTGCGTAACACTGTTCTCAATCGCTTTTTCGATGGCCCTCAGGGTGGCGTCTACTTTATCCCAGGTGACTGCCGTTTCCAGCGTATCGACGGCATACCCCAGATCCCAAAGCGTGTTTCGCAAATAGGCGGATCGAAAACGGTTTTTTTTCCAGGCTTTGCCGATGGGTCTTCCTACCGAAACCCCTTTGTGACGGCGGAGGATCGCAAATGTCTCCCGGCGCACATTCCGAACCAGGCGCCGCGATCCGATAAAACCGATGAGAGCCATGCAGGTCTTTTGTTGCGAAACACCGCGTAACCGCAGATACTGATCGAGTAATTTAAGTTGTCGCCCATGACCTGCAAATGCTAAATTCACAGCAGTTTCCTTGGGATTACTCAGCCGGATCATGGATAGCGGCAAAGAGGAGCCGGCCAGCTCCATTGCCCCCCCCTTGCCATGATCCCAAGACGGGAAGAAAACCGCATATATATCATCTCTTTCCGGCAGTCGTGAAACCCTGATGATGACCTTTGTCAAAACACCCAGGCGGCCTTCGGAACCGAGCACCAGTTGACGCAAATCCGGCCCCGCTGCCGAGGCCGGAAAAGGGGGTAGTCGAATGAGACCCCGGGGCGTCAGCAACTCACCGCCGGCAAAGAGCTGCTCGATTCGGCCATAGTACTTCGCTTGCTGCCCACAGGATCTTGTCGCCACCCAGCCGCCCAATGACGAGTATTCAAATGACTGCGGATAATGCCCCAAAGTGAAACCTTTCGCATTGAGCTGCCGTTCGAGCTCGGGCCCCCGGGCACCGGCCTCGAAAGTCGCCAGCAAACATTCGGGATCAAAATGGATCATCCGGTTAACGCCATGTAAGGATAAACTGAGAACGGGCTGCTGAGTCTCGGGCACTTCGAGATGGCCGACCACGCTGGTACCACCACCGAAAGGAATGACGAGGAAATCATTGTCGGCTGCAAATTGAAAAACCTCCTGAACTTCATCGGTCGTGGACGGCTGGGCCACACCGTCGGGAAAGCGCTGTAGGGTTCCCCCGCGAATTCGAATCCAATCCGGCAAGCTCTGACCGTGAGCGTGATCGAGTCTTAGTTTGGGATCGAAGGAAATCAGGGGATGTTCGGGCAAACGTGAGGCTGGGACACGTGTCAAAAATTTCACGAGGGGATAGTCGGGCTGAAACCGCCCTTCACCGAGCAATTCTTGCAGCAAAACAAGACCCTGCGGTGGCAGATCCATTTTTATGTTGTCATCCCCCCATCCATTCCAGCGCCGCATGGCATATCTCCTTGCTAGGATTTTACCTCTTGCCAAATAGCGATACTCTTTTGCATGGCATCCCCAACGATTGATTCAATTTCACGGCTTCCTTGCATGATACCATGGAAAAGTTGCTTATAGTAAGCGCGAGAAGTTCGACGCGCCTCTTTATGCTTAAAATACCGCCGGGCCATGGTTTTGAATAACAGCGCAAAGTCATTCAGTATCAGCGGGAATATCGGATTCCGGGAGTGTCTGGCCATCAGAATTTGTAGGTCCCAATCATAGATTGCAAAAGGCTCAGCCTGCTCCTGCAAGTTGCAAGCACCACTAAGATAGTCCATGACCGCATCGGGGTGGTGGGCGGCCGCCAGTCTGGCAATGGGCGGGAGCAAGGTGACGCGCACCTCAAGCAAGTGGGTAATGAATCCGTTGGGCAGATGTTGGCCATATTTTGCCAGGGTGCTGAGCAGACTCAGACCGCCTGTTTCCCAGTAGTTATTGACCGTGGTTGGTTTTCCGTGTTGAATCCGGATCCATCCCTCGTTTGCCAGCCGCTGCAAAGTTTCCCGAAGCGTGGGACGGGTCACACCGATCTCCTCGGCCAGCTTTCTTTCATTGGGAAGGCTGGTGCCGGGTGCAAAAATGCCATTGAGTATCGAAGTCAACAGAATCTGTTCGGTGTATTTTGAAGGTCTTAAAGGCGCTGCTGCCTTCATCCGTTTCAGTCCTTTCAGATTATGGGATAGTGGTAAGAGGTCATACCACTTTTCGCGGCCACCTGTCAAGCAAAACAAAACCGTAAACGACATTAACTGATCATATGTGGGTCTGAAATATAAACGCTGACTTACAACTTTTTGTACGATATATCCTGCAATCTACAACGCCTTTCTGGCCCTGGCGATGTTCTCCACCTCACCCATTACAATCAGGGTCATTCCGGCCCCCAGGGTCTCGGACGGCGACGGATTGAAGCGGATATCCTCACTCTTTTGCTTTGCACCCAGAACGAGCAGGTCGAATTTGTCCTTGAGGCCGGATTCACGCAGGGTCTTTCCCGCCAAACCGGATCCCTCCGTTACGGTTAATTGATGAATCCTTAGATTTCCGCGGCTGCTGCGCAGCATACTGTCTAAAAAATCAACCACGGTGGGTCGGATCATTTCCGATGCCATTCGGAGAGCGCCGATCGTATTGGGAGATACCACCCGGTCTGCTCCGGCCATTTTGAGTTTGGCCTCGAGTTTTTGATCGATCATTCGACTGACGATTCTAATTCTTTTATTGAGCATGCGAGCCGTCATCGTAACATAAAGATTGTCCTTATCAGCGGGAAGGGCGATAATTATCCCGGAAGCGCTTTCAATACCGGCTGCCATCAGGTTTTCATCATCTGTCGCATCGCCCCGAATATAGAGCAGGTTTTCAATCGATTGGCATCGTTCGATATTTTCTTCCTCTTGCTCGATCAAAACCATGGGCTCCTTGTTTTTGGCAAGTTCGATTAGCACGGGACGGCCTGTCTCACCGCCGCCGCAGACGATAACGTGATTTTTCAATTTTTGTATCTCCTTTAGCATTCTCTTTTTCCTCAGAATCCCTGTGAGTTCTCCTTCTACAATGATGGCGGTCATCGTGGAGATTCCGTAAAGAATAATCCCCATGCCGAAAGTAATGAGGATCATGGTAAAAATCTGAGCGGGAATGTTGCCGGTTACCTCGATTACTTCCCCATAGCCCACTGTTGTTAAAGAGACCACCGTCATGTAGATACAATCCATAAACCGGGGCTTGCCGCCGAATATCAAATAGTACCCCGTGCTGCCCGCCATAATGACAAGAAAAATCAATAGTAAAAGAAGATACAGTCTACGTTTGATATTCATGATGCACGGCAAAACTCTGTTTAAATGAGACAAGTATCATTCATATAACGCGGAGCCGGGAGTGTAAAGAGCTTTCTATAAGATTAGCGTTGCCGGAAAACCCTTTACAAAAGTTCGGCCATGATCTATATTTTTTCTTATACGATGCAATAATTGACACTCCCCACCCTTAAAAGCAGGGCTTGCAGGGAAGCAAACCGGTTAACAATTTCATTTTAAACAAACATCTTCAATCATAATGGGCTCGCTTTGCCGTAAATTAATCCGCGTGGCGCGGCACCATTTTTCCTCCACGTGCTTTGATCCGATCATTATCCAGGCGCGGGCATAATGCGCGCTCTATCTGACCGCCGGACGAGGTCTGCATGCAAGATCACATCACGCTTGTGATTGCCACCACAAATAAAGGTAAAACTGCCGAGATTAGAGATATATTAAAAGAATTTCCGGTTAAAATTAAAGACCTCGATGATTTTGGTCCCATTCCCCAAGCAACTGAAGATGGAACCACTTTTGATGAAAACGCATATAAAAAGGCCAGCCTTGTGGCCGGGATACTCGGGCTGCCCGCTTTAGCCGATGATTCCGGATTGATGGTTGAGGCGCTTGACGGGGCTCCCGGTATTTACTCGGCTCGCTATGCCGGGCAGCATGCAACGGATGAACAGCGGTGTGCCAAGTTACTCAAGGAATTGGAAGGTCACACCCATCGCAAGGCGGTTTTTGAATGTGTGATATCCATCTCCTCACCCGGCGGTCCGGCACTGACATATGAAGCGCGTTGCGAGGGATTGATCGCCGAAGAGCCGGCCGGCGAGAATGGGTTTGGTTATGACCCTGTGTTTTACTATCCGCCCTTAAAAAAGACATTTGCCCAAATGTCCCGGGAAGAAAAAAATCGAGTAAGCCACAGAGGCAAGGCATTACAGCAAGTGCGGGACGAATTTGACAAGATCCTGATTTGGATCAGACAGCATATGCCGATTCAGGAAAAGGTTGCCGGCAAGACTGAAAATGAGATGAAAGGTCATCGCCCTTAGGCAACTTGCAAAATACAAAGGGGGGGTGTAAGCTTTTTGCGAGCGGCAAGACGGTCTAAAATCATCTCTGAAAATCACTGCAGATTTGACCTGTAAAAAGGAGAGTGATCTCATGATGCAAATAGGAGAGGGCATTGATATTGTCAGCGAATTGGGCGGAATTGGCACTCACAAATCGGCCGTAAAGGTTTTCGAAGGTAAGATGGACGCGGATCATCGGTCTCGAATTCAACGCATAAAAACCACGGACGCGATTGTAAAAATTGCCAATGCCATCGCCATGTGCGATCCGGACACTGTTTTCGTTAACACCGGATCAGAGGCCGACAGGCAGTTTATCCGAGAACTGTCATTAAAAAAGGCCGAAGAGGCAGCACTTCCCATGGAGGGTCACACCATCCACTTTGATCTCAAGGAAGAGCAGGGCAGAATCATCGATCGAACGTTCTATCTCGCCAACCCGGGAGACCTGGTCAGTACCCTGGCCAAAAAGATCGGGCGGGATGACGCTTTGATTGACATTCGGGAAAAGATGTCGGGGATTATGGCCGGCAAAATTATGATTGTCGGCTTTTATGTAAGAGGGCCGGTGGGATCGCCCGTATCCAATCCGGCCCTGGAGATCACGAGTTCCACGTATGTCTCCCACAGCGCTGAGATCCTATACCGTAACGCCTTCTCAGATTTCGACAAACAGGCCGCGCGTGCAGGCCATTTCTTCACCAACATCCACAGCGAAGGGCTCAATCGTCCTGAAGACCTGCCCAATGCCAGGGTGTACATGGATCGCAGCTATCAAACCACTTACAGTTTTAACTGCACCTATGCCGGCAATACCCTGTTGATGAAAAAAGGAAATCACCGGTTTGCCGTCGACCGAGCCGTCTATCAAAACAGGGCCAAAGAGGCGGCCGAGCACATGTTTATCACGGGCATTGCGGGCCCCGGGGGCCGCATCACCTGGATGACCGGCGCAGCCCCCAGCGGATGCGGTAAAACCACAACGGCCATGGCCGGCGATCATTTCGTGGGAGATGATCTCGCACAAATGTGGATTGCCGCGGACGGCTCCATCCGATCCATTAATCCGGAGTGCGGAATTTTCGGTATCGTCGAGGATGTGAACTGGGAGGGTGATCCGATGCTGATGGAGTGTCTGCGCAATCCCGGCACCGAGGTGATATGGTCGAATGTGTTGATTGATGAAAACGGTGTGCCCCAGTGGACCGGCAATGGAGAGGAGCCGCCGCCGCAAAAAGGGAAAAATTTTCAAGGTCCGTGGAAACGCGGCATGGTTGATGAAAACGGAAAAGAGATTCCCATGTCCCATCCCAACTCGCGCTGCACGCTTTCCAACAGCGCTCTGGGAAATTATTCCGAAATGAATGAACATCCCGATGGCGTCGAAACGCGTATTATCACATACAGCGGTCGCGACAGTGATACCATGCCACCGGTCTGGGTGGCCAAAGATCCGGACCAGGGCGTTGTTATCGGTGCCTGCATCGTGTCTGCCGCAACCGCAACGGAAGTCGGCGCAACCGGTGTCCGGCGACAACCATGGGCCAACGCGCCGTTTATTCCGGGATCACTGGGCGACTACATGGAAGCGCAGTTTGAGTTTTTCGGCAGCGATAAAATCGCGCCGGACAAAAAACCCATTATGGCCGGATTAAACTACTTCTTAACTCAAGAGGCCAGAGGCGGAACATCTAAGAAATTGCTGGGAGAAAAAAAGGATGTCAAGGCCTGGATGGCCTGGCTGGAAAGACAGGCCCATAACGAAGTCGAGGCGATTGAGACACCCATCGGATATCTACCGAAATATGAAGACCTGAAAGACCTGTTTCAATCCAAAATCGACAAGGAATATCCCGAAGACTTGTATGTCAAACAATTTTCCCTTTACACCGGCAATATCATCGCCAGAATAGACCTGCAGATAGAGGCTTACAGCAAAGAGAAGAACATTCCGGCCAGATTGTTCGAGGCTTTGAATAAGCAGCGCGAAGCACTGTTGGAATTAAATGAAAAATTTGGTCCGATTGTGACGCCCGAGCAGCTGGCAGAATTTCAGCCTGAGGTCGGCACCTAATTCCTGTCCCGAAAGCTCTGGATTCAAATAAGAGGATACGACCCACCGGGTTTGCTGCCAAGCATTGGCTTGGCAGCCCCAATATACGGTTTCGGGCCAAGCTGGTACTTAGCTGAATTATATTATCTAAGTCTTCAAGTCTTTCCTTTTCGTTTACTCCTTCTATAACCGCATGGGGAATAATTGCAGCTGGCGTATCAAAAATCTATTGTCGGAATCATTTTAAGCCGCCGCATGCTGGTGGCTTTTGTAATGGGGTTTTCTTCCGGTCTACCCTTACTCCTTACCATGGGAGTTCTGCAG
The DNA here is from genome assembly GCA_050053515.1 of Desulfobacterales bacterium. Lineage (GTDB taxonomy): Bacteria > Desulfobacterota > Desulfobacteria > Desulfobacterales. The sequence goes on along the minus strand of JASFTQ010000094.1, from coordinate 856 downwards.
GCCTGGATGAAAGATGAGGGCGTTGACCTGACCTGGATCGGAATGATCACGCTGGTGCAGGTTCCCTATACGTGGAAATTTATCTGGGCACCATTTTTGGATCGCTTTATTCTGCCGTTTCTGGGCCGCCGGAGGGGGTGGTTGCTGATTGCTCAGTTAGCCTTGATGACGGCTATTGCCGGTTTGGGCTATTCTGATCCGGTAAAAAATACTGGGTTGATGGTCTTTACGGCTATACTCGTTGCTTTTTTCAGCGCAACTCAGGATATCGTCATCGATGCCTATCGGCGGGAGGATCTGCCGGATGAGGAATTGGGGCTGGGTTCGTCAATGTATATCTATGGATACCGTTTGGGGATGCTGCTGGCTTCCGGCGGCGGAATGATCATGGCGGATTTCATGCCCTTTTCCCGGGTCTATCTGTTCATGGCCGGCTGCATGTTGCCCGGAGTTCTCACTACCCTATTGACGCCAGAGCCCAAGACGGAGACCGGTACCCCGCGGTCCATGAAAGAAGCTGTGGTCAATCCCCTGGTGGACTATTTCAGCCGCAACGAGGCGTTATGGATTTTAGCCTTTATTCTACTCTACAAATTAGGCGATACGATGGCAAGTGCCATCACGACACCCTTTTATTTGGAGATTGGCTTTTCAAAGACCGAAATTGGTACGGTTGTAAAAATATTTGGAACGGGTGCCACAATGGCGGGCGCTTTCATGGGCGGACTGTTACTATTAAAAATGGGAATAACCCGTGGCCTGTGGATTTTCGGAATTCTTCAGGCCCTGTCGACGGCGGGCTTTGCCCTGCTGGCAAAAATCGGATACAATGTTGCGATGCTGTCGGGGGTTATTG
>JASFTQ010000093.1:0-13992 GCA_050053515.1 Desulfobacterales bacterium | reverse complement strand
AAATTGCCCTTTTCAACTTCTTCGGACAAATTTTTGTTGGATGCCGTAATCAGCCGGGTATTTACTTTTACGGTTTTGCTAGACCCCAGGGGGTAAAACTCTCTTTCCTCCAGCACCCGCAACAGCTTGGTCTGCATTGAGACAGGCATTTCTGAGATTTCATCCAGAAAAAAAGTACCCCGATGCGCTTCGACGAAGAGTCCCGTCCTGTCTCTGCTGGCACCGCTAAACGCTCCCCGTTTGTAGCCGAATAGTTCGCTCTCCAGCAACGTTTCAGGGATGGCCGCACAATTAATGGCAACAAAAGGACCATTTTTGCGAGAACTGGCCAGATGCAAAGATTTTGCAATTAATTCCTTGCCGGTCCCGCTCTCCCCTTCGATGTGGACGGTGGAATCTGTCTCTGCGGCCTGCGAGACCTGGTCCAGCACCTTGCGCATTTCATCACTGTTTCCGATGATATTGCTGAAGCCGTATCTCTCTCCACAGAGGTATCGGAGGTTTTTGACTTCTTTTGAGAGCCGGCTTTTCTCCAGGCAGCTGTTAATTTGCATCAGCAGTTCCTCATAATTGAACGGCTTGGTCAGGTAATTGAAAGCACCTTTTTTCATGGCCTGTACGGCACTGTCGATGCTGCCGTGAGCCGTAAGTATGATGACCGGTATGTCCGGATTTATCTGGTGGAGTTTTTCCATCAGCTCAATGCCATCTTCTTCTTTTAATATGAGATCAATGATTGCCAAATCGATCTCGTTATTTTTACTGAATTGTATGGCTCGTTTCGAGTCGGTCGCCTTTAGCACTTGGTATTTCTCGGCCTCCAGCCGCATCTGGATTACGGTCAGTATATTGCGATCATCATCGACGACTAATATTTTTTCCATCAATGCCCTCGTAGTGAAACCTATGGGATGGTCTTCCTTTTCTTTTCTTCAATTTTTATGTCTATTTCTTTCAGGCGTTTGATATTGCGCTTCAACTCCTGGATTTCCTTTTCCTGTAATTTAACTTTTTGAATGTATTCACTTTGTAACTTTTTATTTTGGATCCGGCTATTTTTGATGCGCTCCTTGAGTTGACTGATTTCTTGATTTCTGGTCTTCGAGGATTTTTCCAGATCCTGGATACGGTGAAGATGCATCAACCATAATTCAGCCTGATTTTTCAGGCTGCTGTTTGGATAGCCGGTAATGAGTTTCTGAAAAGCGACCGAGGAAGTATCTAAATTTGAATCTGGATTCTCGGGATGGGCGTAAATCAGCCCTATCTGAAATAGGGCCCGGTCTCCAAGTGAACGCGGGAACAGTTCCAGTGCTGTCCGGCTTTCTTTCAGGCTTCCTTTGAAGTTTCTTCTTTCCATGTAATATTTGGCCAGGGCGAGATGTTCTTCGGATTTCCATTTTTCAGGATAGTAAAGACATCCCGTGGCGCCAATTGCGAATGTTAAGCAACAGGCAAGGCAAAATAGAAAGTGCTTCCTTTGCCGGGTTCGCTGGTTGCCCATATCTGCCCCCCGTGATCTTCAATGATGCACTTGGCAATCGACAGCCCCAAGCCAGATCCCTTGGCCTTGTGTCTGTCTGCTTGTACCCGCGAGTATTTGTCGAAAATAATCTGCAGATGCTCCGCATTTATGCCCACCCCGGTATCCGACACCGCAACGCAAATAAAGTTTTTCCTACTGTTGAGTTGGACCGCTTGAATGATTATTCGTCCCCCATTCAGCGTGAATTTCAACGCATTGGCGACCAGGTTTTCCAGAACCTGGCCGATTCTCTCTTCGTCAATTTTTACCGCCGGCAGCTCCGGCGATGGTTTTAGATCGAGATGGATATTTTTTCTTCGAGCGATGGGGATGAGTTTTTTAACACTGTGCTTGATAACCGGCATTAAATTACATTTTATGAACCGGTATTCCATCATATTAGCTTCCATGCGTGATAAATCAAGCATCCGGTTGACGGAGTTTATCATTCTTTCACATTCTTCTTGTGTGATCGTCAGCAATTGATGGTGTTTGTCCGCGTCGTCATTATAAGTTCCCTCCATCAGCATGCTGGATGCCTCTTTTATAGCCGTTAAAGGTGTTCGAAGTTCGTGAGACACATGGTTGATAAAATCGACCTTCATTTCATCAAGGCTTCTGAGTTTGTCGCTCATCGTGTTGAAATCATCCGCCAGCGCTTTAATTTCAGGGGGAGCATTTATCGGAGGGATTTTTTCGTATTTCCCCTGAGCGATTTCCTTTGTTTTTTTCTGGAGCAAAACGATTGATCGGTTAATACTTCGGGTATTCAAAAATGAAATCAGAACTCCCAAAAGCACCGTCAATATCGCAGTAAATAAAGTCATATATAAAACACGGATGCTGATTTGGCTGGAGGACAATATTTTATTTTCCCTGTCTGAACGTACGATGCTCATGATACCCTGAAGTTTGCGGTTGATATTGTCTATGATTTCATCTTTTTGTTTCATATGTTGGCTGCTCGAAAAATTCTTCACCCTGGTCATCAACTCAGTATCTTTGCGGAAAAAAGAGATATAATCCCTGTATAACATTCTGGTTTCAGAAAACAATTTCTTTTTGCGGGATGTATTCATTCGATGTTCACCGTCTTTAAAATCCTTGACAATAAGATCCTGGATATCCTGGAATTTTTTTTTGAAGTCCGGGTCTCGGGAAATGAGGTATTTTCTCTCGAAGCTCACCTGGGAAAATATGGCCTCCAATAGATGCTCCATTTGAGCTATTGTTGCACCATCGGCGGCGGTATCCCGGATGAGAATGTTTATCTGGTTTAGATTAAAAGCGACATACAATCCCAACGCAATAACCAACAGCAATATGGCAATATAACCGGACGTCAGCCGCATCAAAAGCGAGATTTTCATCATGACCCTTGCTCAGATGGTAAGCCTCGGAGTAGAGGTATCTTTATTAATGCACAGCATTTTGCCCAATAGGTTGCTACATGGTATCAGTTTTTGAAAAAAACTCAACCTGTCAGCGAATAGGCATCGACGCGGTGGCCGGTTCCATCTTGTTTACATCCGAGTGAGGTTACAGAGGTGATTGCGCTGGCCGGGATGCTATGTGTCGGATGGTCTCAATACTGCGCTCTACATCAGCGTCGGTGGTTGCCCACGAAGAAACACTGATTCTCATGGCGGTGTGTCCCTGCCAAACGGTGCCGCCGCACCAGCAAGTACCGTCTGCCTGGATACCCTCAATCACGCGATGTGTGGTTGCTGCATTCCCAAAAGACACCAACACCTGATTAAGGATAACATCGTTTAAGACCTGATGGCCGGCATCCCGCAATCCGCAAGCAAACCGGGAGGCCTGTTGACAGTTTTTTTCGATAAGATTCGCCAGACCCGATTTGCCCAACGATCGCAAAGCCGCCCAGATTTCAATGCCCCGCGCACGGCGTGACATTTCCGGGACGGCATGGTGAGGTTCCGCCGAGCCGTTACTTACAAGGTATGCAGCGCTGGTGGACATTGCCGCCCATAGATTTTCAGGTTTGCGGCAAATAACAATACCGCTGTCTTGGGGGACATTGAGCCATTTATGGGCATCAGTTGCCCATGAGTCGGCCTGATCTATGCCCTCGCTAAGGTGAGCTCGCCGAGGTGCCGCCGCCGCCCAAAGTCCGAATGCACCGTCGACATGCACCCAGGCCCCTGCATCATGCGCAGCTGCACATATTTCAGCTGCCGGATCAAAAGCGCCGGTGTTTACATTCCCGGCCTGGATGCAGATAATGGCTGTGCCGGAAATTTTCGGCAGTGCTTCGGCACGCATTCTGCCCTGTCCGTCCACCGGAACCCGAACAACCCGGTCACGGCCAAAACCCAACAGGCTGAGGGCTTTTAGTACACTTACATGGACTTCCTCCCCAACGACAACGGTTAGCGGCGGTGCACCGAATAAACCGCGCGATTCGACATCCCAATTTTGTTTTTTCAAAAGCGCATGACGGGCGGCGGCCAAGGCTGCGAAATTTGCCATGGTTGCTCCGGTCGTAAAGCCGCCGCCGGCCCCAGGCGTTAATGAAAAAATATCTATCAGCCAGCGAATGGATATTTGTTCCAAAACTGCGGCAACAGGGCTCAAAACGCGCATTCCGGCGTTTTGATCCCAGGCCCCGGCAAGCCAGTTAGCCGCCAGCGCCGCAGGCAGGGCGCCACCGACGACAAAACCGAAAAAGCGACTACCGGCAGTGGCGACGGTTGCGGGAGATCCAAAATCATCGAGCAGGTTCAATACTGTTTGCGGATCGGTCGGTTCAGCGGGCAGGGGTTGATCCAATTCGGCCAGACGCTCAATTGCATTGGGCAGGGGCGCAACCCTTCGCGATGCTAGGTTCGTAAGATAGTGGGCGGCGCGTTCAGCAGTTTCCAGCAACAAATCTCTCATCGACATCCTCCGATTCAATTTCAATGTTGTCAGAGTTATTTCAATACGTTTTGGGCAACAGCCCATTAATTTGAGGTCAATTGGCTCCTGCGTTTATATAACATTAGTAAGATACAACATGTTCCGGCGGCCGCCAGCACATGCTTGATGGTGTGGCCGCTCATAACCTGCAGCAGCCGGAAAATCTGTTCATCAAGCAGTTCGGCAACTTTGCTGATAAAATAAAAGACCAAGGCTGCCAACGTATAAGGGAGGTAATTTCCGGGAAGTTTATACAGAATGAAAATCAATGGGATTAAAAGCATCGGCAAAAACTGAACCAGCCCATAAGGTCGCAAATCTCCACGGCCAAGGGATTCGCTCCAGGCCCAGTAGACCGCGCTTCCCAGTCCAACCAGCAATAAAGGCAACAATAATATAAGGGCGGCCCGCCGGCTGATCAGCTCTGATATAACCGAACAGAAAAATCCCATGAAAGTGATGGTCAAGGGTAACCGATCCCAAACCAGAGTGGCATTAGAAGGGACAGAATGATAAACCGTCGAGCCCAATCCTGTAAAAAAAATTCCGATAAAAAAAATCAAATAGGGCGGAATGGAAGAATTGAAACCGGATTTCTTCAATAACCCTGCTGTAAATATGATTCCCCATGCACCCACAATAATGAAGGGAAGGTTTGAGATGACATCCATTCCGTTGGCGATGCCCAAAATTGAGCGGTTATCTGCAAATTGATGATAACCGGAGCCCTGCGGGATGGGGTCGAGCAACAGGAAGGTAGAAATTACCGCCAGTCCTGCTATGGCAATCAATGGCAAAAATTTTGTGTTCATTTCAGTTCTGGTGAACTCGTCCGGAATAACGGCTTTTGCGAATTGCGACACAGTCTCTCCGCGGGGGGTCGTTGACCGGTTCGCTTCCCTGCAAGCCCCGCCCCTTGGGGCGGGGAGCTTCACTCCCGACGGCTAAAACCGCGAGATAGAGCTTAAAAGTATTTTAAAATCCGGTAAGCTTGGGTTTGCCGGATACGCCGGTACCAGAAGCAAAACGGATAGAGAACCAAAAGAACACCAAAGGTTGCCGCCAGACTTGCGGCCAGACTGCTTTTCTGGTAAATCCCGAATATTTTGGCAGTGCCGCTAAGAAGATGTACATGAAAAATGTAAAAAAACAGCGGTGTTTGGCCAAAGACAATCAGCGGGTTCGGATTCGATAAAGTTTTCTGTTTGAACCACAGCCACAGGCCCGCCAAACAAAGAAACATCAGCCCCAGCTCGAGGGCGGAAAAAGTCAAGCTGGGCGGATATTTACTCACATGCAGCCACTGGATAAGCGACCAACCTTCGCGATACAGCAACATGTTACCATAGCCGTTAAAGCCTCTGAGAATCACAAAGGTTAAAATCGAACCGATCCCAGCCTGCAAAAATACACGGGCAATCGAAGTAATGCTACCATCCAAAACCCAGCGCCCCACGCACCAACCAAGGATCATATAGGCCAGCCAGGGCAGCAGCGGATAAAGCACAAATATACTTTGACCGACCCTGCCGCCGGTTACAGTCAAGGCCCCCAGCGGCCCGGCCTGTTGAACGCCGCCGGCCCAGAAGGCCAGACCGGCCAGTACCTCGCCCAATATCAGCAACCCGAGACTGATACCCAACAGCGGCCCTGTTCCCAGTCTGCGGAGAAGAATCATGCAACACAGACTTCCTCCGATGGCGTAAAGCACCTGAAAAACGATGCCATATCCAAAGGCTAAACTCATCCAGAACGGCTCCAGCAGTAGCAGTAAAATTCCCCGGGTGAGAATATATAAATCTATTTTGTGGTTTGACTCACCCCTCGCACGCCTTTTGGTGATAGCTATACACAGGGCCCAACCGGACAGGAACAGAAACGCGGGGGCGCAGATGTGCGTGATCCAGCGGATGAAAAATTGCAAAGTCGGAATTGCCGCACCCGGCTGATAAAAAGCGGCTGAATCCGTTACATAACGCCCGGCATTAAAAGCATGAGAGGCATGGTCCAAGGCCATCAGAACGATAACAACGCCTCTCATGGCATCAAGGGGCAGCAATCTCTGCTTGAAAATGATTGGTTGCTTCCGGCTCATTGATGGAACGCTCAAGCAAACGTGGTTGTAGTTTAATTGTGCAAAAGTCGAGGATGCCCCAGATCCAAGGCGTCCACAGGGTGGGCATCGACTGAGCTCAGCCGAAGTCAAGCCGTAGTAAACTACTGCGAACCCTTAACAACACCGGAGATGGGGTATCATCGGCTTTCCCGCAGGGTAAACAAAAAAAAGATATAAATAAGACAATTATCATTCTATAATCATTGGTTTACAGTGAGGTGCTTGAATATTTCGGATACCTTGTGATTCCATATCATTAAAATTAACTCTTCATTTTGTTTATGCACAATTGAGGTTATACTTATTTTGGCATGTACACGAAACTATTTATAGGACAAGGGTCTTGCTTTTATCTCTTTGTCTGAACTATATCGGTATTTACAAAACAACGCAATGAACTATCCGGCGACAGGGCATGTTTGTATCTGTCTAAATAAGAACAATAAAAAAAACGAAGATAAATGACATCGGCTATAAAATTTGTAACTCTTTGTATCAGTACGCTGTCTTTGTTTGCTTGTGCCAGCGGCCATCATGCGCCCTTTACCGGCGAGCTTGCGTTGGTCAGGAAAATCGCCGGCATTGAAAAGCGCCTCGAAAAAGCTGTATTGGCAGTGCCTTTCTTCTCCATGCGAGTGATCGGCATTGTAAGGTACGATATTTTTCAGGCGCCTATTTGGGTGCTGACAATCGATTCCGACAATGCTCAAAAATATGGTGTTTTAATCAGCGCCGGTGTCCATGGCAACGAACCCGCCGGCGTGGAAAGTATTTTGAGGTTCGTGGAGACGCTCGCCAACGATCCCGCAAAATATAAGAACTTCAAATTTCACATTTTACCTTTAGTGAATCCCTGGGGATGGTCTCACAACAACCGGTTTAACAAAGATGGAATCGATATCAACAGGGACTTTGCTTCCCTTAAATCACAAGAGGCAGCAATGATCCAGCAATTTATGCAAGGCAAAAAATATGATCTCATGATCGATTTACATGAAGATCCATCTGCCGCCGGGTTTTACCTCTATCAGTACGGGCGACCGGATGATGGCCTTTGCAGGCAGATCATTACGAAAGTAAAGGAAATGGGGTATCCGGTAGAGCAAAATGTGAACATGGTGATTTTAAATACCAAGGACGGTCTGATTGACGCCCCCATGTGGGGTCTCCGGTACATGAGGCTTACCCGGCAATTGAGCATCACCAATTACTATCGTCTAAACAACAGCAAAAATGTCTTTACGATAGAGACCCCCACGACGTTGCCGATGAAAGATCGATTGAGCATGCAGACCAATGTCCTCGATATGTTTTTAGATTCCCTGATTGAATAACTATTTCCGCTAACCCAAGAAATCGTGATATGACACCCCTTGCTTTGAAGCGTGTTTTAGGACTTCCAGCGGTCACATTCATTGCCATCGGTTTTACCATCGGCGGCGGCGTTTTTTTATTTACCGGCATCGTTTACAAGATTGTCGGCCCGGCATTGCCGATTGCATATGCCCTGGCTGTGATTCCGGTTTTTATCAGCATGATGCCCGTGGCCATGTTGGGATCTGCTATCCCCACGACCGGGGGAAACTACCTTTATCCCAGCCGCATGGTGTCACCGGCGCTTGCTTTCACCGGCATCTGGGTTTATGCACTGGCTTCGTTTTTCGGGCAAATACCGCTTTATGCTCTCGGCTGTGCAAAATATGCCCAGGCCTTTTTGCCAAACCTTTCACCCGCAGTATTTGCCGTCGGCGTCGTCACTTTTTTTTTCATTATCAACTTGCTTGGGGTTAAGCCGGCTGCCCGGATTCAAGGTTTGCTGGTAGTGATCCTCATTTCCGCTCTTATCTATTACACCGTTTCAGGTTATAAGGTACTGAATCCGGGTCATTTTAGAGGTTTGTTTCAAAAGGGAGAGCTCAATCTTTTACTGGGTACGGCTTTGTTGACATTTACCTACTTTGGCGCCAACGGAATCATTGAACTCGGGGGAGAGATCGTCCGGCCGGGCAGGGTAATTCCCAAGGCATTTTTCATCGCCTTGCCGATAGTCGCATTAGTCTATATATCGGTCGCAGCAGCAACGATTGGCGCAGCACCTGCTGTTGAGCTTGAGCAGGCGGCCGAACCGCTGATTTATGTCGCCAATCTCACGGGCAGTAAGACCGGCGCCATCTTTTTTGTATTTTGCGGTGCCATTTTGGCCCTGACGACAACCCTGAATGCCCTTTTTATCGTTGGAACCAAATCTTTGCTGATTATGGTTGAAGATAAACTCCTGCCGCGAGCACTCGGAAAGGTACACCGCCGATTTGCTGCTCCCCAGGCACTACTCACCGTAATCTGGATCTGCTCGGTTTTGGGAATTATTTCCGGATTTTCTCTAAAGACGCTGGCATCTTTTGCTGCTTTGGGCGGATTGATTATTTTTCTGCCGATTCAAATAGCTTCCCTCCGGTTGCCCATACTTTTTCCGGAGCAATATTATCAGTCTGAATTCAAACTCAAAGGGTTTTGGCTGTGGTTTTGCCCATCAGTCGGTATGGCGATGGTGATATTTTTCGGCATCATCATTCTGGTCGAGCTCCAATCACCTGCAAAAATCTGCAGTTTTTCAGCTTTTATCGTCAGCGGTGTCGTCTATTACATCCTTCGTTTAAAGATACTTAAAAAACGGGGCATACGGCTTGAACATCTCACCGGTAGACGAGGAGCTTTACATGGCTGAGCAGGATCAATATCCATTGTTGTTCCGGTACTTTGCTGATCTGCAGGGGGAAATTCCCTGGAAACAGCTGGGCGAATTTCCCACCCCTGTTCGGAAACTCGACAGTCTGGGGCCCAAGAATTTGTGGATCAAACAGGATAACCTGAGTTCATCCATTTACGGGGGAAATAAAATCCGCAAGCTCGAATTTGTCTTGGCTGATGTTTTGAAACAAAAGAAGAAGTCTGTCGTGACCCTGGGAGCGATCGGTACCAATCACGGGCTGGCCACTGCAATATTTGCAGAGAAATTGGGTATTGGCTGTACGCTGCTCCTATTCAAACAACCGGTAAACCGCGATGTAAAAGAAAAGTTGTTGTTGTTTGCAAAATATAATGCCCGCATGATGTATTGCACGACAAAATTACGTGCTGCGCTTGCCTTTTATGTTACGATGCGTATAAAACATCCGGCAGCCTATTTTTTATATGCCGGTGGTTCCAGTCCGACCGGAACCGTCGGATTCGTCAATGCTGCTTTTGAACTGAAATCCCAGATCGAAAGCGGCGTTGTGCCCGAACCTGCTGTTATTTTCTGTCCGGCAGGCTCGAACGGGACTCTCGCCGGCTTAACCCTGGGCGTGATGCTGGCGGGTTTGAAAAGTAAAACGGTCGGTGTGCGGGTGTCGGCTTCTCATTTGGGTCCCATTCAAATATGCACCCCTGACGCCGTGCTGCGCCTCATGAAATCCACCTATCGTTATTTGAGAAAAAACGGCCAAACCATACCGGAACTAGAATTAAAAGCCCCTTTGATATTAAATGACTATTTCGGAGAGGGCTATGGCCGGCCGACAAAAGCGGGAAACGAGGCCTCCGCACTGGCAAAAAAGGCGGATGTGGTCCTGGATTCCACATACACCGCTAAAACATTTGCGGCGGTTCTGGATTACTGCCAGGTCCACAGCAGTGAATCAGAACCTGTTCTCTACTGGCATACTTACAATTCAGTGGATATGGCTGCAAAGATCAACTGGTCGGATGCAGATAAATTGCCGCCGCCGTTTCAAAAATTTGTGTCGAAAACGAAGAGGATTAGCAGATGCGCAATGACTCATCCCTGACAGCCGATGTCATCGTGGTCGGTTCCGGGCCCGGAGGCGCCGCCGTTGCCAGGCAACTGGCGAAAGGCGGAAAACAGGTTTTGATCCTTGAAAGGGGTCGCGACTATCGCAAAAAAGTCTATTACGGCACCTACTTGGGGGCCATTCGATACTCGGAACGCCGGGCCATGCTGTTTACCGAAGAGGGGCTCAATATTATTGCGCCGATTATGGTCGGCGGGGCAACCAGTATGTTTGCCGGATGTGCTGCGATGCCACCGCCTTGGCTCAAAGATAAATACGGTATCGATATTACCCAAGAGGCTAATGAAACCGTTGCGGAATTGGGCGTTAAGCCGCTGCCGGAACACCTGCGGGGCAGCGCCTCCACCCGCATTGCCCAGGCGGCCCAAGCGCTTGGTTACCAGTGGTATCCCCAAGCGAAGTTCATGAATCCTGCACGATGCCGCAATAACACCGCGGCGTTCAACTGTCGGGCAAACTGCCTGCTCGGTTGTCGTTGTGGCGCTAAATGGAATGCCGCCGAGTGGGTGGATGAAGCTGTGTCACGAGGCGCCGTTCTGAAAACAGGCGTTCGAGTCAAAAGGGTGCTGATAGAAGATGGCCAGGCGGTTGGGATTGAAGCAAAAAGGGGTTTTCAGGAGTTCACAGCCCGATGCAACATTATCATTCTCGCCGCCGGTGGAATCGGTACACCGCGCATTCTTTTAAATTCCGGCTTCGAAGAGGCCGGTGACGGTATTACCATGGACACCACCACAATGGTCTACGGGTTTACCAGACAGACGGGCACCGGCAAAGAGCCCCCCATGACCTGGTCCTGGGAAAATGATGATGCCGGCTATATGCTCAGCACGTTAACGGACCCTTGGCTGTTGTATCTGCTGGCCGCCGCTCGCAAAGGGTTGGGCCCCGCATTGCGCTGGTTGCGCTGGAATAAAATGCTGGGTATCATGATTAAATTAAAGGACGATATTTCAGGCGGCATATTGCCGGACGGAAAAATTTGCAAACCTCTGACCGCTGACGACAATAAACGCCTGCAACACGCCTACAGGGTTTGCCGGCAGATTCTCATCGAGGCCGGTGCTGATAAATCAACCATCTTTATGCGGCCGTTTATCGGCACCCATCCCAGTGGATCCGTGAGGATCGGAAATCTTTTGAACAGCGATCTTGAGACGGAAATTCAAGGATTGTTTGTCTGTGATGCCAGTGTCTTTCCGGAATCCCTGGATCGTCCCACCGTTTTGACCATCATCGGCTTTGCAAAACGTCTGGCCAAATATCTGTTGAGCAATCCCTGAACGAAATAAAAACGTATGATGTAAAGTGATTGTCAAAATAATATTCCGATTTTACGGGGTGCAGACAGGGGGTAAATTTTTGCCGACAAGCTGATCCCTCCGGCAGTTTTAAGCGGCAAAGGGCTTTTGTTACCTGACTGGGCAAACGACAGAGAGTCCTTGGGTTAACCAGAATGTTTTAACTGGCAGGGGGGTCAATTGATGGTTAATGTCCATGTTCAAACCAAAGGGGCGATGATTGTGCATCTTGACGACAAAAATTTACCCCCTGCCCGCACCTCTTGATTCTGCTTTTTTTCGGAACATTATTTCGACATTAGCTATAAGCGATACTCACTGCCTAACGGTCTAAAATTTTGCGGAGGGTATCGGCAATGATATGCATACTCATCGGTTTCATGGCCAATTCTCTAATCCCGATTTCCCTTGCTTTTTCTTCGCTGATTCGTTCGTTATAACCGGTGCAGAGTATAACCGGAATGTCCGGTCTGATGGCTAGTATCTCTCTGGCCAATTTGTCCCCGGTCATCTTGGGCATGGTCATATCTGTCATGACCAGATCATAGCGATCCGGTTGGTTGCCAAACAGTTCAAGTGCCCTCAAGCTGCTTGTTTCAATGTCAACGGTATAGCCCAGTCTCGTCAACATCTTTTTCCCCATGTCCGCTATGATCGTCTCATCATCGACAAAGAGTATGCATTCATGGCCTTTTTTAAGGGGTTCTTCCATTGATATTTCCGGTTCGGTTTTAGTTTTCACGATTGGAAAAAAGATATTAAAAACCGTACCGATTCCCGGCTCGCTTCGCAGGCTGAGGACGCCGCCGTGAGATTTAACGATTCCGTGAACAACGGCCAGCCCCAGCCCCGTTCCCTCACCTTTTTCCTTGGTGGTAAAGTATGGGTCAAAAATTTTTTCGACGATGTCCGGATTTATTCCTTTTCCGGTATCGCCGACACTCAGTTTCAGATACGGCCCGGGCTGCAGTTGCGGGTGAAGCTTGGTGGTGTCTTCATCTATCTCGACACTGGTCAGACCAATATCTAGTATGCCACCCTCCTTGCGCATGGCGTAGCTGGCATTTGTGCAGAGATTGAGCAAAACCTGATGGATTTGGGTCGGATCGGCTTTGATATATCCGGTATCTTTTTGTATCAGATGCCGGATTTCAATGGTGGTGGGCAGCGTGGACCTTAGCATTTTAAGCGCTTCGTTGATCAGTGGATCGATTCGAACCGGTTTAAGTTCGGTCTTGCCTTGACGGCTGAAGGCAAGAATCTGACTGACAAGATCTCGGGCGCGATAAGCTGATTTTAACGATAGCTCGAGGTTTTTTTTCGCGGTGCTTTCCCCGGGCAGATCTAAGATCGCAAGCTCCGTGTATCCCAAAATAGCAGCAAGTATATTGTTGAAATCATGAGCAATACCACCGGCAAGGGTCCCAATGGCCTCCATTTTCTGGGCTTGCTGGAGCTGAGATTCAAGATGGCTGCGCTCTGAAACATCTTCGATCACGCCGTCATAATATTCTATCTGCCCGTTTTCATCTTTACCGGCCACGACCGATACGGAAGCAATAAAGGGGGTACCGTCCTTTTTTTTCAGGTGTAATTCTTCATTTCTTACATAACCGTATCGCAACATTTTGTCATTGAACTTAATTCGATCCTCCGGATTTTGGTACAGATCAGCCACAGATACCGCAAGAAAATCATTTCTATTCTCATAACCAAACATTTTCACAATGGCCGGATTGGCCTCGATAAAACTGCCCTTGGGCCCGGGCGTATTGCGGAATATCCCAACCCCGATATTGTTGGTCAAGGTTTTATATCTTTCCTTGCTTTCCTGAAGCTCTTTTTCAAATTGCTTGCGTTCGGTAATGTCCTGAACCGCCCCATAAATGTGTGTCACCCGGTTTTCTTGACTGTCCCATACCGGCATTCCGTGGTCACGCATCCAACGGATTTGACCGTCTTTGTGCACAATTCGATATTCCACGATATCCGCCTTGCCCGCCAACAGGCTTTTTAACTGTCCCATGGGTATGGGGGTGTCCTCCGGAAAAATCATGGATTCCCAGCCGCCCCTAGCAGCCAATTCGGCTGCCGTAAATCCGGTGATCCTTTTCAGAGCCCCTGTCACCCAATCGGACACCAATTCACCACTGGGTTTTACCTGAAAAGCATAGGCAAAATCGGAAGTGAGTTCAGAAATCATGCGATATCTGTTTTTCGATTCACTGAGCGATTGCCCGGTTTCAACGCTATTTGTCATTTTATTAGACTGAACCC
>JASFTQ010000092.1:0-14200 GCA_050053515.1 Desulfobacterales bacterium | reverse complement strand
CCGCCGGCGTGGCATCGATGATCAATCGATGCGCCGTCAACGCCCCCTCCGGTTCTTCAGCGATCCGCAGAGCTGTATTAAAAGACCTTTCTATCTTCTCGGACAGTTGGTTGCTGCGGGAAGAATCGATGTCATAAATAGAAACGTGAGAACCCTTTGCGGTCAGTTCTTCGGCCGCACTGTGTCCGACCGGACCGCATCCCAACACCAAAACGTTTCTGGCCTTTAAATCGCCGGCCATCAGGTTTAATCCGGCAACGAATCCCTTGCCGGTGGCAGCTGCATTTTCGATCACCTGATGGCTTTGCGTATGAAGCGCAATAAAACATCGGTCATCTGACAGCAGGATGATATCGGCTTTTCTTTCAAAGGCCTCGGCCAATCCGGCCACATCGGTGGCTTGCGTAACAAAAGCCCGGCACCCCAGGTGAGAGGCAATGCTTTTTACCGCGTTACAGAATCCGCTGATAATACCTTCACCGCCGGTAACCGGTATCACCCCCACCAAAACACTGCCTAATATGTCTTTTACTTCAGCCTCTTTAAGACCGGCCGCCTGGCAGGCAAGCCCCACCAGTGAACTGCCTGTTTTGGCGTTCAGCTCCGCATCGTAAGCGGCTAGAGCGGCGGGAATAGATCTAACATCCTTTTCTGCCAGCCTGGTCACGGTTGCCTTCCCTTGATGTCTACAATGGGTTCCGGGTCCCGATACACGCTGAGGTTAAAATGCTGCCGAATCTCCTCGATCACATGATAGCGCTTTTGCCGGGCCGTCTCAAGGGTGTCGTCGGAAATGATCAAGGTTGCCACCCAGGTGTCACGACCCGCACGATAGTTTGTGATGGCTTCGTCTGCTCCGAAAAAATCTTGATGCAAAAAAAGGGCATCGGTGACAGTCATTATATTTTCACCGGCAACTTCCAGCACATTTGACGATACTTTGATGTGCTCGTAAACAACCCCTTTTGCGGGCTTCAAACGCGGGTCGAATTTACTTGGCGGATTCAAGAACAGTTCTGCGAGCACCTCTATCATATTAAATCCCGTAGACCTGAATACGGCAGTCGGCGTCTGGCTGGGCAACCGGGCGTCAATCTCCAGGACCTTGAGACGATCGTCTTGTAAAATGACCTCCACATCCATCAGGCCTTTCAGATCCAAGCTACCGGCCAATGTCACGGCGATGTTCTCAAAATCCGCAATAAGCGATTGCGTCAGCCCTGTCGGGGCAATGACGCGTTTGCAGTCGTAATCGGCATCCATTTCCAGATCCGTGACCTGCAGCGGCACATGGCGTCCGGGCAACCCCATTACCTCTATAGAATAGGAGGGGCCGGGGATATATTCTTGTAGAATCCACTCACGATGGGATTTTTGTATATGGTTTTGCAAAGAGTTCGAGTCATAAAAAACTGAAACCCCATGACTGCCACTTCCTGTGGCTGGTTTGGCTATTACGGGAAAACCGCACTCCGGCCAAAGTGACGGTATTGATAAGCCGAGGTCAGTAAAAAGCTGATAGGATCTTAATTTGGATGAAGTTATAAAATAGGCAGCAGAATCAAAAGCAAACGGCATGCTCTTGTCCCGGGCCCATTGCTCCAAGCATGCCAAGGCCTTGTCATTTTCCAGAGCCGGGATGATCAAATCCACCCTTCCCAGGACCGCCCCCAAATCTTTCTCGGCGGTAACGTCCAACGGTATATAGCTGTCACACAAACCGGCTGCGGGAACAACCGGTTTGCGGTCAACAACGATCACTTCCCAACCCGCTTTTCGTGCGAGATAGGTGGCTTCGACGCCCTGAAGATTTCCGCCGACAACTCCGACTAGCACGCAATTTTTCCTCTCGAATTGCTTGCTGCCACTTTTTTTTGACGTTCCGCAACCCAGGAAAAATACGCCCGGCTCGTTGCCGGTTTCAATCCGGCGGTATCCAGAACTTTCAGCACGGCGGTTTTGGTTCTTCTACCGGACTCTATATCAAGAGAGTGTTGTGCCACCCCGGCAAATCCCTGGCTCTTGGGTATTACGGAGGTGACCACATTGGCACCGGCGTCCAGGCGTTTTTTGAGCCCGGCCAGACCATCCACATCCAATGAAGCCGGTATCAACCGGTCCGGAAAAGCCAACCGCATGACGGCAATGACCAATGCTTCCATGCGGGGGTCTGGTGGCGTTCTTTCTGCCATTGGGGTTCCCGGCTGGGGAACAAAGTTCATGACCCGCACCTGGTCGGCATTCAATGCTTGCATCACCGCGATTGACCGGGCGATGTCCCTGGCGGTTTCACCCACCCCGCACAGCAATCCTTCTTCGATCAACAGGCCCGAATTATGGGCGTGACGCTTGGCTTCCAGCCGCTGCGCATAACTCTGGCCGGGTCTGAGCTGACGAAACAACGACCGGTTGTGAGTCTCCTGGTAGCAGGCATACCAGCAGGCGCCGGACTTTACAAGTCTGCTTAAGACACTTGGGGATATCACTCCTGGGGATACCATGATGGGCAGCCCGGTTGCTTGTCGGACAGAATCTGCCAAATCAATAAGACGGTCAAAACCGGCCCCGCTGCCATTGAAAAGGGCGGGGTCTTCTCCCATGGTCAGATCGATGAGGTGAACACCGGAGTCAGCCAGGTGTCTGGCCGCCGAAACAATTTCAGGTTTTGCCTTGCGATACCGACGGCTTTCTGGGTTGGATCGGCGGAAAAAACAAAAGTTGCAGTCATTGCGACAATAGGTACTGGTGTAAATGAAACCGTAAATAAAAATTTTATCGCCAAAATGATGTTGGCGTAAGCTTTTTGCTGTCGCAAAAAGTTTATTGATCTGATCCGGATTATTTAGGCTCAGCAGAATTACAATATCGTCTGCAGACAGCTGCTCTTTTCGAAGCGCCCTGGAGAGTATATCTTCAAACTTTTGTCTTTTTTCTTTCATACCAATTCAAGATCTCGCTAACTCTGAAATGTTTTTCTTGGAAGCGGTTTTATAACCCCAGATCATGCTCGAGAGCAAGGCGCAAACCGATTTCAAAGCGGAGCATACACGGTAGTATGTGGGCATGTTAAATCGGTTTGCAACGCAGCTATCGGGCATGAGATGGGGTTATAAAATCGCTTCTAAATATTCAATCGGATTCCATCCAGGTAAGTTAAGCTCCGTCCCAATTTCGCCAGGTTGCTTGTATTTTCTGCGACCATCAGCAGGCGCTCCAAACCAAATCCGATTCCAATCCAAGCGGTGTTTATTCTCCAGGGATGATCCAGGGGATGGGGACCCATGGCAGACGATCCTATCTCGATCGCATCGCTGCCGGCCACAATGTCTATCGTATCGCCGTATATTTCGGAGGCCACACGTTTGAATTCAAAATCCCTCAGCCCCGCCGCCCTGGATACCAGGGTGCCCAGTTCCTTGATTCTAGCTTCCCGGGTTTCCTCTTTAAGCCCCATTTCGACCAGGTTGAGCATGGTGAACTCGCTGGAATGCTTCGATCCCTCAGATTCCTTTCGAAAACAGGGCCCGACTTCGAAAATCCGAACCGGTTCATCCCACAACCGAAGCAAATCCACCAGTACATAATATAAATGAGGCGCCAGCATGGGACGCAGACATTTGCCTTGATCCAGCCAGTAAATCTTGGAAGTCAGCGGGTGATCGGCATCGATCGACATTTTATTCAGCAGCCCTCTGGACATGATAATCGGCGTTGTGACCTGGACAAAGCCCTTTTGCACCAGGGTATCAATCAGTCTGCTTTCAAGGCGGCACAACGCAGGGCGCAGGTGGATATCGCGGAATTCTTTCAAACGCTGCCGATGTTCCGTTACCAATTTTTTCTCCAACTCCTGGTAAGCTCGTTCCCGGACGGAGGTATCTTCAAAATGCATGTCCAATGACGACTCGGGAGCATCCAATTCTTTTAGGCGCCGGGCCTGGGTTGAGGTCCAGGTGATGGTCACCGCAACTCTCCTTCAAAATTTTTATTGGGCTTTCGTTGAAATCGAGATAACATTTAACGGTCAGTGGTTCGTGGCCCGTTGCATTTAGCAAACCACGGACAACAAACGACTGACAACGGACGTTGAGCGCTTGCCCCCAACTATGGCGGGGAGTACGGGAGTTGCACCCGCCTATGTGGATTTAGAGTCCACACGATCACATTGCGATCCACCCCCCAGGGCCATTATCCTTTTTTATCGCAGCAACTATCATCCGTCAAATTTTAATCCGTCCAGCCCGCATCACCGTTTCGATCGCGGCTGGCCTGCGACGAGCTCCCTTCGGTCTGAGCCCTTCGGCAGTGAGCTCAGGGCCGAACTGCTCAGGGTCGAAGACAGCCGTGTCGAAGCCGCTCCCACATTTTCATCATCGATTTGTAGGATGCCGATCCAGCGGGAAAGAAATCCATGATGTCAGGCGGCCTCTGTTCTTCTTAGTCATCAATCGATAAAATAGCCACCTTGACGGCATCCCCCATTTCCGCCGTCGAATTGGTGCCCCCCATGTCCCGTGTTTTCACATCGCCCGCTTTCAAGACTCGCCTTAAACCGGTTTCAATATCAGCACCGGCATCCGCCTCGCCTACGTGATGCATCATCAACCGGACTGACTCTATGGCTGCCACGGGATTGACAAGTTGTTTTCCTGCATATTTCGGAGCAGAGCCGTGAATCGGCTCAAACAATGAGGGGTACTGCCTCTCCGGGTTGATATTTGCCCCGGCCGCAAACCCCATGCCGCCTTGAAGCATGGCAGCGAGATCGGTGATGATATCGCCAAAAAGATTGGATGCCACGATAACATCAAAGTACTCCGGATTTTTTACCATCCACATGGTGATGGCATCCACCATGGCCTTATCCGTTTTTATGTCCGGGTAGTCCTCGGCGACACTGTCAAATACGTTGTCCCAAAACACCATCGAGTAATTCAGCGCGTTGGATTTGGTGCAATTGGTAACCATCCCGGCCGGCGAGCTGCCGAGTTTTTTGCGCTCGCGAGCCAGATCAAAAGCATAGCGCATGACGCGTTCACAGCCTTTGCGGGTAAATATGGCGGTCTGAAGGGCAATCCCATCCGGTGTTCCCAATTTATAAAATCCGCCGGTTGCAGAATACTCGCCCTCCGTGTTTTCCCTGACAACCACCATGTCAACCGTTTCCGGTGAAGCATTCTTCAAAGGTGTCTTTACACCGGGATATAGTTTGATGGGTCGAAGATTGACATACTGTTCAAATCCTTTGCGGATGGTAAGTAAAATAGTCAGCGAGACATGATCGGGGACTTTGGCAGCATCTCCGATGCAACCTAAGAAAATGGCATCAAAATTCTTAAGGGTTTCCAGCAATTGAGGCGGAATCATTTGGCCGTGCGCCAGAAAATAGTCGCACCCCCAATCGAATGTCTCGGTTTTAACACCAAAACCGTATTTGTCTGCAACCGTGTGTAATATTTTGATGGCTTCCCCAGCAACCTCCATTCCGACGCCATCACCGGGTATTACGGCAATATCATAGGATTTCATATTTGATCCCCTGGTTTTTATTCACATCTTTCTAAAGAGAACAGGCGTATTTAAGAAGGGCTTTTTTCGCTTCACTTCGGCGTCTGCCTCCCTTGAACTTCTGAGAAAAAGACCCTCCCCCCTGAAGGAATACAAGAGAGTTCGGCACATAAAAAAGGAGCAATCAAAAGAGCTCCTGTTGTTCGTTTCGGACCATGCTTGAACGGCATGTCCTTGAGATGGCTTCAAGAAGCCATCTCAAAAATAGGATTTTGACTCAAAATCGCGGCGGGGCCTAGTTTCAAACCGCAGGCATACTGCTGTAGGTCGAGGATTTGAAACGAGATACCAACAAAGAGTTTGGGCCAAAAGACATTTTTGAAATGGTTTCTAGTGTGCTTTGGCCACCTCCACCATGGCTCGAAGATTTTCAAGCGGCGTACCGGGTGCTACCGCACACCCCGGGGCCAGAATCTGGATGCCGTCTGCAATCGATTTCTGGCACTCATTTCTGACTGTCGCAGGGTCTTTCAGGTAAAGGGTCGTGACGGTATCAACCCCGCCCATCAAAATCAGATCCGGTCCGCATTTCTCGCGGGCCAGCTTGCCGCTGGATTTCGGTTCGATGCTCAAAATATCGGCACCGGTTTGACCCATCCATTCAACAATCTGGTCTACATTGCCACAAATATGCAATATCTTTGGGACAGAGATGGCATCGAATTGCCGTTTTTGATATTCCAGTTCAAAATCTCGATACGTGTCCGGGGCAATCAATGCCGGCGAGGCCGTCATGTCCTCACAGGCGATGATGTCGGCACCTGCATCGACAAGGGCAAGGGCCAGGGCGCTGCCAGCCTTTTCGGCGACCTCAAGGAAAGAACGCATCTTCTGGGGCATCTTAAAGCTCGCCTTCAAGAGGGATACCGGTTCCAGCAAGGCTCCGGCAACAGTAAAAGGGCCGATGATCCCGCCCACAATCGCGGTGTCATCTCCCACTTCTCTTTTAAGTATCCGAACCGCCCTGAGCAGTTCGGGTATTCTTCCCCTGGTAAGAAAGTCATCCGGAAACAGGGGGGTGTCGTCAATTTTATAAGGTGGCGGTGGATCGATTCCCGGAATCCCGTCGGAGCCACCTGGTTTTAGGAGACAGCCCAATGCCTCTGCCTCCAGGGTCTGGCAAAAGGGTACCCTGACAGCATCAAACCCCAGCACTCGGTGAGCCGCCAGTGCCAATTTTGCCATCGCTTCCCCATTTTCATGGGCTTCGGGCCAAAAGGCTTGAACCTTTTTCATCTGATCGTAGGTTGCTGTTGAATTGGCACCGAAGCAGGGCATCCGATCCGTTTTTTGGTGGTTCAGCATGCCCATGACCCTTTGCTTGGCATTCATGGTGCGACGCTCCCTCTCAGCCATTAAATTTCTGATCGTCAAAAGATAAGTGATAGCGGTAAAATATAGGTTGCCCTGGGTTAAAAGGTTGACGGTTCAGGGTTCAAGGTTTAAAAACTTTAATATCCCAGCTTGCAAAGAGTCAGCATCTGTCAGTGGTCCGTTGTCGGTAGTCCATCGTCAATCAAAGGATGGATGTCGATTTTAAATCTTTTATTGACTACGGACAACGGACCACTTAACACGGACATTGAGTGTTATCGATCAATTAAGATTATAAATAATCCAGCGACGCTTGTCCCTTCACCGATGAGGTGATTGTTGCAGCTGTCCAAAAGCAGGCAGCATCGAAATGTGGCTTAATACCTTTATAACCTTGAACCTTGAACGTTGAACCCTGAACCCTGAACCCCGATCCCTCAATTATTTTAATATTTCTTCAAGCTTTTCGAGGGTATCCTGCGGTGACTCACCGTAAATATCCGCACCGATTCTCCTGGCCCAGTGGTCGGTGGCTACTGCTCCGCCGACCATGGTTTTTACCGCGTCACGGAGTCCGGCAGTTTTCAAAGCATCTTCGAGTTTTTTCTGGCCGATCTGCGTGGTGGTCATCATGGCCGATGATCCGACAACATCAGCACCAACCTCCTGGGCCTTGGCCACAAAGTTTTCAATGGGAACATCCCGGCCCAAATCGTGAACTTGATAGCCATGAACGCTCAACATGGTTACGATGATACCTTTGCCGATGTCGTGAATATCGCCTTCGACGGTGCCGATCACAACAACACCCTTTTTCTGATCCTGTTTGTCGCTGGGCAAAGCCTGTTCCAGAATTTTTATCGCGGCAACCATGGCATCGGAGGCAACCACCAGGCCCGGCAAAAAAACCTCCCCCCGATCAAACAGGTCGCCCATCTTTCTGATGCCGGCGGAAAAACCCTTGCTGATCATTTCAACGGGATCCATACCGGCTTCCAGTGATTTTTGGGCAACATCCTTTGCTAATTCTTCATCCGCATCCAAAATCGACCGGGCGGCTTTCTCAAACCATTCTGTTTTTTCCATTATCCTACCTCGTCTGGACTGAAGACAACCTGGTTTCCCGAAGGTTGGCTTTTTTATCCGATAAACACCATCCCCAACTGGTTCTTCGACTGCATGAAATCGATCCGCAGACGCGGAAAAAATTATAAATATCCCCTGTTTCTCATTCGCCGGACACAGTTGATTTCGATATCAAGAACCTCGGCAATACGAAGCTTGGCTTCAATACCTTTAGCACAGCCGGGAAGCGGTGTAATCGATCCGAGATCCAGATCCTCCCGAATCTCCGTCATCACTACCGGGTCGGTCAGATCCGGGATCGCAACATTCAGCCTGTCAGCCACATATTTTTTAGCTTCCTGAATCTTCATGCCGCGGGTCATTTGCATACGGGCCACCAGGTCTCCGGCAGTCCGCATTCCGCCCATGCCCGAAGCAATCGCGTGGGTGACGGCCATGCCAATGGGGTCTCCCACGCCAACCTACAATCCATCAAGCCTGCAGAGCTCGACCATGGCCTTGGAGGCACGGGATGTAATATCTATCGGTGGATGGCTTGTCATGGGCACACCGCCGACGCCCATGCCCATGTTGACATGGATCGGTATGTTGGCCGCTTCACAGCAAGCCTTTGTAAAAGTGATGGCGCGGGAGAGATTCCATGGGCATGATCGGCTGGTTTTGATATTCACCACCGGGCCAAAAATCGTGACACCGGCTTTTTCAGCCATCTTAACCTGATCTTGGGCATACATGCCGGCGAGGCGGTCCCCGTGGTACCTCAAGTCGCCGTGTAATCCTAAAATGAATTCACCGGCCATTCCCAGCTCAATACATATATCCGGGTATTTTTGCTTGAGGATCTCAGCCGCTTTCAGCCCGGCCAGGAAATCAGCATCGCCGGCGGCCCCGGTGGTATCCATGTTGATGCCATCTGCTCCAGAGTCATACATGGCACGGCCGACATAGACAATGTCTTTGACGGCCTCTTCAACAGCCATTTCATAAGACTGCTGGGCTTCATTGATCTTTCCCAGCGGCATCAACTCCGAAGGATTGGGATACGGACCGTCGGGTTGACTGTACAGGCCTAAATTCGGCATGGCCCCGTAGAACAGCGGGGCATGGGTGGCCATCAGGGTTTGCTCCAGTACGGTCTGCTCCGTTCCTACAATCGGTTTAACCGGTTTGAAACTGTAATCAATATGTCCCAGCTCGAGGGTGTCCGCGCCAAAGAGCTTTTCATGGATCTGGAGAGATTGGACACGGTGGACGTTGACGGCGGCACGCATAAGTTTGACGGGAGCGGCGTCATAGGAAAGAACGACTTCGCTGCCCGGTTCGGCGCCGACAAAACGATAAGGCGAGACAAAAAGATCAAATAAGTATTGTAATTCTTCCTTTGAAAGGGGGGAAATTTTGCCGCGGTCGGCCGCATCTTGAGCCCCTGCCTCTAAATCCTGCATGACCTGGCTTTGCGTCATTTCGACGGGAAACCCGTCGCCCATGCGCGTTTTTATTTTAGCCATATAACCTCCTTTTTGGCTACTTCTTGGAGATATGCGCAAGGCCTTCCTCCAGGATGGTCAAGCCCCGCTCCAATTCGTCATTCCCAATATTCAATGGCATCAAGAGACGGATGACGTTGCCGAGAGTCCCGCAGGACAATACGACAAGGCCTTTCTCAAGACAAAACTGAACGATTGCTTTGGCTTCATCTGCCGCAGGTTCTTTGGATGCCCGATCTTTGACCAGTTCCAGGGCCAGCATGGGGCCCAACCCCCTGACGTCGCCGATTATCTCGAATCGATTCTGCCAGGCGTTGAGCTGTTTACGAACTTTTTGACCCAATAGTTCACCTTCTTGCAGCAGGTTTTCCTCCTCAATGATTTCAAATACTGCCAGCCCTGCGCGGCAGGCAACCGGGTTGCCGCCATAAGTGCCGCCAAGGCCCCAGGGGTGGATCGAATCCAGTATCTCCTTTTTCCCGACCACCGCCGCCAAGGGCATACCTGCCGCCAGGCTCTTGGCCACAATGATCAGATCCGGATTCACATGCCAATGCTCAATGGCAAACATTTTTCCGGTGCGTCCCATCCCGGATTGAATTTCATCGGCAATAAATAAAATATCATTATCTTCGCAAATTTTTGCCAGTTTGGAGAAGTACTCCGGTGGCGGTGTAATAAAGCCCCCCTCGCCTTGGACGGGCTCCGCAAGAACTGCAGCAGTGGTTTCCGGGGCAATATGGGTGATAAAAAATTCATTGAGATAATCGGCGCAGGCGACGTCACAATTGGGGTAATCGAGATTAAACGG
Source organism: Desulfobacterales bacterium (assembly GCA_050053515.1). Lineage (GTDB taxonomy): Bacteria > Desulfobacterota > Desulfobacteria > Desulfobacterales. Next base: position 3,934 of record JASFTQ010000092.1, on the reverse strand, counting down.
GCAGCGGTAACAGTATGCGAACGGCATGCGATACACTTCGGGGGCAAATGGACCGAAACCAAACTTATAGGGCTTTACTTTGCTGGTGAGGGTCATCGCCAGCTGGGTGCGCCCGTGAAATGCATTGTCAAAGGCAATTATCCCGGTTTTCTTCGTGTGGCAGCGGGCAATTTTGACTGCATTTTCAACAGCTTCCGCACCGGAGTTAAAAAATGCGGTTGATTTGGGGAAATCACCCGGCGTGGCGGCGACCAGTTGTTTGGCCAATATCAAAGCAGGTTCATAGGGCAGGACCATAAAACAGGTATGGGTAAGCTTTTCAGCCTGCGCTTTGATGGCAGCCACAACCTTTGGATGACTGTGGCCCACATTCATTACGGCAATCCCACCGGCGAAATCGATATACTCCCGGCCTTCCACATCATAGAGCAAAGACCCCTTGCCTGATTCGATATACTGAGTCGTGACGCTGGCAACACCATGAGAAATGACCTCGTTTCTTAGTTCGGCTAGATCCACATTTGATTTTTTACTCACCTTGAGTTTCCTCCTTGATTGCAGTTACGCGTTATTCTTTGCCTTTGGAAACGCCCAGCTCGGCCTCGGCTTCTTCGATAATCGAGCGCAGCCTTGCCGGCACGTCATCCGGCAGCGGATCCGGCTTGTGGGTTTCCAATATATGCCGCGCTTCTTCGAGTGCTCTTTGATAAATATCCGTGCCGCCCGAATCTTGCCAATCTTCCCGCATGCGCCGGTCGATCAGTTTTGGTTGGGATTGAGATCGCATGTGTTTGTATGTGCTTTCGTGGCTGAGAAAATCCTTCCCGACACCGATCTCTCTAATGACGTCCACTGCAAGGGTCTCATCATCGACGGCAATCCCTTGAACCACGTATTTAATCATCCGCGCAAATTCGTTGTCCATGACCATCTGACCAAAATCAATTGTCATGCCCATTTCGATCATACCCAGGCCATAAATCAGGTTGGCCCCTGCCAACGCCGGCAACAGGCCTGTGATGGTTTTTTCGTGACCGGACTGAGCATCACACACTTTGCTGTCGCCCTATCCACCGGCAACCCAACTCGGCAGAAGATAGTAGGTCGACATCTGGGCGACGGCAGCATTGATCAGGGCACATTCAGGAGAGCCAACCGATGCGGCCGCCAATCTCAAGTCCATTGCGGTAGTTGAACTGCCGTAAATGAATTTAGAACCTTTGTGGGTCAGTTGACTGAGAACAAGCCCTCCGAGGATTTCTGCATTATGATCCACCAACGTTCCCGCCAGGGTAACCGGCGAGGATCCTCCGGCCATCGCCATCGACAAAACATTGATCGTCAATCCGGCCCGAGCGGTTTCCATAATTATCTCGCAGGACTCCTTGACCAGCTGCAATGGGCTGACCGGGCAAGTAACAAAAGAAATAATGGGTCGTTGGCTGAGCTTTTCCCTGCCCCCCGCAACGGCGGCAGCCATCTCGATGATCTTCTTGGTCAAATATCCGTTGCCGGGCCCCATGAATCCGTGCTTCGAGGTATTTGGCAACCAGGCCTCGGCATTGTGAAGCTGTACCGATGGCATCGGAACATCGCTGGCACCCACGGCACGTTCGTAAACATCAATCTCACTCAAGTAATCGGCGATCAGGGCCGAGGCTGCCACATCGGCCTTGGTGGTTTCGCGATGTTCTCCGGTATAAGGGTCTATGATGAACACCCCCTCCCCGAAGTTGGTGAACCCGACCCGATTGCTCTCCATGACAAAGTCGTTCTTGGGATTGCGTCCCGCCAGCAGGATTTTCGAAGGTGCTGATCGGATGGCGTCCTCTACCACGTGGGGAGGAAACTTTGCGATTTTGGTTTTTTTGTCGATGGCGGCCCCGCCACTGTATAAAACCTCAAGGGCTTCATCGTCGTCAAACAGGAGACCGGTATTTTCCAGGACTTCGAGAGTCGCCAGATGAATGTCGTCAAGCTCATCATCGGTAAAAATCTTCAGTCCCAGGCCCCCGCTCAGACTCTTGCCGGCATATATATTACGTTTCAAAAAAACACCTCCCTTCTGCCTCACCCGGATAATCCGGAATCAATAAGGAAAAATTGAAGATTGAATATTGTCGATTGAGAGCCGGTGGTATTCTGACTTTTTAAGTCAACGGCCATCCGCAGAGAGACTGTGTCGTAATGCTTCAAAGCCGTCATTCCGGACGAGTTCACCAGAGGCGGGCGAGATCCGGAATCCAGAAAATACAAGGGAAACGGATGCCTTCTGGATCCCGGCTCGCGCCCCGCTTCCGTTATTTTCCTTTCCGGGCTGCGAAGCACTGCCGAACGGCAGAACCCCCGCCCCTCAGGGCGGGCAGCTTCACTTAATCATTCAATCTTCAATGGTCATTCGTCAATTGTCAATCCAAACAATTAACTTACCAACGCTTTGGCTTTTTCTGTCGCAGCACCGGCATTGGCGCCGTAGGCATCAGCCCCGATTTCTTCCACAAACTTTTGAGTCACGGGCGCCCCACCAGCCATTATTTTGACCCGTTCACGAATACCGGCTTCTTTGAGCGCTTTAACGGTTTCATCCATCTTCGGCATGGTTGTCGTCAATAGCGCCGACATGCCGACAATGCCGGCATTGTGCTCCTTGATAGCATCGACAAAAGCCTGCGGCGCAACACTGGTTCCAAGATCCACCACGGTAAACCCCGCGCCTTGAAGCATCATGGATACCAGGTTTTTTCCGATATCATGCAGGTCCCCTTCCACTGTGCCGATAACAAATGTCCCCAGGCCCATGCTCTCTTTTTCGGATAAATGCGGTCGCAGCAAGTTCATGGCTGCCTGCATGACCTTGGCCGAGCGCAAAACTTCGGGAATAAACATTTCCCCGGTTTTCATCCGTTGCCCCACGATATCCATCCCTGGAATAAGGCCGCTGTCCAGGATCTTTTTGGCCCCATTGCCTTCTCCCAGGGCTGCCTCAACCAATTTATTAACCGTCTCTGCGTTGGCCGCAATGACCGCTTCTGAAATTTTTCCAAATAATTCTGACATGTCATATCCTCCCATTTGGTTTTTCTTGAAATATGCCCAGCCCCTTTTCCACCGTTTCAATAATGGATCGAGCGGTAATAAACAACTATGATTTTTTATCCGCTCCCACCACTTTTTCTATTTCTTTTGGGATACCCCCAACTCTTCTTCAGCCTCATCCACGATGGACCTGATGGTGGAGACGACATCTGAAGGAAGAAGTTCCGGCTTATGGGTCTCCAGAATGTGTCTCGCCTTTTCCCATGCGCTTTCGTAAAGGCTCTTTCCACCGGAAGCTTCCCAGTCCGCCCGCACCCTCCTATCGATAAGTTCGGGATGGGTCTGCTGGGTCTTCATGTGCTTAAAGGTATGATCATGGGCCAGGAAGTGCCCGTGGGGTCCGATCTCTCGTATCACATCCACGGCAAGGGTCTCATCATTTACGGGTATTCCCTTGAGTACGTACTTGACCATACTAATAAATTCATCGTCCATAACCAGCTGCCCATAGTCCACGACGATGCCAGTTTCGAGCTGTCCCACCCCATAAATTATGTTGGCGCCTGCCAACGCTGGTAGCAAGAGAGTGAGGGTCTTTTCATGCCCGGTCTGGACATCGGAGATCTTGCTGTCGCTCTACCCACCAGCGATCCAGCTGGGCAGCAGATATTTGCGGGCCATCTGAGCGGTTGCGGCACTCAGCAAGGCCGTTTCGGGATTGCCGACCACGGCGGATCCATTCCTTAGGTCCATGCTGCAGGCGGAGCTGCCATAGAAACAAGGTGCGCCCTTTTGCGTCAACTGGCTGAGAACAATCCCCGATAGGACTTCTGCGTTGTGGGTCACAAGGGCCCCCGCAAGGGTGAGAGGCGACGAACCGCCGGCCATTCCCTGTCCT
>JASFTQ010000091.1:0-14322 GCA_050053515.1 Desulfobacterales bacterium | reverse complement strand
AGATAATCAAAGCGCCCGGTAAGATTGTAACATGCCCGGACATTGGGTATTTGCCGGATCCCTTCTTCGAATTTTCGAATAATATCCGATTCATGCCGGGATAAAATTACCGAAATGAAAGCCTGAATGCCCAAACCCAGCAGGTTGGGATCCAAGCTGGCGCGATAGCCTCGCAAAACCCCGGATTCCTCCAGACGACGGATGCGCTCCAGCATCGTCGATGGGGGAATACCCAATTCTCTCGCCAATTCTGCATTTTTCTTGCGTCCGTTGTTCTGCAGGATTTCTAAAATTCTCAAATCAAGATTGTCCATAATTTTTCTCTAATCCGTATCGAAATATCGGTGTCCAAAACGGTGTTGAAGTTAACCTTTCAAGCGCTGCCTGATCATTGTGCCCAGGGCTTTCACCCCGGCCGCAATATCTGCTTTGCTGGCCTGAGAATAAGACAGCCGGAAGGTGTTTTGTCCGCTGCCGTCGATATAAAACGGTGCTCCGGCCACAAACGCCACGTTGTTAGCCACCGCCTCGGCAAGCAACTCGGTGGCGTTCAAATGTTCCGGCAAGCGCACGAAAATAAAGAAGCCACCGGCGGGGCGATTCCATTTCACTTTGCGGGGAAAATGTTTTTTGAGTTGTTGTAACATGTAGTCCCGTTTGCGTTTGTAATGACGGTTATTACGATTAATGGTTTTGGCCAACAGACGGCTGCGAATGAATTCCAGCAATACATATTGGGCCAACGTATTGGTGGCACAATCCACAAATTGTTTGGCGATAACCATTTTGCGTATCACCTCGGGGTGTCCCACGACCCAACCGATTCGCATTCCGGGTGCAAAAATTTTAGACATGGAACGCATATGAATCACACGCCCGGAGGTATCCAGAGACATGAGGGCCGGTAAAGTACGGCCCTCATACCGAAGATCACCATAGGGGTCGTCTTCAAAAATAACCAAATCGTATGTTTCTGCCAGAGTCAGTAAAATTTTGCGGCGTTTCAAGGAAAGCGTCACACCGGTGGGGTTCTGGAAGTTGGGGATGACATAGATCCCCTTGACGCGCTTGCCGTTGTCGGCCAACTGCTTTAAAATATCGGCCAGCCGGTCGGCATTCATACCCGTGTTGTCCACCGGCACACCGATGACTTCTCCGCCACAGGCTTTGATAGCACCGGTGCCGCCGAAATAGGTGGGTAGTCCGACCAGGGCCACATCAGCAGGATCGATCAACACCCGACAAGCCAAATCCATTGCTTGGGCCGATCCATGGGTGATCAAAATCTGTTCCGGCGTACAGTTGATCCCATGCCGCTGACGGGCCAATTGCGCAAGTTCCTGGCGGAGTTGCGCCAATCCCTCGGTGGTGCCGTACTGCAAAACCTGATCGGCTTTTCGGGTAAGCTGCTCGACTGCGATACTGGATATTTCCTTGCCGGGAAAGACGGCCGGATCGGGCCAGCCACCGGCCAGTGATTTCATCTCCGGGCGGTCGATAAGTTTGCAGATTTCCCGTATGGCGGAGGGCTGCGCAACGCCGGCAATCTTTGAATATAGATGCGTCAAATTTACTGTGGACATGATTTTTTTCCTCCCGAACGGCTGATGCCAAAATTCCGATTGATCCGACGATCTTTGCAATAACGCTGAGGTGTGTTCACATGCCAGCTCAATGCAGATTTTCAGCCGCCACAACACCGATACCGGCGCGTGTGAGGGCATCAGCTGTTTTGTTAACCGATTTGTGTTTTTCGATATAATTCCGCTCCAACATCTCCATCAAACCTTTTTGGAGAACTTCAGACTTGGGCAGAAAGTAATCCATGATATCGGACGGATGTTGCAAAGTCTCTTCGACCTCCGGCTCTCCGCCTTCATGCTTGGCCGCGATATTAGGTACCTCTTTGGCCAATTCAACGAGCTCCTCGCGTCGATTATAGGGTTGAATAACAATGGATTTACGTGTCTCCGTGATGTGATGTTCGAAGCGAACAACGTGCTCCAGGCCCAAAGCCCGTCGAATCCAGGCGGCTTTTTTTATCGTGTCATTGTCGACCGAGTTTGCGAGGTTAAAACCAATCAGGGAAGTCGTTCCGTCGTCGCGAGCAAATAATCGTGCCATCATCAGTGTCCACAAAACTGAAAAAGGATTATCGACTCCCATATAGACCGAGATCTTGAACTCATTGTCCACACCCATCTTGTGAATCAGATAAGCGACCAGAATGGTTCCGGCATTGATGTTGAGCACCTGCCGGATGCCATAGGTCGTGTAATAGTTTAGATATTCATCCAACCATTTGATGGGATGGTCGTTGGGTTGACCAATGCCGCCAAAATAACCCGTGATCGTCTCGGGACCTCCCAGATGGACATTAGAGCCATCTATGCCTTTGGTATCGAGGGTTTCTACGTAGGATGCTCCGATCACCTGCATGGCTGCCGCCACTGCCAGCGTATCCCCCTGGTCGGTGGTTTGCTCGGCCATATTGCGTACCCGAATGTAACGCCCGGGCATCAGCTCGTGATTTTCAATGGCCCTTTTGGCCTGGGCAATCAGCCAGGGAAAGTATTGCATGGCACTGATTTCCAGTGTCACCGCATTTTTTTGATTTATCCGGACGGTTGCCTCCTGCCGGCCGAGTATACGTCGGCGGTAATCCTTTAGGGAGACAAAATTGCCCTGCTCTTTTTGTTCCATGAGCCATTCAACCCCGGACAAATAGGGCGATTGTTCATCCGCGAGACGTTGCAACAAGTTGTCCAACCGGCGGGCCTCCTCTGCCCTCCGGTTGATCTCATGCGGCCCGCCATAACGCTCGATCATGGCTGTCACCTGGTTGATGAGTTCATTGCCGGGATCGGTTAAAAGCCCGTTGATTTCTTCTAAACGATCTGGGGATATCTTTAGCAACTCCCTGAGATTATTCATGATAGATTCTCCTCGGCCGGGTCTAAAAAAGCCTTAGACGGTAGACGATAGATTGTTTTGAATAAAATACAGTATATTAATATTATAATTGAATAATTAACGGTTGTAAAGTCATATCATAATTTTTTATTCGAAATTGCCGCGATACGATCGCTTAAGGTCAACCCAGACAATACGCAGTTGGTGCAAAAGGAGGTTGAACAAGTGAAGCTCCCCGCCCTGAAGGGCGGGGCTTGCAGGGAAGCAAACCGGTCAAGGTTAGCTTTGATTGCACAAGGGGGGAATTATCCTGTACACTGTCTCTGATCTGAATTGAGGATTTCAGAGTTCCGGATTCAAGGTTCAAAGTTAAAAAACAGATATGATCCTTAACTCAACGTAGAACATTGAACTTTGAACCCGACCCGGCTGAGCCCGTCGCAGGCTGAACCTTTTCTATTCCGGTTTTTCAGAGCTAGGATATTATCTCATATACCTCTGCCATTTTCTCCGAGAAGGATTTGATAATATCCAGCTGGAACCGCGTTAGGTATTTGAATTTCACACCGATTCCCTGGGTGCCGCACCAAACAATTTCACCGGTGAGTTTAAAAGGGGTGGAATGGGTGGGGACGGTAAACCTCATTTTCATCTCCTGGCCGGGAGGAAAGAGGTTTTTGGTTTCGATAAAGATGCCGAAAGCACTGATATCCAAAATGAAGCTGCGGTAATCTCGATTATTAACAGTGTAATCGACGCTCATTAAACACGGTTTTCGGGAATGGCCTCTTCGCTCAATCTTTCCATCGTCCAATGTCATGCCTTCCAGTTTTTCAAGGAGGATATTGCGCTGGTCTTCGGTCATTTCCAGAATCAACTTAAACATATGGATGGCGAAATTATCGCCGAGCAACTGTTTCAAAAGTGTTAATAACTGCTCTTCGGAGATACTGCCGATTTTACCAAAAAGATGTGCAATGGAACTGAATTTATTGACTTCACGATCAACGGCGGCCATGGTGTTGCTCCTTGACGCAATTAAACGCTAATCGGAAAAGGGACCATTTCCGGATAAAAAATCATTATACCATTATTTCCCCCTTTACTAAACCCATTCCACAAAAATGGCGGTATATAATCGATTCCCGGTTCAATGGATTCTGCTTGATAGAAGATATTGTGATTTTCGACAAAAAAATACCCCTTGCGGGGTTCAGTTAAAAGAATGTCTCGATGGTTTGCGATTTAGGCCGCTGCGATAATCTTAATAAAGCCCCTCCCTTGGCCTTCGGATTTGATCATCCTGCCGATCCGCCTGTTCAGCCAACATACACAGACAGAAGATCTTTCCTCGCATTCACATGCTGTATGGTCACCTGAATCAGATCTTCAGGCTGCAGATCCATGCTGCTTGAAAGGAGAAGATCGCATTCGATCATATATTGCGGTAAGAGTATTTGATAACCGTTTCTTCTCTTTAACAGCAGGATGGCCTCTTCCTTCCTACCGATGCATGATTCAAGATATTTCAGTATCCAGTATCTTGTGCGGTTTTGCTGGATTCTGGCGACGTTGCCGATGGGTTGTTCGAGCATGTTGATGATATTGTCTATCTCCTCACTCGAATAAGGTTCTCCCATCCCCAGCGCTGCCCGAACCTGACGCTGGGTCACCAAATCGAAATATTTTCGGATCGGAGATGTGCCCGTAAGATAGGCCTCCAATCCCAGGCCCGAATGGTGATCCGGTTCACTGCTCAATACAAACCGACTCAACAGTCTTCGCTGCATAATATTTTGAAAAAGACTGCCTTCGTTGTCTTTAAACAGCCGCTCCTTCGGCGCCGGCTGGGAACGGTAAACAGCCGGCACACCGCTTTCTTTGAGAAATTTGGCCATCAGCCAGTTGGCCATTATCATCAGTTCAGAAATTAACATTCTACCCGGGCTCTCTCGGTTAATCCGGTTAATGGTGATTTCACCGTCGCTGCTGAGCCAGACGTAGATTTCAGGTAGGGATATCTGTATAGCGCCGTTATCAAAACGGGTCTGGCGAAATTTTAAGGCGATATCCCGGTAATGGGCAACGTCCTCAACTTCATCCTGTAATTGATTAATATCGTAGTAGGTATATTGCTGTCTGACACTTATCAGGCTCGGCAAGATTTCATAATCAATTATATTGTAGGAGGCGTCCAGATAGACCAGCGTGCTGAGGGCCGGACGCAGTTCTCCAGCCTTTAAGCTGCATAGATCTTCGGCCAGACAGGAGGGCAACATGGGTATTTTCCCGTCCGGCATGTAAATGGAGCTGCCTCGACAAAAAGCCTCTCTATCGACAGCATCGCTCTTTTTGACATAGTGTCCGACATCCACGATGTGGATACCCAGTCGGTAGCCATCCTGCAGATGTTCAAGGCTGATGGCATCGTCATAATCAAGCGTAGCTTGACCGTCTATTGTAATTGCCTGAAGATCGGTGAGGTCTTTTCGTTCGATCCCGCCGGATATTAATTCTGGGGTGCCGCCGACGCTGTCAACAAGATCGGATGCCGCTTCAACGACCTTCGGCGGAAATGCAACCGGGATATTGAAGCGCAACAGATCGACGTTTTCATTTTGTTCCCACACGCCAAGCTTTACAAGAACCGAAAAAATTTTATCGATATCCTTGATACCGGCTTTGGTAAGTATGTCTTTGCCGATTTGATAATGCTGGCTTTCCTTTTCAAATAGGTATATCGATTTCAATATATCGAGGATTTCGATCTTTTCCGCGGATAATGGATCTGATAACCGGTAGTTATTGGTTAAAATCAATTTTAACCAGGTTGCACCTTCTTGAATGATTTTATTTCGCCGGATCGTTTGCTTGGTCTGTTCGATCTGGCGGTCGACCTGTTCCACAGAATTGGGAAGGAACCGGCCGGGACTAAATTTAAAATAGAGTCGATCTTGAAAAAATGCCCGGAGGACCGCTGATGGATGGTCATCGGTTCGGCTGTTTGGGAAGCAAAATTCGGTCATGGTCTCGAGATCGATCCATTCCTGTTCGGTATTCAGTATTTCCCATAGTTCTTTTATGTCAATTTGGCTTATCAGTTGTTGGCGACGATTGGCAATCTCCTTTAATGCCTCAACCATGTTGAGTCTGTTCAAGGATGGATCTATGCGGGTGGCACATCGGTGCAACAAGCGGCCGGCTGAAAGATTAACTTCGCGATTGTTTTCCGTGAGCAGCCGCAACCGTTGCTTTTTGACCTCCAAAACGACTGCGCATAAGATCTTCTGGCGATCAATATATTCGACGACACGTCCTGATTCCATAATCTGGCACCATAACAATCGACCCCTTTAAAGTCAATGTGGAGATAAACACTATATGACTTGCGATTCTTTGATACTGCAATTATATTCAGGCATCCTAAATACCGCGACTTCTCATATAACTCCAACGCTCTTGAATAAATGAAATCTACTTCCTTGATAAAACCGTATTTTATCGAAAACCGCTGGCTCATAGGCATCGGCCTGGTCAGTTTAATTATCGTCGATGTTCTGCAGCTTTTTATCCCCAGGGTCATAAAATGGGCCGTCGATGATTTAACAACGTTGCAGGTCAACGGAACCGGTTTATTGATCTATGCCATGTATCTAGCGGTTATAGGCCTGCTGATCGGGCTCTTTCGCTATATCTGGCGCCATTGTCTGCTTGGAACATCGCGTCGTGTGGAAGAAGGGCTGCGCAACCTTCTTTTCAGCCACATCCAGACCCTCTCAGCGGCCTATTTCGATCAAACCAAAACCGGTGATCTCATGGCCCATGCCACCAATGATATCCAGCAGGTGAGAATGGCAACCGGCATGGGATTGGTCGCATTGAACGACGCCGTTGTTCTCGGGGCGGCTGCAATCGTTTTTATGGCCTACATTAATATAACCTTGACCTTGTTCGTCCTTATTCCGATGCCGGTCATTGTTGTTGGCACCAAGTTTTTCAGCAAAAAAATGCACCGGCGTTACCGGGATGTCCAGGAGGCCTTTTCAGATTTAACCGAAGCCGTGCGGGAACGATTCGCCGGTATCCGCCTCATTAAAGCCTACAGCTGGGAAAACGAGGAAGCCGGGAGCGTCGAAAAAATATCAAAACGCTACATCGATAAGAACATCCGTCTGGTCAAGATTACCGGGACATTTTTCCCCATGATGCTTCTATTGACCAATCTGAGTTTGGCGATTGTTATTTATCTCGGCGGGCGTCAGGCCATCAAACTGGTTATCACCCCCGGTGACTTTGTGGCTTTCATCAGTTATCTCGGACTTCTAACCTGGCCGATGATGGCCCTGGGGTGGGTGACAAATCTGATTCAACGCGGCAAAGCTTCGCTCGACAGGCTCAATAAAATTTTACAGACACAGCCGGAAATCATTGAGTCCCCCGCAGCACGGTTCATCGATCGGTCCAAAGGAGAAATTGCATTTGAAGAAGTGGCCTTTGCATATCGGCAATCGGAAAGAGCGACCTCTTTGCCGGTGCTTTCCGACATAAATTTTCATCTTGCACCGGGCAGAATCCTGGGAATCGTGGGACCCCCCGGAAGCGGCAAAACTACCCTGTTGAATCTTATTCCGAGGCTTTATGATGCAAGCCAGGGTCGCATTCTGTTGGATGGCAAAGATATCCGCCACCTTAAAATCAGCCGTCTCAGAGCCCAGATATCTTTTCTATCGCAAGAACCCTTTATATTTGCGGGGACCATCCGGCAAAACATCACCCTGGGAAATCAAAATATCGGGGAGCTGGAACTCGTCAAAGCGACCGCTGACGCCTCTGTCTATGATACCATCCAAACCCTCCCGGAAAAGTTCGATACCATTGTCGGTGAAAAAGGGGTTGTCCTCTCGGGAGGACAGAAACAGCGGGTTGCCCTGGCGCGCACCATGCTGATATCCACCCCCGTTTTGATCCTTGATGATCCCATCAGTCAGGTGGATTTGGAAACCGGAGCCATCATCATTGACGCCATCCGATCTATGGCAGGTTCAAGAACCATCATTGTCGTATCCCATCGGTTATCGGCGGTCCGGTTCGCAGATGAGATCATCACCCTGAAAAACGGGAAGATATTGGAATCCGGCACCCACGATAGGTTGTTGGCGTCAGATAATTACTATGCAAAAACGTTTCGCCTGCAAGAATTTGAAGAGGACCTTGATGCGATCTGATTTTGGATATTTTGAAGAAAAAAAGCTCGGAAAAGCCTACGATGCAAAACTGCTCAAAAGGCTCTATCCCTTTGTCCGTCCCTATAAAAACCTGATCTCATGGTCGATCCTTCTGGTCGTCGCCATTACATTTCTTGATCTTTCCCTGCCCTTTATAACCAAAACAGCCATCGACCGCTACATTGTGCCACAGATTGAACCGGCTTTAAATGATACGGCGCATGATAACACAGTAGGCGTCCGGTACATCCAGATTGATCTTAGCGCACCTGAAACCCGGCAGATTGTAATAAAATATGATCAGCTGTTTGAGGTTCAGGGTGAAATTGCCCGAATTCCTTATGAATCGCTTTCGCAACTGGCCAAAGAGGATCTGATGGTATTGCGTCAGCGGGATTTCAACGGTCTTTCCGTAATCGCGGCCATATTTGTGATGATCGTTCTCATGCATTTCGTGCTCAATTTTATCCAGAGGGTCATCATGGAATACACCGGGCACGTCGTGATGCATGATTTGCGGATGAACTTATTCCAACATATTCAAACACTGTCGATAGAATTCTTCACGCACAATCCGGTAGGCCGGCTCGTTACACGGGCCACCAATGATGTCCAAAATATGCACGAACTGTTCACCTCGGTCATTGCATTTATTTTTAAAGATCTTTTTTTGCTTATCGGTATTGCCGCCGTCCTTGTAAGCCTTAATTGGAAGTTGGCAGTGCTTTGCTTCACGGTTTTACCATTGGTATTGTATGCAACCAACATTTTCGCAAAGCGGGCCAGAGAGGTATTCAGATTACTGCGCATAAAAATCGCTGAAATAAATACCCGTTTTTCGGAAACCATCAGCGGCATAAAAATTGTTCAGTTGTTTCGTAATGAACGGCAAAATTACCTTGAATTTGAAAAGCTGAATCATGAAAACTATTTGGCCGGGATGAAGCAAATACGGATTCTGGGAATCTTTTTACCGCTGATAGAGGTGCTGGGCGTGTTTGTCCTCGCGTTGGTGATCATATACGGCGGCAGCCGTATTCTGGCGGGAGTCTTAAGTCTTGGTGCTTTAGTCGCTTTCATTCAGTACATGCGAATGTTTTTCAGACCGATCAGAGATCTGGCGGAAAAGTATAATATCCTCCAAAATGCAATGGCCTCGGCCGAAAGGTTGTTTATCATCCTGGACAGTGAGGATAGCCTCACGCAATGCATCCCCTTCTCGGATCACACCACGAATGACTTACAAAAAATAACGCAGATATCCTTTGAAGATGTTTCTTTCAGCTATATCGCCGGTGAAATGGTGCTGGAAGGGATCACATTAGAAGTTTCGGCCGGTGAAACGGTTGCCGTCGTGGGACCAACGGGCGCAGGCAAGACATCCCTTGTCAATCTTATCATGCGATTTTACGATCCAACACGAGGCCGTGTGCTCATCAACGGGAGAAATATAAAAGACTTCCCCCCCGCGTCCTTTAGAGCCAAAATGGCCCTGGTCATGCAGGAACCCTTTTTGTTTTCCGAAAGCATCCGGCAAAACATTTTCAGGGGAATCGGTGATATACCCGTCCAGGAAATGGAGAATATATTGAAATCATCGAATTGCAAAACCCTCACCGATAAACTGCCGCAAGGACCGGAAACCGTCCTGTCCGAGGGAGGCACCTCCATCTCAAGCGGTGAACGTCAGCTTATTTCAATCGCAAGGGCTTTTGCCCGCAACCCACAGGTTATTCTTTTTGATGAGGCCACCTCCTATATCGATTCCCAAACCGAAATTCAGATACAGGATGCACTCGAAAAGCTTATGGAAAAGCGAACCGCCTTTGTTATTGCCCATCGGCTTTCCACCGTGCGCAAGGCCGACAGAATCATCGTGCTCAATCGTGGCAGGATCATCGAAAGCGGTAAACATGATGAGCTCATGTCTAAGAAAGGATTCTATTATCAACTCAACCAGGTCTAAATTTAACGGGCTGTTGCCCCCCTGGCTTTGTCGAAGTCCTTCTTGATAGACTAAAAAGTTTTAGTGACTTCGCAAAATGATTTGAGCAACAGCCTGTTAAACACGAACATATTTTCTTGCCAAAAGTAAGATGACGTGATATGAAACCGTATTTTATTTCATAGAACTAAATCTTAAGTTATTGAAATATTTAAAATTTTATCATTATTTAGCGAGGGGCCAGGTGGATGTGACCTGGTTTTGAGTCGTAAACTTTAATGTAAAGGAGGATTGAATCAATGGCTTACAATGCAGTAGAAATGGCCGACTGGCAAATTTCAGAAGCGGCAGAGAAAAACATGCCCACGCCGGAAGAATGGGGGGACAAACTCGGTTTGGAAAAAGATGAAATTCTGCCGGTGGGCAGGCTGGCCAAACTCGACTTTCTCAAAATTATTAATCGCCTCAAAGACAAACCCGATGGCAAGTACATTGAAGTGACCGCCATTACCCCGACTCCTTTGGGTGAAGGCAAAAGCACGACCTCATGCGGCCTGATGGAAGGCATGGGCAAGCGCGGTGTGAATGTCGGCGGCGCCCTCAGGCAACCCTCGGGCGGCCCAACCATGAACGTCAAGGGTACCGCTGCCGGTGGCGGGAATTCCCTGCTGATCCCCATGACCGAATTTTCCCTGGGATTGACCGGCGATATCAATGACATCATGAATGCCCACAACCTGGCGATGGTGGCCTTAACCTCCCGCATGCAGCATGAACGCAATTATAACGACGAGCAATTGCAGCGACTGAGTCGCATGCCGCGCCTGAACATCGATCCGACCCGGGTGGAAATGGGCTGGATCATGGATTTTTGTGCCCAGGCCCTGAGAAACATTGTCATTGGACTCGGCGGCCGCATGGACGGATTCACCATGCAATCCAGGTTCGGTATTGCTGTTGGATCCGAGTGCATGGCGATTTTGGCCGTGATTCGGGATCTGGCGGATTTGAAAAGCCGCCTCAACGATATTACGGTCGCATTCGACAAAAGCGCCAAACCCGTGACCACCGGCGACCTGGAAGTCGGCAACGCCATGACGGCGTTTATGCGCAACACCATCAATCCGACGCTGATGTGCACTGCCGAATACAACCCCTGCATGGTGCACGCCGGACCCTTTGCAAACATTGCCGTGGGTCAGTCTTCCATTATTGCCGACCGCGTAGGGCTCAAAATATTTGACTACCACGTGACTGAAAGCGGATTTGCAGCCGACATCGGCTTTGAAAAATTTTGGAACGTCAAATGCCGTTTCAGTGGTTTGAAACCCCATGTCTCCGTATTAACCTCCACTATCCGGGCCCTCAAGATGCACGGCGGAGGACCCAAAGTGGTACCCGGTATTGCCCTGCCGGAAGAGTATACCAAAGAAAATCTGGAGCTGGTGGAAAAGGGTTGTGAGAATATGGTCCATCACATCAATACCATTCGCAAATCCGGGATCAACCCGGTGGTCTGCATCAACCGCTTCTATACCGATACGGATGCCGAGTGCGCCATCGTCAGAAAAGCGGCCGAAGCCGCCGGGGCGCGCTGTGCCGAGTCCAAGCACTGGGAAAAGGGCGGTGACGGGGCTCTGGAGTTCGCCGATGCCGTCATCGAGGCCTGCAATGATGAATCCAACTTCGAATTCCTCTATCCGCTGGAAATGAAACTGCGTGACCGGGTTGAAATCATCGCAAAAACGGTCTACGGCGCAGACGGCGTATCCTGGACACCGGATGCCGAGACCAAGGCCAAAATGCTGGAAAAAGATTCGAAATACGATGATTACGCCACCATGATGGTCAAGACCCACCTGAGTCTGACCCATGATCCGACCCTCAAGGGCGTCCCCAAGGGCTGGACCCTGCCCATCCGCGACGTCCTGATCTATTCCGGCGCCAAATTTCTGTGCCCCTGTGCCGGAACCATCAGCCTGATGCCCGGAACGGGTTCCGACCCGGCCTTCAGGCGTGTGGATGTCGATGTCGAAACCGGCAAAGTATCCGGTCTGTTCTAAACGACACTTTTCATAACTTTTAAAAAACAGGGCTCGAGCACATTCTCGGGCCCTTATTTTTTTATGGGCTGATAGAGCGACAGTGCTCGATGTCCGTGGTGGGTGGCCTGTCGTCCGTGGCCAATAATTTGATCATTTTTGTGAAAAATTTCTTGGTGAAGCGCGACCTAAAATTTGTGACTATTTGAGGACACCCGCCCGAGTTTCACAAATTTTGCGGAGAGTGCTTGATTGTTTCCCTAGAAGCCCCACTTCCGTCACTCCGGCGGACCCCGGATCGGTGTCCGGGGCAGGCACCGGAATCCAGAAACTTCCAAAAAACCTGGATTCCGGCTTTCGCCGGAATGACAATAATCGATTCTGTAACCTTTTACGAATTAATCAGGCCTAAAACTTTACAAAATAGTCAACGGAAAATTCAAAGGTTTTGAAAGGCTCAAAAAGCAGAAACTGCAAGAAATCTTTAATATATTTAGAAGTGGTTTCAAAGCCCCAGGCTAGGTTCAAGAGCAAGGCGTCCCGCGGATCCAAAGCGGAGCGTACACGCCGGTACGTGAGCATTTGAATCCGCGGGACAACGCAGCTATTGAGCCTAAGATGGGGCTTTGAGACCACTTCTAGCGGTGGCTAAGGGGTACATACTCCCTCTCCAACGGTCCGGTGTATAATTGGCGCGGGCGACCCAACCTCCAATGGGGGTCATCGATGCTCTCCTTCCACTGGGCGATCCATCCCGGCAGTCTGCCGATGGCAAACATCACCGTAAACATATTGGTGGGGATGCCGATGGCTCTTAATACAATGCCGCTGTAAAAATCCACGTTTGGATAAAGATGGTGTTCGACAAAATAATCTTCCTTTAATGCCGCCGCCTCCAGTTCCTTGGCCAAATCAAGCAAGGGATCTTGGATATCCAGCTTGGCTAAAAGCCTATCACACATCTTTTTCATTATTTTGGCGCGCGGATCGTAGGTTTTATAGACCCGGTGACCGAAGCCCATCAAGCGGAAAGAATCCTTTTTATTTTTAGCCCTCTCGATAAAGGGCTTGATTTTACCGCCTGTTGCGGCAATATCCGTAAGCATTTCGATGACCGCCTGATTGGCCCCGCCGTGCAAGGGACCCCAAAGGGCTGCGATGCCGGCTGAAATGGCCGCATAAAGATTAACCCGGGCACTGCTCACGAGCCTTACGGCTGAGGTGGAGCAATTTTGTTCATGATCGGCATGCAGAATCCAGAAAACTTCCAATGCCCTTATGACATCCTTATCGATTACATAAGGCCTCACCGGTGAATCAAACATCATATTTAAAAAATTTGCACAGTACATCAGATCCGGTCGCGGGTAAACCACCTTATGGCCTCTGGCAATTTTGTACGACATGGCGGCCATGGTTCGGACCTTTGAAATCAAACGCGTAACGGTAATGTTGATTTCCTCTTCCAGGGTCTGCAGCTCCGGGTAAAAACTTCGCAAGGCATTGACCATTGAGGATAAAATTCCCATGGGGTGAGAAGCCCGGGGAAAATTTTGATAAAAAAGCTGCATGTCCTCATGCACCAGGGAATGATCGTTTAACAACACCGAAAATTGATTCAGTTGCTTTTGGGTGGGCAATTCCCCGTTAATCAACAGATACGCGGTTTCTATAAAGGTTGAGTGCTCTGCGAGCTGTTCAACCGGAATCCCGCGATAGCGCAAAACGCCCTTTTCGCCGTCCATGAAGGTGATGTTGCTTTTACAACTGCCCGTGTTGGCATAACCGGGATCAAGGGTGATAAACCCGGTTTCCTGGCGCAGCTTGGAAATATCGATGGCTTTCTCCCCTTCCGAGCCCACCACCACCGGTAAATCATAGGATTTGTCTCCGTATGTTAATTTTACAAAATCCGGCATAGGTTGTCCTCTCGATGCAAAATTAAGATGAAATTCTTCATTTGGGTTACAACAAATTGGGGTAATATGCCCCACTTTATCCCATTGGTCAAGGGTGGTGTCCAAAACGATTTTGAAAGTGACGAACAATTTAAATGCAAAATAGAGGTTGTCACATAAGAAGCAGGAGTGGTGGAGTGTTGGAATATTGGAGCATGGGAATCAGTATCTATTTAAGTGAGGGGTCGGGGTGTTTTTTTCACGACAAGGTGCCGGGTTGTTGCCTGCCAAGCCTGACA
>JASFTQ010000090.1:0-14372 GCA_050053515.1 Desulfobacterales bacterium | reverse complement strand
ATTCTGAAAAAAAATGGTGTGTGGCTCAACACCATCAATTTTTTCTAAAAGGGAGTGCATCAGCCGGATGGGAAAGTTCTGGTAGCGGTACAAAGCAATCAAGACGACGGTGATTGGTTCTGTTTGATGGTTCATAGTGTGCGGCGGACCTCTTATATTTTATTTCAGCACAACAATCTTGGAATAAATTGCCACAAAATTCCAGCCGCTTTGACCTTGGCGTCCTTCCAAAATTCGATAAGGAGTGAAGCTCCACGCCCCAAAGGGGCGGGGGTTCTGCCGTTCGGCAGTGCTGCGCAGCCCGGAAAGGAAAATATCTGTTTCAAATATGGTAAGTACGAATTTAATCCTTTAAAGCAAAGGAGAAGAATTTTTTTACATCTTTTTCAAAAGGCATTTTTTTCAACAAAATACCCGCCGATTTTATCCCGATCATTGCCAAATCCTCGATGGCGTATTACGTTTAAAATTAAATTTACGTCAAGCATTTTACAACCGTTTCGTCGCAACCAACATGCAGGTTAAAAAGGTTTAACCCAATAGCATAGAAACGAAGTCTCTCTTCGCAGAGCGGAGGGGTTGGGTTTTGAAACCGAATCTAAGGGAGGAGTCTATAATGAAAGTTCTCATCGTTTATTACTCCATGTATGGCCATATCCACAATATGGCCCAAGCAATCGCCGAAGGTGTCAAAGAGGTCGGCGGGGCTGAAGCCGAGCTGAGGCGGGTCCCCGAGACCCTTTCCGCGGAGATATTGGGTAAAATGGGAGCCCTGGAGGCTCAAAAGGCATTTTCGGATGTACCGGTATGTTCGGTGGACGAACTTACCACAGCCGATGCAATTATTTTTGGCACCCCCACCCGTTTTGGAAATATGTGCGGGCAGATGCGACAGTTTCTGGACGCAACCGGTCAACTCTGGGCCAAAGGCGCCCTGGTCGGTAAGGCCGCAAGCGTTTTTGCCAGTTCCGCAACCCAGCATGGGGGACAGGAATCCACGATACTCAGTTTTCATATCACATTGCTGCATCACGGCTTTGTCGTGGTTGGTTTACCTTACGCCTTTGAGGGCCAGATGCGTATTGATGAAATCACCGGTGGTTCACCCTATGGCGCCTCAACAATTGCAGGCGGCCAAGGCGAAAGAATGCCGAGCGAAAATGAACTGGCGGCCGCGCGCTTCCAGGGTAAACATGTTGCAACAATCGCATCCAAACTCAGGGGCTAATATTTTAGATCTTTGCTGCCAGAGCATGTGGCCGGAGTCCATCCCATTAGACTTTATTTTTTCGTTTAAAACAGGTCGCCTAAAAAGTTTGAAGCGCACAAGTTTTGGAAGCTTTGGCAGCGCACCTTAGGGGTATGATATTCTCCGAATCAGGAGTTAAATATGAACTCTCAAGCAAGAAAAATATCAAAAATCATCGAACCCCAATTTGTAAGAGAAGGCGCAGGGGTGAAACTCAAACGAAGCTTTCCCATCAGCGAGCTGGATTATGCCGACCCTTTCTTGCTTTTTGATCATTTCGGATCCGACAATCCCGAAGATTACCTGGCCGGCTTTCCCATGCACCCCCACCGGGGGATCGAAACCGTAACCTATATGCTCACAGGCACCGTTGATCATAAAGATAGCATTGGAAACGCCGGCAGGATCGGTGCAGGTGATGTACAGTGGATGACTTCCGGCCGCGGAATTATGCACGAGGAAATGCCTAAGCCACACAACGGCAAAATGGAGGGATTTCAGCTCTGGGTCAATCTTCCCGCCAAACTCAAAATGACCAAACCGCGATACCAGGAATTCCCTTCCGATCAGATACCCGAAGCAAACCTCAAAGACGGATCGAAAATACAGGTCATTGCCGGTACGGTGGGTGATGCCCGCGGCCCGGTTTCAGAGATCGCCGCCGATCCGGCTTATTTGGATGTCTTCGTGCCGGCTGACGGATCGTTTTGCTACCCCATTGAAAGAGGGCATACGGCCATTGCCTATGTTTTTGAGGGAGAAGGGGTGTTCGGCAGTGTCCGGGAAGACCGGGCAAATAATGTTTCTCATCCAAAACTGATCGTCTTTGACAACGGGGATTTGATCGAGGTCCATGCTAAAAAACAACCTGTTCGCTTTTTGCTGATAGCTGGGAAACCCCTGTATGAGCCCATTGCACGTTATGGGCCCTTTGTCATGAATACTCAGCAGGAAATCCAGCAAGCTCTCGAAGACCTGAAAAACGGCACGTTCGTGTAGACGAGGTGTTTATCTACCTCTTACCCGCCTATGGTGTTACTTACGCCTTGAGGTATGAGGCATAGTGTGTAGCTAATTGCTACGGCAACGTTGTTGGTTGCCGTTTCCTTTTTTAAACTTAGACCATACTTTAAATCGAGCTGAAGAATGAAATATTGGCCACCGCTTATTTTATTAGATACGGTTATTTCGCAACCAGGGGTAAAAAGTTCATGAAGGTAACTTTATTAATGGCTATCACGCTTGATGGAAAAATTGCAAAAAGCCCGGACCATTATCCGGACTGGACCGCTAAAAAAGATAAAAAGCTTTTTGCGGAAATATCCAAGCGGGCCGGCGTTGTTATAATGGGGTCAAAAACTTTCGACACTTTTGGAAATCCCCTACCTGATCGGAAAAATATCGTATTAACCCGCAAAAAAAACCGGACATCTGAATGGGAAAATTTAGTTTACAGCGATAAAAAACCACCAGAAATTTTGAGGGATTTAGCAGCGGAGGGATTTTCCGATGTGGTTCTGGCCGGCGGCGCGACGGTTAATTCGCTGTTTGCCGAGGAAAAATTGATTGATGAAATCATTGTTACCATCTCGCCCAGAATATTCGGATACGGTCTCTCGCTTTTTTCGGATCGAATCTGCCTGGAACTGGAATTAAAAGAAGTTGAACGGGTGGTAACCGACCTCGTTTGTTTGAAATATAACGTCATAAAATAAAAATGAAGCTTTTTAAAAAGCTGGGCACCCATAAACTGGCCTATTATTATGGAGGGAAGCGAACCGGTCAAGTCAACAAAGTATGCGGTTTTCGCCGCACACCATTATTAATTCAGATTCCTTACCCGTGCATGCCAGTGTCATGTTAAGGGCCTGACCCATTTCGGCGGCCAGGGCGGTCGGCCTTGACTTGCTGATCACAATCGGCAAGTGCGCTCTGGCAGCTTTTTGAACGAGTTCATAACTTATCCTTGATGATAGAATCAGGATGATGGCCTCGGGCAGCCTCCTGTTGATGAAGACTTTGCCGATTGCCTTGTCGAGGGCGTTATGCCGGCCTACATCCTCGGCAAAAGCGATCACCTCCAGCCGGGTATCAAATATCATTGCAGCATGTGAGCCCCTGGTTCTCTGATAGTACTTCTGGTTTTCGGAAAGTTTGTTGATACAATCAAAAACACGATTGATTTCGACCTGGCAGGTATTTTCTGCCGGAGTCAGTATCTGATAAAGGTCCTGGACCATCTCCTTGCCGCAAATACCACAACTGGTTTGACTGACAAAGCCCCTTCTCTCGAGAAGATCAGGAATCTTCTCACGCCGTTCGGGTGTGAGCCTGATGTCAATAACATTCGGATCCAGATCCTTACAATATCCTATGGTCGTGAAATCATCAGGAGAATCCGCAATCCCCTCCCCAAGACAGAACCCTGCCGCGTGAAACAGCTCTTCCCCGGGTGTTCTCATCACCACTGAATAAGGCTTCTCATCGATGCGAATCAAAAGGGGTTCCTCTCCGATCAATTCATGGGAGCTGGTCCGGCAAGCCCCTTTTTCACACCGAATCACCTGATAAGATTCAGTTTTCTTTCCGGTACCGTTCAATTGTTCCTGTTCCTTGATAAAAAGGTTAAGCAATCATCCAACGACAAAAATTTACCTCCTGCCGGGACTTCGGGCAAACGGAATGTTCTTTTTGCAATCGCTCGAGAGCTCATAGGGAAAAGGGTGTTCATATCAATTAAAACCTGTATTTGACTCCCTCCGCATTAATGGTTGCCTATTCCTCTGAAGCGGGTTCGAAAGAAGGTGGGGGAGAAATAAGCGCTTTGGTTAAAACAAAAGCCGCCTGGAGCGCCTCTGTTGGGCACAGTGGAAAACATTCCTTGCAGTCCCAGCAAACCTTGGCGGCTATTTCCGGAATGAAACTTATCTCTTTTCTTATTCCTCTGTCAACAAATCCAACAGCGTTCTTTTGCTTGATCTCGGCACAGTATCTTACACATAAACCGCAGTGAATGCAAAATGAGGTCTCTTTTTCAAAACGGTCTTTATCTGCGCCGTACGCTTGAGCCAAATCCTGCAATTCCGGAGAATCCGGGGCATGAGCCAGCAATAGCTCTAAGATCATTTTGCGAATCTTATCTATCTTTTCAGATCTGGTTTTAACTACCAAATTTGCTTCTACCGGGTAAACGCAGGAGACAACGTGTTTTGTCCAGCCGCGAGCCTCTACTTCCACGATGCAGATTCGGCAGCCCCCGTAGGGTTCCAGTTTTTCGTGGTGACATAGTGTGGGTATCGATATTCCAGCGCTTTGGGCCGCTTCCAAGACGGTCTTTCCTGCCCTTGCCTGGACTTCTTTTCCGTCAATCTGTATTGGAATCGTACTCATTTTTTTTGGCTCTTTCTGGTTAGCGTTCTTTCCTCTTCAGGGACAGGAGGCGGAACAGGCTCGCCTGAAATCTTGTGCACCGCACCAAAGCGAGAGGGGCAAACTTCCAAGCAAGTTCCGCACTTTGTGCATTTTTCTTGGTCAATTACATGGATCTTTTTCTTGCCGCCGTCAACCGCCTCGGCAGGGCACTTTCTACGACAGATCATACAGGCCTGGCATTTGGCCGGGTCAATATAATACGAAATCAGCTCTTTGCAGGACAACGCCGGACATCTCTTTTCCTTGATGTGGGCCTCATACTCATCTCTGAAGTAGCGCACCGTGCTTAGAAACGGGTTGGGGGCACTCGTCCCCAAAGCACAAAGGGAGGCCTCCTTGGCTACTGCGGATAGCTCCTCCAAAAGCTCGATGTCGCCCTCTTTTCCCTTTCCTGCGGTGATATTGGTGAGAATCTTGAGCATCTGTCTCAGGCCTTCACGGCACGGCACACATTTACCACAGGATTCATCCGTGAGAAAGTCAATGAAATACCTGGCGACATCAACCGTGCAGGTATCTTCATCCATTACAATCATCCCACCTGACCCCATCATTGAACCGGCCTTGGTGAGTTCATCAAAACCGACTTCCAAATCTAACAGCTCCTCGGGAATGCATCCGCCGGACGGTCCCCCGGTCTGGACTGCTTTGAATCTCTTGCCCCCGGGGATTCCGCCGCCGATCTTGTATATAATATCTTTCAGGGTCATGCCCATGGGTACTTCCACAAGACCGGTATTGGTTATCTTGCCGACCAGGGAGAAAATCTTGGTGCCCTTGCTTCCGTCCGTTCCAAATTGAGTAAACCAATCAGCGCCTTTATTGATGATCAGCGGCACATTGGCCCATGTCTCGACATTATTCAAAACACTGGGTTTAGCCCAGAGGCCCTTGATGTTGGAGCGGATATACTTCGGTCTGGGCTCTCCTACCCGGCCTTCCAACGCCGTCATCAAAGCCGTCGATTCACCACTGACGAAAGCACCGGCCCCTTGGTGCACTTTAACAGTGAAATCAAAGCCTGAGCCAAGGATGTTTTTGCCGAGAAAACCGCACGCCTCAGCCTGCTTGATAGCAATGTTCACATTCTCAACCGCCAAGGGGTATTCCTGTCGAACATAAATATAGCCCTCGTGGGAGCCGATGGCATAGGCGCCGATGGTCAATCCCTCGAGAACAGCGTGCGGATTCCCCTCGAGAAGGCTCCTATCCATATAAGCGCCAGGGTCCCCCTCGTCTGCATTGACGATCACATATTTTATTTCGTCCGGGGCATTGCGGGATCCCTCCCACTTTCTCCCCGCGGGAAAGCCGCCGCCGCCCCTTCCTCTGAGGTTGGATTTTTTGACCTCTTCCAGTACTTGCTCGGAGGTCATCCCGCAAAGACCTTTGGCTAACGCGGAATAACCGCCAATTGCCAGATAGTCCTCGATGCGCTTGGGATCAATACTGCCGTTGAAACCAAAAACAAGCCGCTCCTGGTGCTTGTAGAAGGGGATTTCAGGTTCATGAATGATCTTTTCATTGGTCCGGGGATCGGTATAGAGTAAACGTTCTATGACCTTTTTCTCCTTTATTGTTTGGGAGACTATTTCAGGAACATCCTCGGGCTTTATTTGGAAATAACAGATTTCCTCAGGGTGAATAACGATAATCGGACCCCTTTCACAAAAACCATGGCAACCCGTCTTCCTGATGTCCACCTCAGCACTCAACCCTTGAGTTTCAATCTCCTCTTCAATACGCGCAGCGACTTCTCCACTCCCGGTAGCATGGCAGGCAGAACCGGAACAGAGTGTAATACAAGGCTTCTGGGGGTCTCTTTTCGACAGGATGCTCTTCCTGAATTTTTCCAATTCAGCGGGCGAATCTATCCGCGACATAATTTTATCCTACTCGTAGTTTTTTAACACGTCTGCTGTCTGGCCCGGCGCCATTTTACCGTGAGGCTTCCCATCTATTTCCATCACCGGTCCTAAAGCACAGCAACCTAAGCAGTTAACCGTCTCCAGGCTGAATTTCAAATCCAAGTCCGTTTCACCAGGTTTAATCCCCGTAAGGTCTTGCACCGTATCGAGGACACGCATGGCACCGCGAACGTGACAAGCGGTGCCCATACAAACGTGAATTTCATGACGTCCTTTAGGAACTAGACTAAAGGCTTTATAAAAGGTGGCGATGTGCTGTACTCGGGCTAAAGGAACTTGCAATTTCTCGCTGACCCTCTTCAATGCTTCCTTGGAAAGCCAATGATTTTCGCTCTGAATCTCCAGTAGTACCTGAATGAGTGAACTGGCTTGGGCCTGATGGTTATCAATAATCTGATCGATTCTATCGTTATCCATACCCGCTATCCTAATCTACTTCGGTCGCCTTAGTATATTATCGGCTTATCCGGGTTAAGCGAGCGCAAAGCGCTTGCGGCTTTCGTCGTATCTGACTAATCCGTGCCTTGATGAACTGTTCATGTGTCTTGATACTTCCGACGGGTTTAAACCTAAAATCTCGGATATTTCTCCGGTTGACAGGGGTTTTTCTCGCAGGAGCAACATAATTCGGCTGATGGCCAGTTTATCTATGATTAACTCGTTAAACAACCGGTTTACCTCGTGACTGCTGAAAAATTTATTATATTCTTCTTCCGATTTAACCGGTACCCTCAGCCGCTCCCTTTCCACCAGCTTAACGTAGGGGATTAATTGCGTCGCTGCTTCAAGGCTGAACTTTAACCCTTTTTCGTCTATTCCTTCGCTTTTGCCAAGAGGTCCTATTTCCTCAACCTTCCTGCAATAGGCATTAATAACTTCGACAAGAAGCATTCCGTCACCGGAAGACATAAATTCGATCCTTAACCGTTCCGGGTTCAGCCCTATGTGTTCCATTATTTTCCTGCATAGAAGCACGTTGCTTAATGCATCGTAATTTCCATGAGTAATATAATTGCATTCATTAAGACGGCAACCGCCAATAAATACCCCGTCAGCTCCATTGGAGAAGGCTCTGAGTAAAAATTCCAGGTCGACTCTACCGGAACACATGACGCGAATAAGCCTGATTTCAGTTGAATATTGCAGTCTGGAAACTCCAGCCATGTCAGCAGCACCGTATGCTCACCAATGGCAGACAAAACCTAATACTTTTGGCTTAAACTTGAATGCTGTAGTCATTGATTCTCAACTCCATTTTTGGATGGACAAAAGTCAGCAATCCCAGGCCTATGAGACTTCTATGCATCTCCAACCGCCGCATCAATTTCTTGTACGTTCTCTTCCTCTGGAAACGCGGCATCGATTTGACTCAAGAGCTCTTCATCGGTAAAGTGCTTTAGAAAAATAGCATTTGTGGGACACTTGGCGCAACAGAGGCCGTCTCCTTTACACAGAACAGGATTAACCCAGGCCTTTCTGCCTTGGGGTGTCTCACGAAACTCTATGGCGCCATAGGTACACGCTGTAATACATGCCCCACACGACACACAGTCGTTCTCTTTTACCTCGCAAACAGAACCCGAGACTGTGACGATATCGTGTGAGAGAAGAGTTAGGGCCCGACCTGCAGCCCCATAAGCCTGGCTAATGGTCTCCGGTATATGCTTTGGATAGTGGGCTGTCCCACACAGAAAAACGCCGTCCGCGGCAAAGTCAACCGGTCTCAATTTGACATGGGCTTCTTTGAAAAAATCATCCGCTCCCAAAGAGACCTTGAACAATTGTGATAGATCCCTGTTTGCTGAAGTGGGAATAACGGCGGCGGCC
Organism: Desulfobacterales bacterium; assembly: GCA_050053515.1. GTDB lineage: Bacteria > Desulfobacterota > Desulfobacteria > Desulfobacterales. Next base: position 5,936 of record JASFTQ010000090.1, on the reverse strand, counting down.
AGAGCGATGGTGTCGGCATCTATCGCAAGCACTTTGCCTAAAATGGGATCGGGCACGGTAACCCTTAATACCGGCTGCCCCCCCTCCTCGACAGCTTCCACCTGCGGTTTATCCTCGGGTTCATAGTGGATAAACTTTACGTCTTTCTCCGACGCCTCCCGGTAATAATCCTCTCTGAACCCATACGTTCTAATATCCCGAAAGAGAATGTGGATATCTATCCGGGGGTTGATCTCTTTCAATTTTAAGGCGTTCTTTATCGACTGGCCGCAACATATCCGGGCACAGTAATTTCTATCCTCGTTGCGGCAGCCAACGCATTGAATCATCACCAGACTCCGGGAGTTTATCAGTCTTTCTTCTCCCTTGGCGATTTGCCCCTCCAACTCCAGATTCGTCAATACCCTGTCATCTTCTCCATAAAGATATTCAGTGGGTTTATATGCTTCCGCACCCGTGGCGAGAATCGCTGCGCCATGGCGTACCTGTTGGACCCTGCCTTCAGACTGAACCGTGGTGACAAAATTCCCCACATAACCAGAAACATCCGTGATGGTGGCATTGTGCGACACATGTATCAACGGATGCTGATACACCTTGCGTATGACATCACGCAAATATGCCTGAACGTCCAACCCTTCCAGGGTGTAATGAATTTTCCGTGCCATTCCCCCCAGGTCTGTATCCTTTTCCACCAGGTAAACCTCATGTCCCTGTTCGGCTATGGAAAGGGCGCACGTCATGCCGGCCAGACCCCCACCAACCACCAGCGCCGTCTTGTTTACCGGCAGATCAATTTCCTGTAATGGCGCTAAATGGCAAGCCCGTGCCACCGACATCCGGGTAATATCCTTGGCCTTCTGCGTGGCCTCTTCTTTTTCTTTAGAATGGACCCAGGAGTTATGCTCCCTGATGTTCGCCATCTCAAAGAAATACTGATTGATTCCCGCTTCCCGAAGGGTGTCCCGGAATAACGGTTCAAGGGTCCTAGGGGAGCAGGCCGCCACAACCACGCGGTTGAGCCCCTTTTCCGTTATCATGTCTGTAATTTCTTTGGCACAATTGGTCGCACATGAAAACAGCTGTTCCTGAGCGTAGACAACGTTGGGTAAGGTCAAGGCATATTCAACAGTGGAAGGAACATCCACCACCCTTCCGATATTAGCCCCACAATGACACACGAAGACCCCTACTCTGGGCTCCTCCTTGGCGACATCTTTTTCCGGCGGATAAATCCTTTCTCTGGTCAGTTTCCCTCGCCGGTAGTCAAGGCGTTCACCACATTGGGAGCCGGCTCCGCTGGCGCTGATAACCGACTCGGGGATATCTATAGGACCCTGGAAGGCTCCGCTTATAAAGATCCCGGGCCTGGAGGTCTCCATCGAATTTGCAGAAATTGCTTTACAGAATCCGTGTGAATTGAGCTCGATGCCGAACTTATCTGCCAGATTCCGATAATCAGCAGGAGGGTTCAACCCAACGGACAATACCACCATATCGAATTCTTCCTCTTTTACGCCATCGTCGGGAGTAGCATATCTTACAATTAAATTTTTGGTTTCCGGGGTCTCCTTTACCACTGATGCGTAGCTTCTAATAAATCGAATCCCGGCAAGTTGCTCAGTTCTCTGGTAATATGGTTCAAAGTCCTTGCCGTAGGAACGAATGTCGTTATGAAATATGGTACACTCTGCCTCGGCATCATGATCTTTTGTCAAAATAACCTGTTTCTGGGTATAGGTGCAACACACCGCAGAACAATAGCTGTTGTCCCCCGGGGTCACCCGCCTGGAACCGACGCATTGAATCCAGGCGATTTTATGTGGATGCTTGCTGTCGGAAGCACGCAGTATCTCTCCTTCGTAGGGCCCGGTGGCGCATAACAGCCGTTCAAAGTCAAGACTGGTTACCACGTTCTCAAATTTTCCGTAGCCATAGTCACCCTTTATTTCAGGGTCAAATATCTCATAGCCCGGAGATAAAACGACCGCCGCTACATTTATCTTTACCTTCTCCTCCGTTTGATGAAAATCAATGGCATCGTGCTGACAGACGCCTTCGCATATGCGACATTTCTTTTCTTTAAGGTAAATGCAGTTTTCGTCTATGTAAGTAATCAGGGGAACTGCTTGAGAGAAGTATATGTGGATGGCTTTATTCGACGACAAGTCCTGGTTGTAGGGGTCAGGGACCGCAACCGGGCAGTATTCCACACAGGTCGTACAACCCGTGCACCTGTCCTCTATGATGTATCGGGGCTTTCTTATCAGAGTTACATCAAAGTCTCCTGCTTTTCCTTCTCCTCCGTCAACTTCAGTATAGGTCAAAACCTCTATGTTGGGATGCCGGCCGACCTCGACCAGTTTGGGCGAGAGTATTCACATGGAGCAGTCATTGGTGGGATAGGTCTTGTCGAGTTGGGCCATGTGGCCGCCAATGGCCGGTGACCTCTCAACAAGGTAAACCCGGAAACCAGCGGCAGCAAGATCGAGCGAGGCTTGAATTCCGCTGATCCCTCCCCCAACAACCATTACGTCTCCAAAATCACTTCCTGCGAAACTTTTAAAAAGCTGTTCAATTTGTTCTTTTTCCACTTCTTTATTCCCTTAATCAGGTCTTCTCGGTTTCTTCAATCACTTCTTGAATTATCTCCGTAACGTCTTTAACCACAATGTTTTCGGTAACATTCAGGGTTAACCTGCTGTCTTCAAAATTGGCGATGCAATATGGGCAGGACGTGACCAGCACCTCAGCCCCGACATCGATCGCCTGCTGCAACCTGAGATCGGAGAATCTTTCACCCTTCGGCGTTTCCATCCAGATCCTGCCGCCGCCGCCGCCGCAACAGAGACTATCCGTGCGCGACTCAGGCAGCTCATTCAGCTCCAAGCCGGGTATCTTCTTTAAGACCTCTCGGGGCTCGTCATATATGCCATTGTGTCGACCGAGGTAACAGGGGTCATGATAAGTCACTTTCTTGCCATAGTCCCTGGTGAGTTCAATCCTGCCCTCACGAATAAGCTCGAATACGTATTGGGAGATGTGAACCACTGCAAAGTCCACCATAAATTCAGGATACTCGTTTTTGAAGGTATGGTAGCAATGAGGGGAAGAGACAAGGATTTTCTTGACGCCGTTATCGATAAACGTTTTGATGTTTTCCCTGGCCAGGCGCCTGAATAATTGCTCATCGCCCGCCTTGCGGATGCTCTCCCCACAACAATTCTCCTTGGGGCCCAGTATCCCGAAATCCACTCCTGCCAGGTTGAGGATATGGGCCGTGGCGCTGGCCACCTTTTTTAATCTTGGGTCATAGCTGAGGTAGCAACCGGGGAAATACAAAAGGTCCATTCCTTCGGTGAAGGTTTTTACGGACAAACCGTCCGTCCAGTCTGCCCGCTTTGCCCGCTCTTCATTCAAGGGGTTGCCTTCACCGATGAGACTTCCACTCACGGTGCGTATGGAACTGACAGGTTTCGGGAAAACCCCGTATTCCGTGGCAATCCTGCGCAGGGCAACACCGGATTCGATCTGTTTTACGTCTCTGGGGCACTGCTGAGGGCAACTTCCGCAGGTGGTGCAGCGCCATATATCTTCACTTTCTATTTCAGTCATACCGAAGGTCGCCTCGCGGACTATCTTGCGCATACTAAAGGTGCGAACCCTGTTCCAGGGGCAAACAACATCGCATAATCCGCATTGAAAGCATCTTTTGAAGGCTTCTCCGCCGCTTTCCTTGATGATATCTACGATCTCTTTATAGTCGGCTACATTCTCCACGGTCTTTATTAATCCTTTTTTGACATCCTGGCGACTGTATCGATTATCTTGTCCAGTCCATATTTGTCTACCAATGATTCCAATCCGATCTCCAAGTCCTCCTGCTTCACTTCTTCTTCTGCTGCTTCCTCTTCCCTTTCTTCGTAAGTCAGAGCATCATTTAAGCACCACTTAACACACATGGGCTCTTCCTCACCTTCACACCTGTCGCATTTCAGAGGAAGACCGGAATCGGGCTCTTTGAACTCGTTTCTGGACGGGCAGGAAGCCCGGCAGAAGGCACACTCGTCGTATTCTTTTCCCTCAATCGTGTACTTGTCTCTACCGGCACATTCGGCGACTGCATACTCACCTGCGCATACGGGGACATATACGTCTCTGAGAGGATCACGAATCACCCGAATACGCGATCTCGCCGGATTATTGCCGCTGTATTTTGGCTCGGCGTGAAAGGCGGAGCAGATCATCTCACAGGCCCGGCAACCATTGCATTTATCAACATCGATTTTTATCGTTTTAATTATTTTCTTTTTGTTCTCAGCCATGACGATTACAACCTCTTCACTTTATTTAGCCTCTGTTTCCAGCACAGCCTCTTCGGAAATAGCATCTTCTCTATCTGTCAAGATTCCCCTTTGGATGAAGTCTTCGCTCACGTAATCCAAGCCCAATTCATGTAGGGACGCTTTAGTGGGAATACCGTCATTATTCCACCCTTTGAATTTGTAATACCTGTCCAAAAGCTCCTTTTCAAGCTCGGGAAATCTTTTCTTCCAATGGTTCTCCGGAGGCTTGTCATCTTTTCTGCGCATGCCCCTTCTAATATTATTGGCTCTGACTAAAGTCCGGTATCTTTTGGCTGCCTGGGTTAGTTTGGCCTCATCCATATCGATCCCGGCTGCTGCTGAGATAAATTTCGGATAATTGTGGATATGGTAGGGAGGCTTCAGGGGAAAGGATGACAGCCCGGCACACATCCCGAGGGCATCATCGATGTAGTGCATCATCTCCTGCCAGTCGACAATATCACAACACATTTCAACCGTCGGATAATAGGGGATTGAGTTTTCTCCGCGCAGCTCCCAGTCTAAAAAATATTGCTTAAACTTTTCGTCAGGCACCTGGAACCAATCCTTTACAAACGCTTCTCTCTGCTCTCTCTTGGGAAACGGTGCCTGAGGGAACTGCCCTTCAATCTGGGTAATGTTAATCTTTTCACCCGTAGCATACATCAGGAAATAAATGGGATTCAGCATGGATAGCTTGAGAGGCAGCTGCTCATGCTTCTTGATGTTGTTGTGCGCATATGCTTCAGCACCATTGCCAATCTCTTTGGCCGCCCAATACGTACCATTGGCCAAAACATCTCCGATTCCTTCCCGCCGAACAATTTTGTCAAGTAACCAGTAAAACCTTCCCTCGCTGTCAGGCGGCAATCCCGGCAGGTCATCGTCGGTTAAAATCCCGTTTTCATGCAGCTCAAGGGCGAAGGCCATAACCTGCGGTGCGGAATATGAATCAACTCCATACTCGGTGGCCCGTTGAGCAATTTTTAAACCAAAATCCAGGTCTGACATGGCCGCCATAGTATATGTGAGTTTCGAGAAGCATTTCATCATATAGGTTGGAAGTCCCGGGGGAGTAATGGTTGCTCCGCATTCCATCGGGCAGTTATAGCAACTAACAAACCGTGTCCGCATGCTTTCCATCGACTGGGTCCACTGCTTAGCGATTTCATCGTTCCAAAAACCTTTTCTGCGGAGGCGGGAATTTCCCCACATAAAATTCTCCGTGTGCCATTTTTCATCATGGACTTTCATCTCCTGCGGTGACCCGAGCCCGGCTAAGATGGGCATTACCCCCGGAATCGGATTATCGTTTCGGAATTTTATGTATTCCAACACTTCCTTGCAAAGCTCCATGAATTCTACCGGCCGGGCAATATTGATATCTTTGGTTCCACGCACAGCTATTGCTTTTAGCCCTTTGTCGCCCATGATAGCGCCGATACCCCCTCGGCTGGCACTGGATCTTCCCTGCTCGATGGAAGCAAAATAGACCCTGTTTTCACCGGCCAGACCAATACTCGCCACCTGAGCTTTGGGCTCATCCAACTCCTGTCGAATAAGTTCTTCCGTTTCAATAGCACCTTTACC
>JASFTQ010000089.1:0-14418 GCA_050053515.1 Desulfobacterales bacterium | reverse complement strand
ACAATAACGGACACCGTGTTTTGCCTTTCTCGGCGGCAATAGCCCTGTGCCCCTTGGAAGCGCAGGAGCGATCAGCTTGCCGTGAAAAAAATACCCCGATCCCTCAAATATTTACCACCTGCCAGGCGATCTTTATTTTGCTTTTCTTCGGAATGTTATTTCAAGATTTAGTGAAGCAAGCTTAGCGCCATACAAAAGTCGCAAACAGGCGATAAAGGAAGTTTTGAAACTGCTTCTAGAACTTGGGTCACCGCGTTGGGCCTCGGCTTCCCATTCCTCTGCCACGCCCCATGCCTTTGCCTCGTCCCATACCCATGCCGCCGGTGCCGGCATGAAGGGAGACGTTGGCTTCGGTGGCGGGTGTCAGTTTGCCGTTTTTGAACTTCTCCAGGACGCTTTTTATGGTTCCTTTTTGGCCCACATATGTCTGGACGCCGCCGGCCGACAATACTTGCATGGCATTGGGCCCGCAATTTCCCGTGACCACAGCCCTGGCGCCTTTGGAAGCAACGAATTGGGCTGCCTGTATTCCGGCACCCCCTCCCAGGGAGGCATTCTCATTTTCAAAGGCTTCAAAACTCAGATCGTCTGTGTCAATAATCAAAAAATAAGAACATCTGCCAAAACGCGGCTCAAGCCGGGCATCCAAATCCTGGCCGGATGAACTGACGGCTATTTTCATAACCTATCCCCCTTTTTTATAATTAATTGCTGTCCATGTTTATTATTGGCATATGCTAATAATATAATTAATCCCTCCAAATACGTTTGTCAAGCCATTTTTGACGATTGGTAAAAAATGAAGGGGTGGCCAGGATCATATGAACCTGGACGGTGGGGTGAGAGACATACTCAGTTTCGCATCTGTCTCAATAAAATCTTCCGGGTGAGCTAGCGTTAGCCTGGCTAACGGATTTGCAAACGAAACCCTTTCGGAAAACTGGAGTGATGGACAACAATGGTAAACTGGGTTTGTTGAAAGGATATCACGATTTCAGCATTCCATTATTCCGGCATCTTTTCAGCAAGGTACGGATTTCAAAATTGTGCTGGTTTGCCATGCCGGAGGTATTTTGGACATTGACGCTTTTAGACATCATCTGAAAAGATCCGCTTTGATCCCGTATCGGCGCATTATTTGTTGTAACGCCTGGCGCTCGAGACCGCACCGCCGGGCTGCCTGGGAGACGTTGCCGTTGCTGGCGGTGAGCACCTGGGCAATATAACTATGGTTAAACTGTTGCAACAACGATTCTTTGGCTTTCTTATACGGCAACTCATGCAGTTTATTTTCCTCCGGATACTTCGCTTGCGCATTGCTGTTTATGATCACATCCTGGGCCTTTATTCGGTCGGAAACTGAAAATAGGATACCCTGCATGATAATGTTTTCCATCTCCCTGACGTTTCCCTCCCAGATCCGATTTTTAAATATTTGCATAAGCTCGGGCGATAAGCTTTTCAGCGGTTTGTTCAACTTGGCGCAGTGTTTTTGCAGAAGATGGTTGGCAATGATCGGAATATCTTCAGGATGTTCTCTTAATGACGGCAGATTGACGGGTAATACATTTAACCGATAATAAAAGTCTTCTCTGAATTCCTCCCGCTTCAATTTTTCTTCCAGGTTCTGATTGGTGGAAGCAATGATGCGAACATCAACGGTAATGGATTTGGTATCCCCCAAGGGTTTTATTTCTTTTTCCTGCAAAACACGCAGCAGTTTTGTTTGAATCGTCGGGCTAATGTCACCGATTTCATCCAAAAAGATGGTTCCGTTGTGGGCTTCCTGGAAAAGGCCGATTTTATCTTGAGCGGCATGGGTGAATGCTCCTTTTTTGTAACCGAACAATTCGCTCTCTAAAATATTTTCCGGTACCGTTGGACAGTTTACCGTCACAAACCGCTTTTTACTGCGGTTGCTCAAGTTGTGTACGGCCCTGGCAGCAAGTTCCTTACCGGTGCCGGACTCCCCGGTTATCAGCACCGTTAAATCCGTCTGGGCCACCATCTGGATAGTTTCATAAACCCTATTCATCACAGCACTCTTGCCAACCAGGTCCTGAAACACCGTGTTTTCCCGGCATTCTCTTTGAAGTCTGAGATTTTCTCTCAGCAGGCTGCTTCTTTCCAGAGATTTTTCCAGGCGTACCACTAAGGCCTCATGATCGAAGGGTTTGGTGATGAAGTCATGGGCTCCCTGTCGCATTGCTTCTACCGCCATTTCAACCTTGCCATAAGCGGTCATCATTACCACGGTTTGATCGGGCAGCTCCTTTTTTATCAGCTCCAGGAGTTCCAAGCCGTCCATTCCCGGCATTTTAATGTCTGCCAGCACCAGATCGAATTGATCCTGCGCAAGAAGTTCAAGGGCCCGTTTAGCCGATTGTGCCGTTACAACCCGGCAGTCCAGCTCAGGCTCTATCGTGCGTTTGAGCAGCTGAAGCAAGTCTTGCTCGTCGTCAACGATGAGAATGGATCTTTTCATCTTTTTTTTCCCTCGCGCCCGGTGAAACAGCGGGCAAAACGATGGTGAAGATCGATCCTTTGCCGACCTCGCTTTCAACCAATATATTGCCGCCATGATTTTTTATAATACCGTAGCTGACCGACAACCCCAGGCCGGTACCCTCGCCGGTGGGTTTGGTTGTAAAAAACGGGTCGAAAATACGGGAAAGATTCTTTTTTTCGATGCCGTGACCGTTGTCTTCTATTTTCACAAAAACCTGACGGGTGGCGGGAACATATCGGGTGGAAAGTGCCAGGGTCCCGCTATTTCCGATGGCATGGGTGGCGTTCATGATAAGGTTCATGAATACCTGTTTGATCTTTTTCTCATCGAGAAACATTTCTGGTACCGAGATATCATATTCCTTATTAATTATAATTCCATCGAGATCGGCATGTTGCTGAACAAATTTCAGAACGTCTTCAAGGGCTTCGTCAATTCGTGTTAAATCTTCTCTGGGTGTCGAACTTCTTGCAAAATTTAGTAGGTCTTCCACAATGGTTTTACAGTTTCGGGCATGCTTTTCGATGGTTTTCAAATCGCGTTGTTTTTCAGATTCAGATTCCTCCTGACGGAGAAGCAGCTGCGTATAGCCGAGGACAATCCCCAGAGGATTATTAATTTCATGGGCGATACCGGCCGAAAGCTGTCCGATGGAGGCCAGCTTGTCGGCCCGGGATATCTGTTCTTCGATTAATCGCCGCTGCTCGATATCCTTGACCAGCAAATGGATAATATCCTCTTTGGTTGATGATCCTTTGTCCATGCTACCGCTTACCAGTGACCGCATTTTTTTACCGTCAGTGCGCTGCAGGTTGACCTCGTAGCTTGATACAAATCCTTTTTTTTCAATGGTTTCGATTAATTTCGTCCAATCTGTCCCATCTGCAAAAAACCTCTGAAATCCATTTTGGGTCGGAAATGTATCCGAAGCTTCGCAGCCCAGCATTTCATACCCGGCAGGATTCAAATCCACAATTGATCCGTCCTTGTTGGCAACCAGGATCATATCGCGTGAAATTTCAAAGATCCGGCGATATTGTTGCTCAGAAAGTGCCAAGGCTTTGGATCTTTCTGTCACCAAATTTTCAAGATTTTGGTTCAAATAAAGTAGCTCTGCATGAGCCGACTGCAGCGCCTGCTTGTCTTTGAATATCTGCCGGTATACGTTCCAAATTTGTTCAAAAAAGAGGGTGACGGACCCCACCAACACAAACATCATCGTATTAATCGCGCCGCTGAAAGGACGGATCGACTCCCAGACCGCTGGACTTTCCGACATAATAAGGATCTGTTTGAGGATGTGCCCTGCGGATCGAGATATCGCAAAACCGGCCAGACCGATGCAAACCCATAAAAGATACGTCCATATGACGTTGTTTCTGTCACGACTTCTCAGCTCATGGACCAGAAGCAGGCACAGAAAGGAGACAATTATCATGGTGATCGAGCCGAGGATATCGACAAACCAGATGGGCACCGAAGACAGGGTCATATCTTTCCATTCCTTTTAAGGTCAAGACGGCTTTCTTTCAAAAGACGTTTCAATCCAAGGTAAAGAAAGATCAGGGCCGGCACACACAACAGATGGTCCAGCTTGGCAAAATAGTATAATATTTTAAGGGTATCATTATGATAAGCGTCACGGAGCTCTATTTGCCATGGGCCAATACTCTTTACCGTTATTATTTTGAACTGGTCATCCAAAAAATGAACCATAAGTGTATCCAAGTTCCACAGGATAAAGAAAAGGGCCGAATATTGTATGAGTTGCCAACCCCTTTGTTGAACCAGCCCTCTTTCTCTTAGCCAATAAATAAGGCTCCCCATGGATATAATAAAAAAGACATGGGCCAGCTGATGGGCGTAAACGCCTTCGATACCACCGTGTTCCTGAGTGGCGAAGGCATAGTGGGGTGCGCTTAAAATCCAAATGCAAACAGTCACAAAGAAAATTATTTTGGTGTTACTTTTTTTCATAGCGTCTGAATCCCCAATGCTTAAAATTCAATATTTCAAAATTAAGGGATTTCTGTCAAGATCTATCGACTAACGAACACACGGGAATAAACCGCATGAAAAAATTTTATAGTGATTGTCAAAATAACATTCCGATTGCCCGAGGGTCAGGCAGGGGGTAAATTTTTATCGACAAGCTGATTACCCCGGTGATGCTAAGCGACAAAGGGTTGTGGCGGCCTGGATGAGCAAACGACGGTGAGTCTTTGGGTTAACCACCATACGTTAACTGGCGGGGGGACAATTGATAGGAAGTGGCCATTTCCTTTTAAAGCACTGAAATGCCTTTGCTTTTTCGGCCTATGGCCGCAAATTGCTGAAAAAATCCGGTTCCCAGATCGGAGTTCCGGGACAAGCTTCGCCGCCGTGAAAGCGTTGGGCGTTTTTATTGAGTCACTAAATACTTTGCGGCTGTTTTTTTAATGATAAACCAACCCAGATAAACCAATAGGATGCAAATCACAAACCAAAAAACAGACCCGACGATGATCGGTTCTCCACCGGCGCTACCAAACTTGAATATATAATCCCTGCCGAAGAGTTTCGTCATATTATCGGGTTTGTACGCTTCATTAACATAGGCCAGAAAGGAAAAAATGGGTAAATACTTGGTTGCCAGGCTCAGTAGAAATCCCTCCAGAAAGAAATCATAATATACCTTATTGAGTTTGGCCTGGTCGATGTTTTTAGCCAACAGTTTGGATTTGTCACGGTCTTCGCATTTTTGGGTCTCTTGACGCAAATTTCGCCAGTAAAGAAACTCCTTTTTCAGCTTTTTGTAACGTTTGGTCTTGATGGTTTTGGTCAAAAACTTGGCGATGACCACCGTCATAAAAGCAATGCTAAATATGGCAATCGCCGGACTGAGTGCGTTAAGCGGGGCAAAAATCCCATCAAGGAGATCTTTAATGTGATGCACTAATCCGACGGTTTTAAACCATAAAATATCCAAAAATTCTTCCATTTTATGCAGTCTCCGTACTTGGAACAAGAAAGCTATTCCGCAGTAGGTTTGCCCTACCAATATGGAGTACTGGAGCGCTGGGGTAGCAGCAAATACGAATAAAATATGAATCATTTATTCCCCAAAGCCATTACCCCAGTACTGCATTGCTCCGATACTGCCAAAAGCGTCAAGCCTCCATGACGTGCTTTAAATCCAGATCTCGATCTTGAAGAAGCGGAAGAACAGAAAGAACAATACGACTGCCAGGGTCCATTTCAAAACCCTTTCGCTAAAAACCTTCTGGAGACGACTGCCGATCATTCCGCCCACAAAGCCGCCAATGATAATGGCAATCATGATCCACAGATCCGGCCAGTATTTATTGGCCATATAGCCAATAAAGGCGCCGACACTGCTGAAGGAAGTTCCAATAAGCGAAATGGGCACCGCCACATACATGGGCAGCCCCCCTAAAGTGGTCATGGTCGGCACCAGCAAGAAACCGCCGCCGATGCCAAAGCACCGGGAGACGATACCAATAACAATGCCGCAAAAACCGAAAAGAAGCGGGTTGATGGTGAACTCTTCACCCCAGAATTTGAATTTATAATCGAGGATACCTGTTTTGACCGGTTCGATCTTGCCCATTTCAGCCGAACGCCCCTCAGTTTTGGCTTTGGCAACCTCTTCGTTGAACTTTTTCACCATGGCCTTGATGTTTTTCCTCTTCTCCATGACCTTGGGTGTAAGTTCATAGAGGGTACGTATACCCATGAGCACCACCAGAACGGCTAGCCATTCTTTGTAGGACGCCATGGGCAGGTATTGGACCACATAGGTCCCCAACCAGATAGAACCGATGAAGATACCGACACCAAAGGAGATGCCCACCGGCCAGGCGACACGCCTTTCAACAACGGCATAGCGGTAAAAGGATCCCAGGGGAGCGAACAGGGTCAGGGCCATGTTGGATGAACGCAGCACGTTGGCGGCATTGATGCCGATAGGTCCGGCAGTTCTGACAACCATGACCTGGAAGGCGGCCATCAGCATACCGCCGGCAGCACCGATCAGGGTGAAGAAGGTACCCACCGCGATGGCCCCAATGATGATCCAGAAAGGATTCATATAGCGATAGCCCCTGCTCAGCCAAAACCCTTTTCCCTTCATATCAAAAGATCCGGCCTTGTCACCATTCACAATAACATGGAATTTGGTATCCGGTGGCGTGTGGCGATAGGTTTTAAAAGAGGCCGTAAATTTCCCCGTGGCCTTGTCTAATTTGACTGAAGTGTTTTTATCCCAGTATTTGCCGGTGGTTTCGTGATCTCCCATAACGCTGCGGGCGAATATGACGATTTTGCCCCTCATTGAACCTTCTTTAACCACGGTATTGATGCCGTATTTTGATTCATGCAGGTATTTGAGAAAATTCCACTGGTCCTTCGTCTGGATGGGGCCCAGCATGGCTTTGGCGCCGGCATCGAGCTCGTCGAACTTGGCCAGCTTGAACATGGTGGTTGAATAAATCCCGCCCATAAAGGAGGGCCCACCGAATTTCCTTTTTGTCGTTTGGCCGAATTTTTGCGGCGTGCTTGTCAACATATAGTACAGCACAGGTACTTGAGAGTCATTGCTGAAACCAAATTTCTCTGCATCTTTTTTGAACCGCTTGACTTCATGCGGACCGCTGGTGTCCTTGGGGGCAAACGTAGCTTGCGAGGTGACCACAACATAAAGCTCCTGGCCGGCAGGGATGGTTCCCTCAATGGTGACCGTATCTCCGGCTTTATATTCGGCAGCCGATATCTTGGCAGCTGCCCAGGTGTGGCCGGAACGGGCTGCCATAATCGCCATCACCAGAATACACAGAATAAATACAAATGTTATTTTTTTCATCTCCTCCTCCTTTAAATGAAATCGATAAACAGTTGGCTTTTACCTAATCATCCCTCCTTTCTGAAATCAAAGATTGTGGTATTTGATTGCCAATAATGCTCCGAGCACACTACAAACACTGCCGATAACGACGCACAGCATCCAATCTTGTATCGTAACCAGGTTTTCACCGACCACAAAAATAGACAATATTGTTAACACCAGGCAGGTCATGAGCGCAGTTAAAGTACCTGCGGCAGTCGACACGGCCTTGTTGGGTTCAACTAAATTGCGGGTTTTATCAATGACCGCATAACCGGTTAACATGCTATTAAAGGCTATAATCCATGGAATGAATTTAAAGGCTTCAAAAACATGCAGGAAGGTGAGTAAAAATAGAAAACAGATCAGATTGCCGCCAATGCCGATCAGCATCGATTGGACAACTTTCCAGCTGGGCATTGCTCCGTTTTTTACATTCATTTCCATAGGAGTGAGTAGGGCCATCGCATTTTTTATCATCGGACTTGCAAATTCAGCGTGACCAGGGTTTGAATGACGCTTTCAACCGTCAAATTCATTTTTAATGTAGCAAGCTATATGCCATCCAAAGAACAGCCATTTAATTGAGCAAACAAATAGAGGGTCGATTTCAAATATTCTAAATGAATTCAATATATTATAAGGTTAATCCTGTCCAAAGGGCCTGCCGGGAGATATAACGCCGGATGGGTTGTTTCAATCCTGATTGGGCCAAAAACTATCGGCGATGTTCTGGATTTAATTAAATTATTCATAATATTAATACGATATGATGATGCTATAAAAAAATTGCACTGCAAAATAATTTCTGCACTTTTCCATGATTAATCCATGCTTAAAGCGCGTTTTTAAGCCCGGGCAATTCGTCGGCAGGAGATTTATCAATCTAAAAATATTCAAAATTTCCTGTTTCTGATAAAAGCATGCCGGCGATTGCCGACACTCTTTTTGCTGGTATGAATATTGCTTTTTGGTTGGTGGGCATTTATCAAAGTTTCACGCGCAGCAGATCAAGATTATCGCTATTTCCGGTAGCTAAAATTTTAACGGGAAAGATTTAAACGCCATTTATTTATGATTAAAAGGGGAGGAGTGTTATGGAAAAAGAAGTCTACAGTATATGTTTTATGTGTTCAGTGCGATGCCCCATTAAGGTCACGGTGAAAGACGGCCAGGTCGTCTTCATTGAGGGCAATCCCCATGTTGCCAACATGGAAGGCAGCCTTTGTCCCAGGGGCAGTGCCGGCATCGCCACGCTTTACGACGATCAACGATTGAAATATCCCATGATCAGGACGGGCGAGCGGGGTGCCGGTCAGTGGAAAAAGGCCAGCTGGGATGAAGCCCTTGATTATGTGGCCGATAAGCTGAAGCCCATCATCGAGGAGCATGGGGGGCACAGCCTCGTTATCGGAGAGCGGACCCAGCTCAGCACCCCTGTAACCAAGACCTTTCTCGGTGCCATAAAATCCCCCAACAATTTTACCCATGATGCCATCTGCAAAGGTTCGGTAAATACGGCCTGCCGGTCTCTTTTTGGCTATACCGACGCCCAAATGAGCATGGACTATGGCAATACCAAGCACGTGGTTATGTATGGCCGCAACTTTTTCGAGGCCATCGAAGTCAAGCCGGTGAATGCCTTGACCAAAGCATTGGAAAAGGGGGCCAAGCTCACCTACATCGATCCGCGGGTGAGCATTACCGCAACCAAAGCGCACAAGTATTTCATGATTCGTCCGGGGACGGATCTGGCGCTCAACTACGCCCTTATACATGTGATACTCAGCGAGAGGTTATACGATGCCGAATACGTGGACAGATGGGTTCTGGGTTTGTCCGAGCTTCAGGACTTTGTGCATTCGTATACGCCGAAATGGGCTGAAAAAGAAACCGGTATTCCGGCTCAGGCCATTGTGGACCTGGCACGGGAGGTGAGCAAAGACAAACCGTCGGTTATCTTCCATTTTGGCTATCGGGGCGCCAATCACCCCAATGAGATCTACCTGCGACGCTCGATTATGATTCTCAATTCTCTGATGGGCAGCGTCGAGGCCAAGGGCGGCTTCTTTTTCAAGAAAGGCCCGGGAGAAGCGGGCGGAAAGCCTGCACGGAAACTCAACGAACAAAAATTCCCCAAAATTGATGTTCCCCGTTTTGACAAAGTGGGCACCAAGGATTTTCCTCTGCCGGATCCCAAACATGGTGTCGGCCAGATGCTGCCTTTCGCTATTTTAAAAGAAGACCCGTATCCCTTAAAGACATTGATTGCCTTCCGTTTCGACCCCTTGATGTCCATCCCGGATAGAGCCCAGACCCAAAAAGCACTGGATAAGCTGGATCTGATCGTGGCCATCGACATTAACTACAGCGACATTGCCCACCAATCCGATGTTATTCTGCCGGAGTCCACATATCTCGAGCGCACCGATTGCGTGCAGCAGGCCAATGGATTGGCACCGCAAATGAACCTGCGAAAGCAGGTGGTCGAACCGTTATACGACACGAGACCGGGACCCATTATCCTCAAACAGATTGCAGAGCGAATCGGCACCGGCAAATATTTTCCCTTCGAAACTATGGAAGATTTGGTTAAGTGGGAACTCGAACCGACCGGATTTAAGATAGAAGACTTCGAGAAAAAAGGCTATGTCAGTTATACGAGTGAAAAGATCTTTTGGGATCGCAAAGAGGGCCTTAAATTTAAGACACCCTCGGGTAAGATCGAATTTAAATCTTCTCTGCTGGAGGATGCCGGATTCGAATCGTTTCCAGCCTATGAATCCTTACCAAAGCCTCCAAAAGGCCAGTTCCGGTTGATTGTCGGCCGAAATGCCCTCCATACCCATGTCGCTACCCAGAATAATCCCTATCTGAATGAATTGTGTCCAGAGAACGTGCTCTGGATTAATTCAGAAAAAGCTGCGGAGTTGGGTATCGGTGAGGGAGATCAGGTAGCGGTGTCTTCCAGGGTCGGTTCCGGAAAAATCAGGGCATTTGCAACCGATCTCATTCATCCGGAAGCTGTTTTTATCCTCCACGGCTTTGGCCATCATGCCGACTTGGCCAGCAGGTCTCACGACAAAGGCCTGGCCGATGGTGAGTTGCAGGAAAATGTATCCGACATGATCGGTGGCAGCCCGGGGCTCCACCACACGCTCGTGTCCGTAAAATCGCCGTAAGCGACTGAATATTTAAGATTTTCGATAGTCGATCGAAATGCGAGAATAGATTTTTTCATGTTATCCAGTAAGGGAGGAGCCTAATGAGTAAATATTTTATGTTGCAGGACCAACAAAAATGTATCGGTTGTCATTCATGCGAGATTGCATGCAAAAGCAATAAGGGCTTGCCACCGGAGACGAGACCCTGCCAGGTCATTACGGTGGGGCCCAAATTCATAGACGGCAGCCCCCGGGCATCTTACGTCTTTATGCCTTGTTTTCACTGCGAAAATCCCTGGTGTGTAGCCGCCTGTCCCACCGGAGCCATGCAGCGAAGACCCAAAGACGGGATTGTCTTTGTGGATCACTACCTTTGTGTGGGCTGTAAAACCTGCATTTCCGCATGCCCTTGGGGTGCTCCCCAATGGCATCCGGAACTCGGTAAAGTGGTTAAATGTGATTATTGCATGGACCGCATTGATCTCGGCCTCCATCCGGCCTGTGTTACGATATGCACCACCCACTGTCTCAATTTTAACGTGACCGAAAAGATGCCGCTGGTAAAGCGGGAGCGATATGCCAAGGCCATGGCGGCCATGAAAGGTGCGGCTATCCTTGAATAAGGAAAAGGCCCGGCGCATACTAAGCAACAGTGGAAAATAGGGTGTAACCCATGGATATCGCGACAATCAACTCTATCCTTGCAAAATTTCCGGATGAAAAGGGCACCCTCATCGGAATTCTGCATGAAATTCAGAACCACTTTCACTACCTGCCCGAAGAGGAGTTAAGGTACCTAGCGAAAAAGAGAAACATACCCATCACCCAGATATACAGTATTGCAAACTTTTACAATCGTTTCAGCCTTAAGCCCAAGGGCAAAAACGTTATCTGTGTGTGCCTTGGCACTGCCTGCCACGTCAAAGGTGGTGCCAAAGTCATGGATGAGATGCAGCGCAAACTCAATGTTGGCGTCGGTGAGACCACGGATGACATGAACTTTACACTGGAAGAGGTTCGCTGTATTGGTGCTTGCAGTTTAGCCCCGGCGGTGGTGATCAATGAAGACACTCATGCAAAGATGACTCCAAAAGAAGTTGGCCAGATCTTGGAAAAATATTGGCGGCCTTGAATTTACAAGGGCCTGTATCATGGATCCTAACAATATAAAAGAAGTCGTTATCAGTGTTTGTACGGGTACTGGTGGAGTAGCCGCGGGGGCATACAAAGTTATTGAAGCATTTGAAGAAGCTCTGAGAGAGCAAAAGCTAATGGCGGAATTAAAGCCGCGAGCCCATAAAGTCGGATGTCGCGGATTCTGTGCTAAGGATGTGCTGGTGGATGTCGCCATTAACGGTCGTGCAGAAACTTACCAGTTCGTTACGCCGGAAAAAGCCAAAAAGATTGTAGAAGAACATATCATTGGGGGGACGCCCATCAGTAAATGGCTGGTAAAAGATGACTATCATGCCTTTCACAGCAGACAAAAAAAGCTGGTACTCAAAAATTGCGGCCGGATTGACCCGGAATCCATTGACGAATACATCGCCATCGGCGGTTATCAGTCAGCCCGCAAGGTCCTGAAGATGGATCCTGCTGAGATCATTAAAATTATCAAACAATCCGGTTTGCGGGGAAGAGGCGGTGGCGGTTTTCCCACTGGGGTGAAATGGGAAAGTTGCCGCAAGGCCGGTGGTGAACCAAAGTATGTTCTGTGCAATGCCGATGAAGGGGACCCGGGTGCGTTTATGGATCGGTCCGTCATAGAAGGAAACCCGCACTCGGTCATCGAGGGAATGATCATCGGTGCCCGTGCCATCGGGGCCGCCGAAGGATATGTATACATTCGTGCGGAATATCCATTGGCGGTGGAGCGTTTACGGTTGGCTTTAGATCAGGCCCGGGAAAAAAATTTTCTGGGCCAAACAATATTCGGAACCAGGCTAAATTTCGATATCAAAGTTGTGCTGGGTGCCGGGGCCTTTGTCTGCGGTGAATCCACCGCACTGATGACTTCCATTGAAGACAAAGTTGGAGAACCGCATCCAAAATACATTCACACGGTAGAGCGCGGGCTTTGGGACAAACCGAGTAATCTGAACAATGTTGAAACCTGGGCCAATGTTCCTTTGATTATAGAAAGGGGAGGCGATTGGTATTCCGGTATCGGCAGTGAGAACAGCAAGGGGACCAAGATATTTTCGCTGGTGGGCAAAATTAATAACACCGGGCTGGTGGAAGTCCCTATGGGTATTCTTTTACGGGATATTATATACGATATTGGCGGCGGTATACCGAAGAAAAAAGAATTCAAGGCCGTTCAAACCGGAGGGCCATCCGGCGGCTGCATTCCGGCCAGCCATCTGGACATGCCGGTGGATTATGAGCATCTCTCCGAAGTCGGTTCCATGATGGGATCCGGTGGCATGATCGTCATGGATGAAGACACATGTATGGTTGATGTGGCCAAATACTTCGTCCAGTTCTGCAAGAACGAAAGCTGCGGGCAGTGCACTCCATGCCGAGAAGGGGTTGCCCAAATGGAGCGTCTGCTGACGGAGATTACAGAAGGGCAAGGCACCCCCGAGCATATTGGCCTGCTGGAAGAGCTTTCCGAAATGATAAAAGATACCTCTTTGTGTGGTCTGGGGACAACCGCGCCAAACCCTGTGCTGTCCACGCTGCGTTATTTTCGAGATGAATATGATACCCATATCTTAAATAAAAAGTGCCCGGCCGGGGTATGTAAAGCATTGACCACATTTATCATCGATGAAACCAACTGCAACGGCTGTGGTGTGTGTGCCCGCAACTGTCCCTCGGAAGCGATCACCGGTGAAAAGAAAGACGTCCATCGCATTGACCAGGATAAATGTGTCAAATGTCGCACCTGTTACGAAAAATGTAAGTTCGATGCCGTCCAGATACGATAAGGAGGGCGTATCATGTCGAAAATGGTTAAACTGACCATCAACGGGAAAAAGGTCGAAGCACCGTCTGGCATGACGGTTTTTGAGGCCGCCAAAAGACAAGGCGTTTTTATCCCGACCCTTTGCCATCATGAAGCTTTGGAACCCGAGGGAACCTGCCGGCTGTGTATTGTTGAGGTGAGCGGATCGATGCGGCATTCCTTTCGTGTCTCCTGCATACTGCAAGTCCAAGAAGGACTCGTCGTTAAAACCGAAACAGAACCGGTTAAAAAAAATCGCAGACTCATTTTGGAGTTGCTTTTGGGACGCTCGCCTTACTGTAAGGAATTGCTTGACTTGGCCGGCCGGCTGGGAGTCACGGCCAGTCGCTTCCGTACCGGCGAGGATGATGATTGTGTACGTTGCGGTCGGTGTGTGAGGGTCTGCCGCGATAAAATCGGTGCTTATGCCCTTTGCTGGGTAAACCGGGGATTCGAGCGCAAAATAACCACTGATTTTGAGCGACTTTCCGAATACTGTATCGGATGTGGGGCCTGTGCCAATGTCTGTCCCACCGGTGCCATAAAAATAGAAGACCGCGGCGGCGAACGAAAATTATACACCTGGGGGCAGGTTCTGGCTCGATTTAAACTTGAAAAGTGTGAGCATTGCGGCACTCCCTTTGCTCCCAAAAGATATCTGGATCTCATCAGTGAAAAGGCTTACAAGCCCAAAGGTCTCGAGCTTGTTCACTATATCTGCCCGAAATGTTATAAAGAAAGGGATCGCTTACCAGAGGCCCGAAGAGAAGCCAGTCTCCGAAAAGCCGTTAAATGGTCGGTTCCCAGGTCTTGAGTTTAGCAAACTTGATATTGGCTCAATTCATTTTTTTCAGGCCACAGGTTGGCGGATTAAACCTGTTGACGGGTATTCCGGATCTACTCCAATAGACCT
>JASFTQ010000088.1:0-14501 GCA_050053515.1 Desulfobacterales bacterium | reverse complement strand
GAAACCCAAAGTGGCCTTTTTCCACGATACCTTCGTAAGATCGGGCCTGCGCTGGGGCCGCGTGAACGAGGGTGAATTCGTCAGTTTCTACGAATTGAAAAACTTTTTTAAGGATCTTTCGCGTTTTAAATTTAAAGCCATTTACGACGAGATCATGAGTCAGACCAAACTGGCCCTATCGATGTTGGGCCGGAAAAGATTGCATTTCGGCATTCAATCATCCAAGGGACGTAAGGAACTCAAACGCCTGATCAAGAAGTCAAAAGCAAAAAAACAATCGTAAAGAGGTTAAATATGGAAATCGCCTATTACCCCGGATGCACTTTACAGCAGTCATCAGCGTTGTATGATGTGCAAAGCCAACGGGTTTTTAAAGAACTGGGAATCATATTAAAAGAAATCAAGGACTGGAATTGCTGTGGGGCGACATCGGCGGGCAAATACGATGATTTTACCGCCATCGCCATGCCGGCCAGAAATATCGGAATTGCCGAACAAGACGGCTATTCGGAGATGGTCATCCCCTGCTCGGCATGCTACTCGCGAACGTTGGTGGCCCAGCAATGTCTGGAAGATGATCCGGCCTTGAAGGATGAAATCAATGCCGAACTGACCAAAAAAGTGAGGGGTGGACTCAAGGTGTCCTCCATTCTGGAAGTTCTTTTGACCACCGTGGAATCGGGTGTATTGGCCGACAAGGTGGTCAAACAGTATAAAAATCTCAAACCGGTCTGCTATTACGGCTGTATGCAGACCCGCTTCCCCTACGGTGTGCCGGTACCTGATGATGTCGAAAACCCCCAGGGCATGGAAACCATTTTAAAAACAATGGGGATAAAAGCGCTGGATTGGAATTACAAAACCGACTGCTGCGGTGCCTCAGCCGCCATCAATGATCATGATACCAGCATCAACCTGATGGCCAAAATCATGCAGGATGCGATTGCCAGGGGCGCCAACTGTTTTGTGGTCACCTGTCCCATGTGTCAGTTGAACCTGGATGCCTACCAGGATGAAATTCGTAAAAAGCACAACATCCAAGAGCGTTTGCCGGTCTATTTCATTACCGAGTTGGTGGGCCTGGCGATGGGGCTGAGCCCCAAAGAACTGCAGATTGACAGGCACTTCGTAGACAGCGTTACGCTCGCAAAAGAACTCGACAAGGAGTTGGAAGCAGCATGAGCGACAAACAATCTACCCCAACCACCAAAAGGGGATCTGTTCTAATTGTCGGCGGCGGCATCGGTGGTATGCAGGCCGCACTCGATCTGGCCGACAGCGGATTCAAGGTCCACATGGTTCAAAAGGATTCCTCCATCGGCGGCACCATGGTCATGCTGGACAAGACCTTCCCCACCGGTGACTGCTCCATGTGTATGATTTCACCCAAAATGGTGGAAGTGGGCCGGCATGAAAACATCGATATTCACACGCTGGCAGAAGTGGTCTCGCTCGAAGGGCAACCGGGGGATTTCACAGCCAAGGTAAAAATGCAACCGCGCTTCGTAGACCCGGATTTATGCACCGGCTGCGGCATTTGCGAAGAAAAATGCCCCAAGAAGGTAACCAGCGAATATGAACAGGGGCTGACCAAACGCAAGGCCGTCTACTCACTTTTTCCCCAGGCTGTTCCCAATACCCGGGCCATCGACAAGGACGTCTGTATTTATTTCTTAAAGGGGAAGTGCAAGGCCTGTGAAAAATTCTGTACCGCCGGGGCCATCAATTTCGAGGACACCGGCAAAGAATTTGACCTCAACGTCGGAGCCGTCATTGTGTGTCCGGGCTTGGATCGCTACGATCCCGAGGTCCGGCAGGAGTTCGGTTACGGCCGTTGGCCCAATGTGGTCTCCTCCATCCAGTTTGAAAGGATCCTCTCGGCCTCCGGTCCTTATCAAGGGGCGGTTCAGCGGCCCGGCGACGGAAAACACCCCCAAAAGGTGGCCTGGATTCAATGTGTGGGTTCCAGGGACCCCCACAACGCCAATCCATGGTGTTCTTCGGTCTGCTGTATGTATGCCACCAAACAGGCGATTATTGCCAAGGAACATGACGAAAATATCGAGCCGACCATATTTTTTATGGAAATGCGGGCCTTTGGCAAAGATTTTGACAAATATGTCGACCGTGCCAAAGACGAATTTGGCGTCCGCTACCAACGGGCCATGATATCGGCGGTGCGGGAAGAAGCCCAAACCGGCAACCTTATTTTGCGTTACGCCAGGGAAGACGGTACCCTGGTGGACGAGACCTTCGACATGGTCATCCTTTCCATCGGCTTTGAACCCCATGCGGATGCGCTCGAATTTGCCGAAACTTTCGGCATCGAACCCAATGAGCACCGGTTCGCCAAGACCACCGCCTTTAAACCGGTGGACACCACCCGGCCCGGGGTTTACGTCACCGGTATATATCAGGGCCCCAAAGACATTCCAGAGACCGTCATGCAGGGCAGTGCGGTGGCCGGCAGCGCCATGGCGCTTTTAGGTGAGGCTCGCGGTACCGAAGTGATGGTCAAAGAGTTGCCGCCCGAAAAAGACGTCATCGATGAAGAGGCCCGCATCGGCGTGTTTGTCTGCCACTGCGGGATAAACATCGCCCAGACCGTGGACGTGGTGCAGGTGGTTGAAGCGTCCGAGAAAGAACCCAATGTGGTCCATGCCGAAAACATGATGTATGCCTGCGCTCAGGACAGCCAGCAGGTTATCAAAGATGTGGTCAAAGAAAAAAACCTGAATCGGGTTGTGGTGGCTTCCTGTACTCCGCGGACCCATGAACCGCTCTTCCAGGAAACCATCCGTGACGCCGGCCTCAACAAGTATCTCTTTGAGCTGGCCGATATTCGTGAGCAGTGCTCGTGGGTTCACATGGGACAAAACGAGGTGGCCACCGCCAAGGCCATCGAGATTACCAAGATGAACATCGCCAAAGCCAGATTGCTGGAACCGATTCACACGGACTCGGTGGGTGTTACCCACGCTGCGATGATCATCGGCGGTGGCGTGGCGGGAATGACCGCCGCGATTGCTTTGGCCGACCAGGGGTATGACACCCATATCGTCGAAAAGGAAAATACCCTGGGCGGGCTTGCCAATAAGCTTTACCGCATCCTTGACGGCAGTGATGTTCAATCTTTTGTCAAAGAAATGATCGCCGAAGTCGAGGCCAATGCTAAAATTACCGTTCACACGGGCACAGAAGTGAAAAAAACAGACGGTTTCGTCGGGAATTTCAAGACCACCCTGAAAAACGATACCAGCTTCGAACACGGCGCCATTGTGATTGCAACCGGCGGTGTGGAATACGAACCCAGCGAATACGCATTCGGCGACAGCGACCGGGTGATCACCCAGCGGGTTTTGGAGCAGCGATTAGAGACCGAATCGCCCAAGTCCGGTGCACGTTTCGTTATGATTCAGTGTGTCGGATCGCGCGAAGAGCCCAACAACTACTGCTCCCGCATATGCTGCCAGGATGCCATCAAAAACGCCATCGCCATCAAAGAAAAGACACCGGGGGCTCAGGTCACCATTCTTTACCGGGATATCCGGACCTACGGTTTGCGGGAGGACTATTACAAGAAGGCCCGGGACCTTGGAGTGCTGTTCGTGCGCTTTGAGCCGGAGAACAAACCCGAGGTCGAAGTTGCCGGTGAAACGCTCCGGATCCGGACCTTCGATTATCTGCTCAGTCAGCCCATCGTTTTGGAAGCAGATTACGTGGTGCTTTCCACCGGTCTGCGGCCCCACCCGAGCACCGATAAGGTCGGAGAAATGTACAAAGTCACCCGCAATCCGGACGGATATTTTCTGGAAGCGCACGTCAAACTCCGCCCGGTGGATTTTCCCAGCGAAGGGATTTTTGTGGCCGGCCTGGCCCACGCCCCCAAGAATCTGGATGAAGCCATCAGCCAGGCGCTGGCGGCCGCCGGACGTGCGGGAGTTTTGTTGTCAAAAGAGACGCTCAGTGTTTCGGGAATCATCTCCAAGCACAACCGGGATCTCTGCATGTCCTGCCTGAGTTGTCTGCGGGTTTGCCCCTATGATTCGCCTTATATCGACGAGGACGGCAAGATCGCTCACAATGAAGTCAAATGTATGGGTTGCGGAATTTGTGCCGGAATTTGCCCGATGAAGGCCTTTCAGGTCAACAATTTCCGGGATGATCAGATTCTGGCGATGATAGACAGCTATACGGAGGATAATGTTTGTTAATAAGAGAATAGAGGAGATGGAATTTAGCCCGGTGTTAAAAAGAGTCTGACCGATTGATCACTTAAAAAATACGAATATCGAAATACGAAATTCGAAACAAATCCGAATCTCAAATTCTCCAATGTTCAAAACTGACAGTATCCGCTAGTTTTGATCATTTGGACATTCGAATTTAGAAATTGTTTCGTATTTCGAGCTTCGAATTTCGTATTTTTATTCAACAATCGCGGTATCTCAGCAAGTACCACCCAGCTAATAGTTACCATATATTTCAAAGGCAAATCTGTTACGACAGCTGAAAGTTGCAAAGAGGGACAGGGATTATGTTAGAAAAAGCGGAAGCGGCCGACCAGAAAGAAAAAGCTTCTATTGAAAAGCCGCAAGAAATTCCGGAGGGCTGGGAAGCCAAAATACTGGCCTTTGCCTGCCATTACTGCGCTTTTGCCGCTGCAGATCTGGCCGGGGTTATGAGGCTTTCATACCCGCCCAATGTCAAGATTGTTCGGCTGCCCTGCACGGGTAAGCTGGATCACATGCATATTTTGCGTGCATTCCAGCGGGGCGTGGACGGTGTATTCGTGGCCGGGTGACTCGAGGGGCAGTGCCATTTCCTGGAAGGAAATACCAACGCGAAAAAACGGGTGAATCATCTCAAAATAATACTGCAAGAAGTCGGTATTGATCCTGCACGGGTAGAAATGTACAACCTTTCGGCAGCCATGGGACCGCGATGGGCAGAAATTTGTACGGAGTTCACCGAAAGGATAAGCGGTCTCGGCCCTTCACCGGTCTGGTTTGCCTTGAATAAACAAGCCGGTCGGCGGAAACCCGTCTGATGCATCAGGAGGAGATATGATAGTTGCCAAGAGAAAACCCTTTGAAGAAATAAAAAAAATGCTCAAACCGTACAAGAAAGTCCTGAATGTCGGCTGCGGAACATGTGTTTCCGTTTGTCTGGCCGGTGGACAGAAAGAAGTTCAGGTCCTAAACTCCGAACTTGAAATGGCCAGAAAGCTGGAAGACGATCCCATTGAAATGGGTGGTGTGAGTGTTGAAAGACAATGTGACCGGGAATTTTTGGCGGAACTGGATTCGATGGTCGATGACTATGAAGCAATTATTTCCATGGCGTGCGGCGTCGGCATACAGTTTCTGGCCGAGAGATTCCCACACAAACCCGTATTTCCCGGGGTGGACACCACCGGTCTGGCGGTAAACCAGGCGGTGGGTTGGTATGAAGAACGATGCAAGTCGTGCGGACGCTGTGTGCTGGCCATGACCGGCGGGATCTGTCCGGTGACCATGTGTGCCAAGGGGCTCTATAATGGCCCTTGCGGCGGCACCAATAAAGGCAGCTGCGAAATAGACCCGGATCAACCCTGCGCCTGGTATAAGATTCATGAGCGGCTGTCGCAACAGGGCCGGCTGGATCTAATTATGGACCTCACAGAGGCGGTTGAATGGGTCGACCAGGAGCCCCGGACAATCATCCAGCCCGGCTACGAAAAGCCCGAAAAAGCGGAAGAAAATTAGGCGTTTAGCGGCGCCATATCGATAAAGGGGATCGTAATGAGCACAGAGAGAAATGGGTTGAAATCAGGAAGCAATCTCGAGAAAATTTTAAATGCCGGACATTTTGCATTTACCGGTGAACTGGGGCCGCCGCGCGGTGCCAATGCCGAGGAGGTAAAGAAAAAAGCCGGCCACCTGAAAGGCGTTGTGGATGCGGTCAACATCACCGACAATCAAACCGCGGTTGTGCGGATGGCCAGCTGGGCGGCCTGTCTGTTGTTGATCCAGGAAGGTTTGGAGCCAAACTTTCAAATGGTGTGCCGGGATCGCAACCGGCTTGCCATGCAGGCCGATATTTTAGGCGCTTATGCCCATGGTATCCGCAATATGTTGTGCCTTTCGGGCGACCACCAGAAATTCGGTGATCATCCCCAGGCCAAAGGGGTGTTCGACATCGATTCCATGCAGTTGATTAACATGGTCAAACGGATGCGCGATGACAGTAAATTTCTCAGTGGCGCCGAATTGGATGAACCGCCCAAAATTTTTATCGGTGCGGCGGCCAATCCCTTTGCCGATCCCTTCGAGTGGCGGGTTCATCGACTGGCCAAGAAGGTCAATGCCGGTGTGGATTTTATCCAGACCCAATGCATATACAACATGGAAAAGTTTCGCGAATGGATCAAGCAAGCCAACGATATGGGGCTCACCGAAAAGGCCTATATTCTGGCCGGGGTGACGCCGATGAAAAGCATCGGTATGGCCAAATACATGAAAAGCAGGGTTCCCGGAATGGATGTGCCCGATGAAATTATCGAAAGGCTTCAAGGGGCCGAAAAGGGTAAGGTGGCCGAAGAAGGCATCAAAATTGCCTGTGAACAAATCGAAGAGTTCAAGGAGATGAAAGGGGTGGCCGGGGTCCACCTAATGGCCATCGAATGGGAACACAAGGTTCCCGAGATTGCCGAGCGCGCGGGGGTGCTGCCGAGGCCGAAAGTAGACTAAAAGTGGTTTTAAAACTCCATCTAAGGCCCAATGGCTGCGTTACAAACCTCTTCAAAATGCTCACATACTAACACGTGTATGCTCCGCTTTTTCATCGGCTTGTGCCTGATCTGAAATTTTAAAACCACTTTAAGAGACTATATATATAAAAAACCCGGCTTGTAAAAAGCCGGGCTTTTTACTGGGGGTGCCTTTTACTCTTTGAATATCTCCCGGGCGGTGACAAGCCGCATAATCTGATTGGTTCCGGTATAGATCTGAATGAGTTTGGCGTCCCGCATCATCCGCTCCACCGGATAATCCTTCATGTAGCCATAACCGCCCATAACCTGAACGGCATCTGTTGTAACCTTCATGGCCGCATCCGAAGCGCTAAATTTAGCCATGGCGCAGAATTTCGGAACCAGGCTATGTTTCTTTTCGTCGATGTAGCCGGCGGCCTGATAGGTCAACAGGCGGGCGGCTTCCGTGCTTGCCACCATATCCGCCAGCATGAACTGAATGGCCTGAAGCTTTGAAATGGGTTGACCAAACTGAACCCGTTGTTTGGCATAGGCAACGGCTTCGTCGATGGCCCCCTGAGCCAACCCGACTGCCTGGGCTGCTGCAAACAGGCGACTGGTATTCAGGGTTGCCATCAAGTTGGCGATCCCCTCACCTTCCTCTCCGATCCGGTTTTCCGCCGGCACGGTCATGTCTTCAAAAAACAATTCGGAATTAATGGAACCTCTCATCCCCATTTTGTTCTCGTCTCTGCCGTACTTCAGCCCCTTTGATCCCTTTTCCACCACAAAGGCTGAGATTCCCTTGGCTCCCTTTTCCGGATCTGTATAGGCATACAGACTGATCACATCAGCGACACTGCCGTTGGTAATGAAACATTTCTGTCCGTTTATGACATAAACGTCCTTCTCACCGCTGCGGGTTCTCATTGAAAGGATATCTGATCCCGCACCGGGCTCCGTTGCGGCAAAGGCCGCCAGTTTTCCTTTTGTCAGGCCGGGCAGGTATTTTTCTTTGAGCGCTTCACTTCCCCCATAGAAAATCGGCAGCATACCATCGGCCTGAGCAATCAGGATCAGTGCCGAAGATGCGCATACTTTTGCAATTTCTTCGATAATCATGGAAAAGAGCAGATAACTCGCCCCGATACCCCCATATTTCTCCGGCAGAAGCGGTGTTAAGATGCCGTTTTCCGTAAATATTTTTACAATGTCCCAGGGAAATTCACGGTTTTCATCAATCTCAGCCGCCCTGGGTTTGACCACCTCACGGGCAATTTTGCGTACCGTTGAAAGGATCATTTGCTGTTCTTGATTAATGTCGGTCATGTTTTTCACCCTCTGTCCGGTTTGATGCCTTTTAAACTGTTCAGATACTAAAAATAATGTTGATACTCAAGTAACTATTTTAAAGGGCGTTAGGGATTCTGCCATTAGAAAAACAACAGCCCCCGGTGGAGGTCGATCTCCTCCGGGGGCCTTTGCTTTTTGGCCACTTATTGAGTTCTATGATTCCAATCAGAGTAGCCGTTTAGGGGAGTTTCCCAGGAATCAGTTTAAAAAGTTTTTCAGTAATGTGCCCGCCTCAGGCATGGTTTTGTAACTATTTTTAAGCCGCCTTGGACAATGTCACCGCACAAACCTTGTATTCGGGGATTCCGGAAATCGGATCCAGGGCAGCGTTGGTCAACCGGTTAGCAGCCGCCTCATAGAAATGAAAGGGAATAAAAATGGTTCCGCTATCAGTGGCTTCACCAACTTTAGCCCGGGCCTCTATTTGGCCGCGGCGTGAGGAGACCTGTATTTTGTCACCATCTTTGATCTTCAGCCGCTTGGCGTCCTGGGTATTCACTTCCACCAGGCATTCCCGATAGCGTTCCATCAATCCTTTGGAGCGCTGGGTCATGCTGCCGGTGTGATAATGATAGAGCACCCTTCCGGTGGTCAGTATAAACGGATAGTCCTTATCCGGCTGTTCTGCCGGCGGGGTCCACTGGATGGCGTGAAAAAGCCCCTTTCCTCGCGCAAATCGATCCTTGTGCATATACTTGGTCCCCGGGTGTTCTTTGGTGGGGCAAGGCCACTGGATTCCCCCCATGTCGATGCGACTGAAATCAATCCCGGCATACGACGGGGTTACAGCCGCGATTTCGTCAAGAATCGCGCCGGCATCCGAATAAGACATCGCGTATCCCATCCGGCCAGCGATATCGCAAATAATTTCCCAGTCGGCCCGGGCTTCCCCGGGAGGCTCCACCGCTTTGCGCACCCGCTGCACCCTTCGCTCGGTATTGGTAAATGTGCCGTCTTTTTCTGCAAACGAGGCCGCCGGTAAAACCACATCGGCAAGCTGAGCAGTTTCGGTCATAAAAATATCCTGAACGACCAAAAAATCAAGTTTGGTGAGGCTTTTTTCAACATGATTCACATCCGGATCCGATACCATCGGATTTTCGCCGACAATATACAACGATTTAAGTTCTCCGGCGTGGGCTTTGGGCATCATTTCGGTTACTTTGAGACCCGGTTTGTCCGGAAGACCTGTAACTCCCCAGGCCTTCGCCATTTTTTTCCGCAAAGCCTCATCAGTGACAGCCTGATAACCCGAATAGACATTCGGCAGTCCGCCCATATCACAGGCCCCTTGAACGTTGTTTTGGCCCCGCAACGGATTCACGCCGCCGGATTCAATGCCCACATTGCCGCAAAGCATGCCGAGATTGGCGATACTCTTGACCGCATCGGTCCCGTTAATGTGTTGGGTGATGCCCATGGTGTACGCAATAGAAGCCGCCGGTGCACCGGCATAAAGCCGCGCTGCTGCGATCAGATCATCTTTGGGAATACCGCTGATTTCTTCAACCTTCTTGGGAGTGTATGGCTTAACGGCTTTTTTGAGGTCTTCGAATCCCTCCGTGCGGCTTTCGACATATGCTTTGTCATAGAGCCCCTCTTTGATGATCACATGCATCATGCCGTTCAACCAGGCAATGTCGGAGCCGGGTTTTTGCCGCAGCCAAATGTCGGCCTGGGCGGTCAAACCTATTGCCCTGGGGTCCACCACTATCAATTTTGTCCGCCCGCTTCGTACGGCGCGTTTCATGAAAGTGGCAATGACCGGATGCATTTCAGTGGTGTTGGTCCCCGTGATGAGAATGACATCGGCATTTTCGAATTCTTCGATGGAATTTGTCATAACCCCGCTTCCAAACGCTGCGGCCAGACCGGCCACAGTGGAAGAATGTCAGAGACGGGCGCAGTGATCGATGTTGTTTGTGCCGATGACCGCCCGGGAAAACTTGTTCAGCAGGTAATTTTCTTCATTGGTACAGCGGGCCGATGACATAAATCCTAAAGAATCAGGGCCGTATTCTCTTTTGATTTTGCCGAATCGATCGGCAACCAGATTCAAAGCCTCATCCCAGCTGGATTCCCGGAAATTGCCGTTTTCTTTGATCAACGGTCGGGTCAACCGATCCGGATGATGGATAAAGTCGTAGCCAAAACGCCCCTTGACACAGAGGCTGCCTTTGTTGGGGCCGGGAATCTCATGGCTGGATGTCACTTTGACCACCTGTCCGTCTTTGACGTTCAGCGCCAGTTGACAGCCCACGCCGCAATACCCGCAGGTGGTGACCACTTTTTCCACCTCCCAGGGGCGTCCCCGGAATTTGGCCTGCTTTTCAATCAAAGCCCCGGTTGGACAGGCAGCCACACATTCTCCGCAAAAAACACAGTTGGAATCTTTCAGCGGCATATCATCAAAAGTGGAGATAAACGCATCAGAGCCGCGTCGGGCAACTTCAATGACCCCGTTGACCTGAACTTCAAGGCAGGCACGAACACAGCGTCCGCAGAGAACACACTTTGACAGGTCCCTCACGATCATCGCATTGGAATCATCCAGCGGAATCGGTTTAAAATCTCCTTGGAATCTGACGGTCTCAATCCCGTGCTCATAAACAAGATCCTGCAACTCGCAATTGCCGTTTGACTCACACAACAGGCAGTTGTGGTTGCCATATGCCAAAAGCAGTTCGAGCACGGACTTTCGGACGCGAACAACCCGATCGGTATGGGTCTGGACCACCATCCTGTCAGCCGCTGGTGTGGTGCAGGCCGGCACGAGCCCGCGCATTTTCTCGATTTCGACGATGCACAACCGACACCCTCCATAAGGAGGCATTTTGGGGTGATAACAAAGTGTCGGGATATGAATATCGTTGTCACGGAAAACTTCCAGGACCGTTTGACCTTTTTTCCCCCTTAATTCTTTCCCGTTCACCGTTAAGGTAATGGTCTTTTCATCCATCGATTAAACCCCCTCGATTAATCTATAGCATGAAACCGGCACGCCAGGATGCACGCGCGACATTTTACGCATTTTTCATTATCGATTCTAGCGGTTTCCTTTTTTTTCCAAACCACCGCATCTGCCGGACACGCCTTAAAGCACAAACCGCATTTGGTGCAG
Source organism: Desulfobacterales bacterium (assembly GCA_050053515.1). Classification (GTDB taxonomy): domain Bacteria; phylum Desulfobacterota; class Desulfobacteria; order Desulfobacterales. Next base: position 3,294 of record JASFTQ010000088.1, on the reverse strand, counting down.
TTTTCCGCATTGACTTCAAATTTTATCAGATCGACACATACCCGTGCCGGGCACTCCTGATCCACAATGTGGGCCTCATATTCATCCTTAAAATATTTTATGGTTGACAGCACCGGATTGGGCGCTGTTTGACCCAGACCGCACAAAGATCCAGCAGTGATATCCTCGGCCAGCTCTTGCAGGAGTTGAAAGTCATCCATGGTTGCCTGCCCTTTTGAGATATCCGTCAAGATCTCAAGCATTTTTTTGGTCCCCAGACGGCAGGGTACACATTTGCCGCAGGATTCCTTCTGGGTGAAGGAAAGGAAAAACTTCGCCATGTCCACCATGCAAGTGGTTTCATCGGTAATAATGAGACCGCCGGATCCCATAATAGAGCCAACTTCAGCCAAATGCTCGTAGTCAATGGGGATATCAAAATTGACGGCAGGAATGGCACCACCGGAAGGGCCGCCGGTTTGTGCTGCTTTGAATTTTCGTTTATTGGGGATGCCGCCACCGATATCTTGCACCACCGTTTTCAAGGGTGTGCCCATCGGAATTTCAACCAAACCGCTGTTGGTGATTTTACCCGCCAGAGCAAAGACCTTGGTTCCCTTGCTGCTCTCGGTCCCGAGACCAGCAAACCACTGGCCGCCTTTAGTAAGGATTACCGGAAGATTGGCAAAGGTTTCAACGTTGTTGATATTGGTGGGCTTGTCAAACAAACCGCTGACCGCCGGAAACGGCGGTCTTGGTCGCGGCATGCCGCGCCGTCCCTCAATCGAGGCCATCAAAGCGGTTTCCTCACCGCAGACGAAAGCACCGGCACCCAGCTTGACTTTTATCTCAAAGTCGAAATCAGATCCAAAAATATTCTTTCCCAAAAAACCACGAGTCGCAGCCTGTTCGATGGCAATCATTACGCGCTCATAAGCCAGCGGATATTCTGCTCTGACATATACATATCCTTTGGAGGCGCCAATGGCATATGCAGCGATCATCATTCCTTCCAAAACGCTGTGGGGATCAGCTTCCAGCACACCCCGATCCATGAATGCTCCGGGATCTCCCTCATCGGCGTTGCATATCAAATATTTCTGATCACCGGGGGAATTATGACAAAATTCCCATTTTACACCGGTCGGAAATCCTGCTCCACCTCTGCCACGCAAGCCGGAGGATTTGACCTCTTCAATAACTTCTTTCCGGGGCATGGCAAGTGCCTTGCGGATGCCTTCATAGCCACCGATTTTCAAATAATCATCAATGTCCTCGGGGTTGATGAAACCGCAATTGCGCAGCACAACCCGTTGCTGCGGTTTAAAGTAATCGATATCTTTGTAGTCGGGCACCGACCTTTTGGGCTTGGACTTTTTATCTACGAACAGCAGGCGCTCGACCATGTCCCCGTTTTTAAGATCAGTACTTACGATTTCAGGAACATCTTCGGGCGTGACCTGACAGTAAAAGGTACCCTCGGGCTCGATCATGACTGTCGGCCCCTGCTGGCAGAAACCGTGACAACCGGTGAATTTGACCTCGATCTTTTTGGCAAGGCCGTTTTTTTTGACTTCTTTTTCCAGGGCGGTGAAAATTGCTTTGGCCTTTTGAGATTCACAACCGGTTCCCCGGCAGACAAGTACCTGGCGGTCCTTCCTGAACAGTTTATTAAGATTTGTCGGCCTCATTCAAAATCTCCATGACATTTTCGGGTTTAACTCTTCCGTAGGTATTTTTGTCAACAACCATTGCCGGCGCCAGGGCACACCCGCCGATGCAGGCCACGGTTTCAAGGGTAAATTTCATGTCCCCAGTGGTTTCGCCCGGCCGAATTTTAAGTAAATTCTGCGCCTCTTGAAGTATCCGTCCGCCCCCCATTACGTGACAGGCCGTGCCCTGACAGACCATAACTTTGTGCTTGCCGACGGGGCTAAATTTAAACTGGGCGTAAAAAGTTGCAATGCCGTAAACCTCCACCGGAGATACGCGACAATATCTTGCCGCGACCGCCATGGACTCAGGCGACAGATAGCCGAATTCTTCCTGGATATCCTGCAGAATCGGAATCAATGCATCTCTTTCTTTAGAGTATTTCGATAAAATAGCCTCAAATTGCTCCTGTCGTTTCATTTTTCTCCTCGTTGCCATACATTCATCTGTGCCAAGGGTTAACCTTGCTCAAAAAAATCCCTCGCCAAAAACAATTCCATGGAGAGGGATTAAAAATCAACAAGCAGCTTGACAAAAAAATCCAACACTCTTTATGATTCAACTCCTTCAATACAGCCACCTTCACCCAACACCGTGGGAATTAAACCGACAATTCAAGAGGACGGGCAGACGCACCAAAGAGAACGTACCTATAAGAAATTGTGGCGCATGTCAACCCAAATAGCGCCCCGTCACGGGTGCCAAACTAGCAACCTTATATCTAAATTGGGTCATTTTTGTGGCCACATAATTGAGGGATCGGGATATTTATTGCACGACAAGCTGATCGCCTCAGTGATTTTAACCGGCAATGGGCTATTGCCGCTTGGAAAGGCAAACTGCAGTATTGATCGTCGGGACAGGGACAGAAGTCATTCGCAGGAAACAAGATGCAAGGCAGTTGCCGCTATTAGACATGGCAGGCCATAACCCGGCATCTTTTCCTGCAATAAATATCCGGACCCCTCAGGTAAGTAAAAACCTCCTGGATTCCCGCTGCCGGATCAAGTCCGGGATGACGGAGCCGGCATCCCGGAAACTATGAGTTGCGATTTTCCTAAAAAATCGCTCAATTTAAGGTAAAATAATTAGCATCGTGGTTGTAAAGACAAGTTATTACCTAGCGGGTTTGGTGCCGATTTTTCACGCCAATGAAGTGGTACAACAAAACGCCAAAAACACTGCCGAGGGCATCGGCAAATCCGTCCATGAGATCCGCCTGCCGCCAGGGAATGAAGTGCTGGTGAATTTCGTCACTGACCCCATACAGAATCGAAGATGTGATGCTGAGCACTATCAACAAATGAGGTCGTGTTTTGAACCTCAGTGTCCGGTAGGCACGTGTAAAAAGAATTCCCATTACGGCATAGGCCAAAAAGTGAAGCATTTTATCCAAAAAGGGTCGGGGCGGGATAAGGTCCGGGGTTGGATGGGCAGACTGAATGAAAATAAAGATGCAATAAACAATGAGGGGAAACCAGTAAATTATAAATGTATTCAGCTTCTGCAATTTATGGCTCAGCTCTAATTATCTGAGGGGTCGGGGTATTTTTTTCACGGCAAGCTGATCGCCCCAGTGCTTCCAAGGGGCAGAGGGCTGTT
>JASFTQ010000087.1:0-14518 GCA_050053515.1 Desulfobacterales bacterium | reverse complement strand
TTTTTCTTCCTCTACCGAGCTGAAGCCCCTGATATTCTTTGGTTCCGTGACACCATAGTGTATTTTCAGGGCTTCTTTGGCAAAATTGCAACCGACGTCTTCAAAATTTTTTTCAACATAATCCACAATTTTCTGTCCGATTTTAGCCAGGTCTTTTTGGCGTAATTTACCGGCCGCTGCCGGCCGGGAGGATTTAATCGCAAATGCAGACGGAATCCTGGCAACCTGAGTATCATTGCAAACCGGGCAGGCGATCAATCCCTTTTTTTGCTGCTCCAGGTAAGATTTTTCATCTTCAAACCAGCCTTCAAAAGAATGGCCGTCCTTGCATTGCATGTCGTAGGCAATCATAAAAAACACCCCGCAAGCAATCAGCTTGAAAAACACCCGTGTGGCTCCGTTTATTGTATAAATATAACAAAAATATCAAGTAATTCAAGTTTTTCAAAGAAATTATTGACAGATACAGTTTTACAAACGCTATAATGTATTCTAAGGTGAAATTAAACCAATTAATTCAGGAGTCGGGGCATTTTAATCCGATAATTTTTAAAAAATATTGTTAATTGCATCCATACCACGATTGCAGGAGAAAGCCGGACTATGGATATGAAAATAAAATCGATTGTTGTCGCTGGGTTTTGTCTTGGCCTAATTCTGTTCCCCCTTCTGATCCGGGCAGAAACCATGTATGTCACCGATGTCTTAAGGCTAGCGGTGCGGTCAGCAAAAGGATCCGATCAGGGTTTTTTAGCTGTTTTGAAATCCGGCCAGACGGTCGAGATTATCCAAATGGATGACAAATGGGCCCGGGTCAGACTGCCGGATGGTAAAGAGGGGTGGGTTCTTCATCGATATCTTACTGCCCGTGAAACAAAAGGAATAATTCTGGAGAGACTTCAAAAAAGGTACGACGCCTTAAAAAACCAGGTGCCCGGGTTAATAGAAGAAAATAACCATCTCGCCAAGGAAAACAAAAGACTTCGTGCCGAACTGAATCAATTAGAGGCCGGTGTGAAAAAAGTCAACATGTCGTATGAAAATCTAAAAACTGAAGCTGCGGATTATTTAAACCTCAAAACTGAATATGAACAAGCCGTTGCTCAGCTGGCTGAAAAAGACCAGCAGTCGGAAAAATTAAAAGAAGAAATAGAAAGACTGGAAACCCGCCAGATGATCCGGTGGTTTTTGACGGGCGCCGGTGTTCTGTTTTTCGGATTTATCATTGGTTTCAGCGCCAAACGCCAGCGCCGCAAACCTTCTTTCCGGGTATAATTTGAGGATTAAATATGGATCTCGCAATGACTCGATTATGCTAAATAAATCGATCACAAAAAACATAAATTGTAGACGGCCAACTTATTAATTGACATACCTTCCGAATATTATTATATTTATTAACAAGTCGATAATAATACAAACGGATCCGAACGACACAATACCAGCATACCCCCAAAAGAGGTCAACCTGCTACAAATTCAAGTTTGGAAGAGCTGACAACAAAAAATAACAACTGCCTCGTCGATTATTCCTTGTATATTTTATATCAGGGACACACTGAATGTTAGATCAAATTATTGTACTCATTGCCCTGATATTGCTTTCAGGGTTCTTCTCTTCCGCCGAAACGGCTCTTTTCTCCATCAGCAAAGTTAAAGCCAGGCACATCGCTAAAAGTAAAGGCAGAGCAAATACGCTGATAAAAAAAATGAAAGAAGATCCCCACAAACTTCTTTCAACTATTCTGATAGGCAATAACCTGGTGAATGTCGCTGCTTCCGCCCTGGCCACCGCCCTGACGATAAAGTTGTTCGCACACCATGCCGTAGGAATTGCCACCGGGATCATGACCCTTGCGATACTGATCTTTGGCGAAATTTTTCCAAAATCGATTGCAACCCGCAATAATATCTTTATTGCCAGAATAGTCATCATTCCCTTGTATTGGCTCTCATTGTTGTTTTCGCCGATTATTATCTTTCTGAATTTTATTCCCCAAATAACCAACAAGATACAAAAAAAGCACAGGGTTACCGAAGAGGAGCTGAAAACCTTTGTCGAAGTCGTTGAAGAAGAGGGCGAGATAAAGGAAGAAGAAAAGGAATTCATCCAAAATATATTCGAGTTCGATGATACCAATGCTTCTGAAATCATGACGCCCAGAGGTGATATGTTTGTGGTCGATGCAGATGAAAATCTGGATCTAGCGGCCATCATCCAATCCGGTTATACCCGAATCCCGGTGATAGAAGGCGATATTGACCATGTGGTCGGCATCCTGAATATCAAAGACCTATTCATGGAACAGGCCAAGGGCAATGGAGAGATAGATGTGCGCAAAATCATGAATAAGCCTTATTTTGTGCCGGAATACAAAAAGCTGGATTCTTTACTTCGGCAATTCAAAAAGCGAAAACAACACATGGCCATCATTGTCGATGAACACGGGGGCGTATCCGGACTGATCACCCTTGAGGACGCCCTTGAGGAAATTGTCGGAGAAATCGTTGATGAAACCGATAAAGATGAACCTCAAATTGTCAGGGTCAAGCCAAATGAATGGATTGTCCCGGGCAAATCAGAAATTGAAGAAGTGAATGAAAAAATACCGATGAATATTCCGGAGTCCAAGGAATACGACACATTTTCGGGATACATTTTAGACACCATCGAGCGCATCCCCCGGGAAAATGAAGAGATAGCAGTCGGAAAATTTCTGGTTACCGTCAAAGAGATGGACGGCAATCGCATCAGAGAATACCTGGTCAGGCAACAAACCTAGCATTTGCTTCAAAAACCCGTCGATGGCCCAATAGCCCGCCACAGCATGTTGGCGCATTGCAAACGGTCCACATGTAATGGGTCGAGCCTGTTTGCCGGTTATAAATAGGCAGAATTCATTTTTGGACTTTTATAGCGGATGTCAAAATAATGTTCCGAAGCCAACGACCACCCGTAAACAGGCTGTGTCGCAATTCGTCATCCCGGCCAAGCCTCGCGAAGCGGGCGCGAGCCGGGATCCAGTAAAAGCCTGTTACCATTGGCAAATTCTGGATTCCGGATCTCATCCCGCAATGCGGGATTCGTCCGGAATGACAGCTTTTTACGAATTGCGACACAGTCTGAAAGCGGGACAAACCGGCCAACCTGACAGTTAAAGCACTTCCGTCATCCGCCTCAAATCCTCCTTTTTGCCCATAACGACAATTACGTCTCCAGCCTCCAGTTGCTCCGAGGGTATCGGATTGAAAATCATCTCATTCGTGGGTTTTTTAATGGCCACGATGATCACCCCGAAGTCCTGTCTGAGTTGGCTTTCTATCAGTGTCTTGCCGATAAGATGAGAATTCGGTCCAATTTTTGCCTCTTCCATCATCAAACCCAAGTGACTCTCCATCATGGCAATATCGATGAAGTCAACGACCGTGGGCCTTTTTAACACCTGTGCCATTCGACGGCCACCGATCAGATGCGGTGAAACCACCCGCTGGGCACCGGCTCTTTTTAACTTCGCTTCATTTTTTTCATCGGAGGCTCTCGACAAGACAAATATTTCCGGTTGAAGACCCTTGGCTGTCAGCGTAATAAAAACATTGTTGGCATCGGATCGTACGGCCGGAACAATCCCCCTGGCATTCTTAATACCGGCTGCCATCAGAGCGTCTTCAGTTGTGGCATCCATATGAATATACAGATATCCGAGATCTTCCAGCCCTTCAATTTTAGAGCGATCTTTTTCGATCACGACGAAGGGTATGTTTTCAGCATTCAATTCCTGGCAAATAACTTTGCCGATGCGCCCGTACCCGCATATGATAAAGTGATGCCTTAAAGCCGAAATTTTCTTTTCCAATTTTCTTCTCCCGAAGCTTTTTCTCAATTCACCTTCAATGAACATTCTCAGCAGCATACCGATGGTGTAAGCCCCAAGGGTAACACCGCCGGTAATAATGACGATGGTAATAACACGGCCGTAAACAGTGAGTGGTTTTATCTCACTAAATCCGACTGTGCTGATGGTGATGAGTGTCATATAAAATGCCTCGAAAACAGACATTTCCTCAACGACATAGTAACCACCGGTTCCGAATGCAATTATACAAAACAGCAGGGTCAGTGCGCGCTGTAATCTTTTATATTCCATCGCAGCTGTCCATTGCGCTAGATCGCGGTTTATGCATCGAACCACCCACTTTAGATGAAAGCCTTTGTTTAGAGCACTTAAAAAATTTTCCGGATTTTGTCTACTCTCATTTGAGATTGTAATTATTTGAGGGGTCGGGGTATTTTTTTCACGGCAAGATGCCGGGTTGTTGCCTGCCCAGCCTGACAGCGGCAACTGCCTTGCATTTTACTGCCGGCTATTTAAAACTTTCACTCCAACAAGAACCGACACCGTGTTTTGCCTTTCTCGGCGGCAATAGCCCTCTGCCCCTTGGAAGCGCAGGAGCGATCAGCTTGCCGTGAAAAAAATACCCCGACCCCTCATTTAACCATACTCCATAGCATACATTTTCAATTTTTCAACCACGTCAATGGATTGCATGGGCTCTGTGGATGACGCTTTTCAGTGTCGTATACAGCGGATGTCAAAATAATGTTCCGAAATAGAGCTGAATGAAGAGGTGCAGGCAAACGGAATATTATTCTGACAATTTGACAAATCCAACATTCCAGTTCAGCCCTTGTCGCCGGCCTGCTCCGAACAAATATGATTGCGGGGTAAAAAAAAGCAGAGCCGCTGACGGCTCTGCCTCATTCTGTCTGTGACTCCCTGTCGACTAATTACTCGCTAAAATTCTCCTTTCCGATGTTATGGATTATGCCTTGCATCTGGCGCAAAATTTCCTGGGTGTACCTCTACCGGTCCACGGAAAATTCATATAATGTCTCACACCACATTTGGGGCAGATGCATTCAACCACAATTTTTTCCAGATTTATGTATTTTTCGGGGATCATTTTATCATCTGATATCTTTACTGATTTATCATGACCTTGTTGATGTTTCATGGCGTTTACCCGTTATGAAAAGTGAACTATAACCCGACGACTTTTTCGAATGCCTCCATTTTGGTTTTGCACTTTATACAATAGCGGGCAATCGGCCTGGCCTTTAAGCGATTAATTGAAATATCCGAACCGCAAGCTTCGCAAACCCCGTAAGTTCCTTCTTCTATGGCCTCCAGCGATTGCCTGATCCTGCCAATCAGTTTGCTTTCTCTGTCTCGCAGCCTGAGGGTACAATTGCGGTCCGCCTCTCTTGCTGCCCGGTCCAGGGGGTCCGGTTCATTAATAGTTGCCGCTAACAGACCCTCCACGGTTTCATCTCCTCGTCGTGCCAGCTCACGCAATTGTTGGTTTAGAATATTCTTAAAGTAATCCAGATCGTCATCCTTCATGGTTCGACTCCCGCGCCAGGTTCTTTTACCATTATTTTAAAAAGCGGCCTGACCTTCAAGCTAGTATAGATCTTTATGATGATACTTCTTTTTAATCGTGTTCTTTCTGATTGGCTGCCAATAAAGCTGCCTTGATTTTTTCCTGCGGCATGCGGGACAGCGCTTGGGTTCGTCAAAGCATCTTTGCTGGTAATAAATTTGTTCATCAACTGTATAGTCAAACTCACAGTCGCACTGGATACAGGTAATGACTTTCGTTTGGATATCCGTTGGCATGGTTGATATCCGGTCTTGGTTTTATGATTTTAAGAAAAATCTGGTATTGGGCCTGCTAAAAAGTGCAAGGCCTATGCCAATAGACAAGGTGTGAAAAAAAATATATATATCTCAGAGGCGGGGATTACGTCTCTTGAGCCTGGAATCACCCTAGGGCTCAATTTGCCGAGATAGGATGGTAAACCCTTGCAGTAGGAACCCTTCGGCGTTCAGGGTGAAAATTGAAGCACTATCCGTCTGGGCTTCAAAATCAGGCAGTCGAGGATAGATATGGGGAAAGAGAAAAACGGGACGCCACCTGAAACTACCTGACAAAACGGAACTACGAGTTCTGATGGATCAATAAAACGGAATCGAAAATTCCGTTTTAAGTGGCGATACGGGCTATAGTTTTCGAGGGCTTATGAGCGGGATGGGTTTATCTGAAGTCTTCTTTTTTAATGCCATACTTGGTCAGAAGTTTGTGCAGCTGGCGGGTGCTGATACCGGCATGGGTGGCTGTCCGATCTATACGGCCTTTGTTAAGTATCAGAATTTCCTTTAAATACTGTCTCTCTATATTTTCTATACCCCTGCTTCTGACTTCTGATAAGGTGTGAGAAGGATTCAGTGTAATCTGGGCCACAGATTCATCCCCGGCAAACAGTTCTCCAGGGAAACTATCAGGCGTGAGTGTTGAACTCGTCTCTAAGATATACGACCGCTCGATCAGGTTTTCAAGTTCCCGAATATTACCCGGCCAGTCATAAGTCTGAAAAGCTTCCATAACCAAAGGGTGAATGGTCGTAATTTTTTTTGGGTACAATTGATTGAGGTTTTTTAGAAAGTTTTCAACCAGTAAAAGAATGTCATCTTTTCGGTCTCTCAGGGGTGGAATCTCGATGGGGAATACATTGAGACGGTAATACAAATCATTCCTAAATTTTCCCTCTTGACACATTTCCTTGAGTCCCATATTTGAGGCAGCGATCACACGCGCATCGGCCTCAATTTCTTCTTCTCCGCCAACCCGTTGAAAGGTTCTATCCTGTAAAACCTGCAGCAGTTTAACCTGAGCCGCCGGCGAGATGGTTCCGATCTCGTCTAAAAAAATGGTGCCGTTTTGGGCGATTTCGAACTTCCCCAACTTTCGTTTTACAGCGCCGGTAAAAGCCCCTTTTTCATGTCCGAATAACTCACTCTCCAGCAAAGTTTCCGGAATAGCACCGCAATGGACACTGATGAATTGATTATTTTTACGATTGCTATGCTGGTGAATCAATCTGGCGATGACACCTTTGCCGGTGCCTGTTTCACCATACAACATGACAGTTGTGCGGGTTGGGGCAACCGAGCGGACCTTGTCAAAAACAGTTTTCATCACGGGACTTTTTGTCCGCGTCACATCCAGCACATTCTTGTCCCAGAATCGGTCTCGCAAATAGACCAATTCGGACAATTTTAATTTTTCCTGTTGTATATTCTCAATCACGTACTGAATTTCTTCCGGATCGATGGGAAAGGTGATGTAATTGTTGGCACCCGCTTTTACCGCATAAACAGCTTCACGGATTGTTTCCAGGGGAGACACTGCAACAATATTGGCGGTAGGATATAGCTGCCAAAAGGGGGACAACTCGTTTTTATAATGCTCTTGGTTGGTTTTTGTCCCCTGTTTTCCCATAAGCAGGGAAACATCAATAAATATGAATTCATACCTTTTTTGCTTAAGCCTATGCAGACATATCTCCTTATTGGTTGCGGAATCAACCTCAAACTCCTTATGAAGACGTGCTTTGACCGAATCAACGACTGACGGATTATTGGTGGCGATGATGACGAGGTTTTTTGTTGTCGGCATATCTTCGGCGTCACGCTTTCGGATTAAGTTGATGATTTATATCAAGTTTCCAATAAACAAGCAACAATGAAGCCAGGTGTTATTTACTTGAAATAATGTATAATATTTTGTAATTTATCTCTGGGACACAGCACTACCGTGAAATGGATAGAAGGTTTCTCAACCGCTTCAGCCCCCTTTTCTCCAGCGTCGCCAAAATCCGTTGAAAAATTAACGCCGTGGCCAGGGCATCTCCGAGAGCAGAGTGCCGCTCGTAAATTTCGACGCCGAAGAGTTTGGCCACCGCATCTAATTCCGGATCCCCTTTGTAGCGAACCGTGTAAGATCCAAGATGGGGAGGAAAAACAATTTTTCGGCACATCGCCCGGGCATCCAGAACAAGGTTCTGGAGTGGAAACCCGTATGTCTGCCTCATGTATGTATTGATAAAATGCAGGTCAAATCCCACATGGTAGCCAACCAGAACATCAGTCCCCAAATAGCGGAGAAATTGCTCATATACTTCTGAAGCGTTCGGTGCCTGAACCACCATAGAGGGCAGGATACCGTGGATTTTAATGGCTGCAGAAGGGATCGAGCGGTCTGGGTTTGCCAGTGAGCTGAATACTTCCCCGAGGCGTATCCTTGCCTCGGCAATCCGGAAAGCGGCCACACTGAGCACCTGATCACGGCTGTGGTTTAGACCGGTGGTCTCCAAATCGAAAACCACATAACGCAGGCTTCTTGCAGGTTGGTTAATATCCAAACGATCCAATGCAGTCAGGTTCTGCCGGGCCAGAGGATGAAGCTTTTTCCCTCGCAATCGATGCCGAATCCAGCGATTATGCAGTTGCGCCCCTAATAGCTGAAACATCAGATCTCCAACAGGCGAGTGTTGAAACGAAATTCGATGGTTTCCTGCAGGCGGCTGACGACAAGAAAGCTTTCCTTCAACATTTTTCTTTGTAGATTGTTTAGGCTCTCCGGGTTTAAAAAATTATCCGGTTCTTCTCCTTTTGATATAGCATCCCGGTGTCGATCAATCTGCAGATAGACGATATACTCGTAGGCTTCGCGAAGATCGTCATGTAAGCCGGTGTCTATGACGCCTTTTTTATTGATCTGCGCCAAGCGGTCAAGGGTATTTTGAGTTTTTATCCCGAGATCCAAGCTGAGCGCACGGGCGGCATCCACCACCGGTGTCAACCCCCGCATTTTCAGATCCATTTTATTTTTGTGCTCACCGGATTTTTCTACGACAAACCTTTTGAGCAAGCTCAGCGGCGGTCGGTTTATGAGGGCGACTTTAGCCATAAAGCGGATAAATAGTTGTTTCTGACGTACGGCCTTGAGCAGCCTGTCATGTAAAATGTAAGGAAATTCCGTGCCGGCATAAATCGGGCGAAAATCAAAAAAAATGGACGCCATCAGCAGGGTTTGCGGATTGGGCTCTCGGATCCACTCCAGAAATTTAGCCTGCCACCAGTCTTCGGTCTGGCACCATTGGGGATTGGAGGCCATGATGCCTCCTGGGCAACGCGGTATCCCGGAACGAACCAGGCAATCGACCGCCAGCTCGGAAAACCTCAAAAACCAGGTTTTGCACTCAGCTTCATCCCGCGAGGGAACGGATGAAAAAAAAAGGGCATTGTCCTGGTCGGTGTGCAGGGTCTGTTCCCGCCGACCCTCACTGCCAAAAGCGATCCAGCTATATGGGACCGGTGGCCCGCCGAATCCGTCGTGTTCCATTTGCTGCTCGGCGAGCCTGAGAATCCGAAGCGTCAAACGATCATTGAGTTCGGTGATCAGAGCGACCAATTGTTTGATGGGCCCTCCCCGGTGCAACAGCATTTCCAGGACACGATCTATCTTGGGACGTAAGCCTATCAGATTGTCCAATGAGGAAGTCCGCTGAATTTCTCTGAGAACCTGGACCGGGGAACTCCCGGCCTCCATCTGCAAATCATGCTCGCTGATAACACCAACCAGGCGATCGTTTTCAATGACCGCCAATAGCCTTACACCGTGTTGGCTCATCGACAAAAGTGCATCGATGGCATAGGTGTCGGGGGCGATTGTGCACACCGGCTGATTCATTATCTCGACCACGGCCACGTCCGGACTGATACCGGCAGCCACAACCTTGGTGCGCAAGTCGTTGTCCGTCAAAATACCCAATGGGTGCGAGCCGTTGCCGGTGACCACGATTGAGCTGACATGGCGTCGGCCCATTAATTGGGCTGCGTATCGCACGGACACATCCGGGGCACACGTGAGCACGTCTTTAATCATCAGATCGTTCACCCGCTTTTCGATCAAGGAAACGTTCAGGCTAACGGCACTCTGCCCGATCGGTTGGGGCCACTGGATATCCTTTGACTGGCGCACGGCCCTGATCGTTCTGGCTAACGAAAAACTATAATAGCGCTTAATCTCCGGATGCCTGCTCGCCAGCTGCCGCAATTCTTCCGCTGGAAGCATTAGCGTCAAAAGATCCTGTTGGGCAGTAATATCGAACATGGCGGGCTTGCCTTCAAGAATGCTGCTGGCGCCGAAATAGTCAGACTCACCGCGGACATCTACCAGCAGCTCATTGCCATTGTCGTCGACCAGAGAAATTATAGCGGCACCCTGCTCAATAATGTACAGGTGCTTATAGACAGGATCTCCCTTATTGACAATTCTTTGCCCCTGCGGAAAAAAGGCGATCTCCATCCGGGAAACCAGATGCGTCAGCTCTTTGGTGTCCAGGCCATCAAATGGAGGAACTGAGCGCAGAAATTCCAGCACACGCGGAAGTGCAACGGGGGACTCGGGTTCTTTTTCTTTATGCGATTTCATATCAAGCCTGTTCTCGTTATGGGGTCCCTGGTATTGAGGTAATAGCAAAATAGTGACAATAACCCAAGACCAAATGATCACTTTTGCCGGAAACACATTTGGGTCCGCAAGGCCTTTAGCTCGGATTTATAGAGCTCGGCTGGAAAACTGTTTTTTGGATGGATGTGACGATGTGTCGGGTTTAGATCAGGAGACACCGGGGGCAGCCAAAACGGTTTATCTGCTGCCAAGGGCGGCTTTAGATGTTGCCGTGAGATTTTGGGCACAGATTAATATTTACACCCAAATGAGATCAATGTCGGTAGCGATATAAATCGGCTGAGGATGACTTTTGGTCAGCCCGTTTTCAGTTTTTGAAATTCGGCATCCTTGGCCATCACTTTATAGCTTCTAAGACGAATACTGATACTCCCGTTTATTCTTTCTCTTATTTTACCGGCAACTTCCACTTTCTCATGGATATGACTCAAAAGTTCATTTCCGAGTTGGCTATGTTCCACCAGGTAGGCTTTCTCATCGTAGGCCTGAATGATCACCCCCGTGACCTTTCCCTGATGGTCCCAGGTGCCCGGCACGACTATACCGGCAATTGTATTTTTACTTTTCTCTTTTCTTTTCATGTTAATCTCGCAATCGGATAGTTTCACAATTTCTTTATTATGTATGACGATTTCCCAAATATGCTTAATTTGAAATAGGGTTTCCCCGCGCCGGAGACCTTAAAAAACAGGTCGGTAAAAAATTTGGGTAACTCTTTTGCTGATCCAATTATAAAGAGGAAGCGATTCTTGATTTACTCGGCCAGAACTTCAAATGACGACACGGTGATAATCTTTATGCCCCCCTGCTCTGAAACCGTACCGCTAATTTTTACTTTGGCGCTGATATGATTTCGCACCAAATAATCACCTATTTCATTGTCGGCGACTTCATAGATGACCCCTTTTGCAACAATTTGAAATTCCTCGTTGACTTCACCTATGATAGTGACTTCATCGGCCGTGACCTGTGAAACACCGCAAAATGAAAGGGTCAAGAGAAAACCGGTGATAATACAAAACTTAACCTTGCGCATGTCCATAGTTCCTATCTCCTGATTCTTACTTGAATGTTAGTGCAGGAAAGGAATGGGGGGCACCGGGCAAACCGTTTCAACCGGCCAAGTGCCACCCCGTCCGATCCTAATACATGTCTTCATCCATCGCCGGCGCAGCCGGTGTTTTTTTCTTTTTAGGTCTCTCGGTGACCATGGCATCGGTGGTCAGCATCAGGCCCGCCACCGATACGGCGTTTTGCAACGCAAATCGGACAACTTTAGTGGGATCGACAATACCTGATTTCATGAGGTGTTCGAATTTTCCGGTCTCAGCATTGAATCCAAAGTCTCCCTGGCCCTCCAGTACTTTGTTTTTAATCACAGATCCGTCATAACCCGCAT
This sequence comes from Desulfobacterales bacterium, assembly GCA_050053515.1. Classification (GTDB taxonomy): domain Bacteria; phylum Desulfobacterota; class Desulfobacteria; order Desulfobacterales. Next base: position 2,743 of record JASFTQ010000087.1, on the reverse strand, counting down.
TCTGAACGATCTGCCGCAACGGTTCTTCGAGGGCCCGTTTCAGAATCTTAAGACCATTTTTTTCATCCCCTTCCCCGTTGACTTTCACGTCAGCCAGCGCTTTGATGCAACGGATCAGCGCCACACCGCCACCAGCGACAATTCCCTCTTCAACAGCGGCACGGGTCGCATTCAGGGCATCTTCCACCCGAGCTTTTTTCTCCTTCATTTCGGTTTCCGTGGCAGCGCCGATTTTAATAACGGCTACCCCCCCGACGAGTTTGGCCAGACGCTCCTGAAGTTTTTCGCGGTCGTAATCGGAGGTGGTCTCCTCAATTTGGGCTCTGATTTGTTTGATGCGACCCCCCAGCTCCTCTTTTTTCCCTGCACCTTCTATTATCGTCGTATTGTCTTTATCTACCTTTATAGTTTTACATCGCCCGAGATCTGTGAGGGTCAAATTTTCAAGCTTGATCCCGAGGTCCTCTGAAACAACCTGACCCCCTGTCAATACAGCAATGTCCTGAAGCATCGCTTTGCGGCGGTCCCCGAAGCCGGGAGCTTTCACGGCCGCAACTTGAAGGGTTCCCCTCAATTTGTTAACGATCAGTGTGGCCAGGGCTTCACCTTCAACATCCTCCGCGATGATCAACATGGGTTTGCCCCCTTTGGCCACCTGTTCCAGCAGCGGCAGCAGGTCCTTCATACTGCTGATCTTTTTCTCATGCAGCAGGAGGTAGGCATCTTGCAGAACAGCCTCCATTTTTTCGGCGTTTGTTACAAAATAAGGGGATATATAGCCGCGATCGAACTGCATCCCTTCGACGACTTCCAAAGTGGTCTCCATGCTCTTGGCTTCTTCAACGGTGATGACCCCTTCCTTGCCGACTTTTTCCATGGCCTCTGAAATCAATTTACCGACAACCTGATCGTTATTGGCGGAAATGGTCCCCACCTGTTCAATCTCGATTTTGTCTTTGATGGGTTTGGATAGTTTCTTCAGCTCCTCCACCAGAGAGATGACCCCTTTGTCCAATCCGCGTTTCAGCGCCATGGGATTGATCCCAGCCGTCACCAGCTTTTGGCCCTCATTGTAAATGGACTGGGCCAGTAAAGTCGCTGTGGTGGTGCCGTCTCCGGCAACATCGCTGGTCTTGCTGGCCACTTCCCGCACCATCTGGGCACCCATGTTTTCAAATTTGTCTTCTAAATCAATTTCTTTGGCTACGGTTACCCCATCTTTGGTAACCCTGGGAGAACCAAAGGTTTTTTCCAGTAAAACATTACGTCCCCTGGGACCCAGAGTGACCTTAACCGCATTTGCCAGTTTGTTGACGCCACTTAGCATCCGTTCCCTGGCCCTCTCGCTGTATACAATCATTTTGGCAGACATTGTTCACACTCTCCTTTCTGGATAAATCAAACACCTCTAGATGGTATAGGCAAAAAACATGCCAGGTAAGAAAATCGCGGATCAGCGGTCTTTTTACGATATCTGGCGGGTAAAAAGCGGAACTTTCGATTCTGCTATTCTCGATATGTGAAAGGCCGGAAAGAAAAAGAGGGGTAATATTGCTTGTCTGATGGGGTAACCTTGTATTGGCATTACAGGAATTATGAGTTCAGGAATTATATAGTTCGGAACCGGCGATTCGGTATTGATCACACCTCAACACCAAAGAAATTGGTCAGGATGGTTTTCAGCCACCGGCGCAGCACGGCATATGAAAAGTGTCGGGTGGCAATATCATAGTTGTGATTCACCATTTTTTGTCTGCGCTCGGCGGACTCGAGAACTTCCCTGACTTTTTCAACAGTTTTGCGGGTAAGAAAACCATCCATGACAATCAGATCGAATCCCCTGGGTTCGATATCCCGCACAAAGGTGGCATAGCGATTGATCAACATTGGTTTTTTGAAATATATGGCCTCCAGAAAAGCGTTTCCAAAACCCTCATAGAGACTGGGATAAGTGATGAAATCCGCGTGCGGATAAACATCCCACAGGGTGTATCGATCCCGGTGATTGATATGATTGTGAATAGGGTCTGAAATCCGGGTGGTGACCAGGCGCAGATCCACACCCCGCTGTCGGGCGTCTTCTTTGAGCCACTCCGCATACTCGTAACCCTCATCTCCGGCTTCATGGGATATGACCAGTTTATACCGCGGATCATTTAATTCCTCCGCCAGCGTGATGGCATGCTCGATTCCTTTGCGCTGGACAATGCGGGTGGGTTGGAGGATTAAAATGTCATGGGTATTCAATCCGATGGAGTTGCGGAAATTTTTTGTCTCTTTTTTATCGATTTGCGGTGGGTTTTCGAAGTCCAGAACATTGGGAATGATAATGGATGAAATACCGGTCCGGTGGGCCAGTTCTTCTTGAGCCGCAGAGTTAATGACGACGTGTTCGATATTGTGCAGTTTCGGCGGAAAGGCCATATGTAAATAATCACCGACGCCACTGACGGAAAACCGGGTTCGTTCCCAGTAAAAATCATGATGGTGGGCAATGGTGGGAATCAGGGTTTCGGCGATGGTTTCGGTCAAGGCCATCCCTAAGGGGATGTGCAACGGAATGGTGAGAGCATTTTGGGCGATTAAAAGATCGATCGAAAACTGCTCGATGAATTCATGAAGCTGTACTTTCAGAATGGATTTTAAGGCCTGAATCGTCTCGGTTACCGAAGGTTTTCGCCCTTTTTTACCCCATATACGCTTATCAATCCATTGGTTTTGCTCATAGCGAAAATGGGCTTCA
>JASFTQ010000086.1:0-14568 GCA_050053515.1 Desulfobacterales bacterium | reverse complement strand
CACAGAGAATATGGAGGATAAGAAAATACGGGTATCCGAACCACTGGTGGTAGGCCATAAAACCTGTGATGAACGGCGCGGCCACAATGGCCAGGATCACATAATCGGAAGCATATGTGACAAATTGAACCTCCGGAGATACCAACCGGCGGATAAGAAAATAAATGCAGCATGCAATGACAACCAGAGTCATAAAATCGGCCAGACTGTCCGGCAGGGACCACCAGCTTATGTTCCATGATTCATCCCACAGGATGGCATGAGACAAAAGAAAGATTGGTGTTATGATAAGGCATATATGAAAGGCAAAGGTAACGATAGTCAGGGCCGGATGCCTTTTCCAATTGACAGTGGCAAAGGGGATGATCCAGTGAAATATAGACCGCAGGCTGTATTTCCAGCTCATGTAGGTAAAAATGTAGCCTTCTTTTTTCTTTACCAAATAAAGCATCTGGATCAACCGAAACAATACGCCACCGAAAAACAACGCAAAGGCCACCCAGGCGAGCGGGCCTGCCACAAAATTATAAATATCGTGCATTTTCCCCCCTTAGCGCATCAATTCCGTTACTGGCATAATTCGCCGAAAATATGAGCCATTTTCAACCGTCCGTACAAGGATTTTATCGCCTTTTGCATTAAACACCGGATTCCAGACTTCTTCGCATTCGCGCGACCACAACTGATCATTTACAGCAAGGGTGTATTTTCCCTGCTTTTCCACCTTAGCCGCCAAATATTTGTTGTCCGGGCTGAAAACCGGTTTCCAGGCCATATCAAATGTGTTTTTCCAGGCACGTCCATCCGAAACGATTTTCCACGCGTGGCCTTCTTTGGCCAGAGCGGCTAACTTGCTGCCGTCCGGGCTGAAAACCGCATCGGTTACCATATCTTTAAAAGTCACCATCCAGGGATTTCCATCTGTTGCCAAAGTCCACCGGCCATATTTAGGTGCGACAACAGCGGCCAGCTTTTGGCCATCCGGACTGAACATCTGTTGCCAAACCTGCACAAACCTTTTATCCCAGAGGATATCGCCGTCCTCGGCCAGCGTCCACTTGCCCTCGGATCTTACCGGCGCAATAACCGTGCCGCGTGTGGGGTGAAATATCGGTTCCCAGACGCAACCGAACGTTTTGCCCCAGGGTTTGTCGTTTACGGCGATTGTATAGTCATAAAGGTTCAGCCGCACCTCTGCCGCCAGATGGTTGCCATCCGGGCTGATGGCCATGTTCCAGACATTGACAAATCGCGTGTCCCATGGCTTGCCGTCTAATGCAGCGGTAAAACAGCCTTGCTGGAATTTGTGGATTTCACCCTCACTGAAGGCCTCCACCTGCACCGCAGCGGCGGTTTTGGTCCCATCCGGGCTCATGGCCATATGGGTCATATTTGCGTAAGAATCCTCCCAGGCAACGCCATTGAATGCCATGCCATACTGCATGTCCTGCTGAACCGCTGCGGCGATATTTTTGCCGTCCGGGCTGAAGATGGGATTCCACACATAACCGAATTTGTTTTCCCAGGGGATGCCATCGACGGCCAATGTCCATTCACCCATTTCCGACACGATAGCCGTCAGACGGCCATCGGGTGAGAACCTCAGGTGCCAAATTTTGTCAAAGGAACTTTGCCACGTTTCGCCGTTAACGCAGACGGTAAATTCACCTTCATCGATGTTGACAATCGCGGCGATTTTTTCACCGTCGGGGCTCACATAGGGTTCTTCAACCCATCTGAATTTGCTGACCCAATCATGGATGGCAATTTCCTTTTCCCGGGTTTGCCAATCCCAGTTCTGCGCGTCCACCATAGATCCTCCTTGCCGGTGCTTATATGACCGGTTTGCTTCCCTGTTCAGAGAAAAGCTATTTAAAACAGATAGTTTCCTTTCCGGGCTGCGAAGCACTGCCGCACGGCAGAACCTCCGCGCCCCCTTGCGGAGAGCTTCAATTCCGGTTTACTTTTTTAAAGCCCGGTCAACAGCATCATTTTTTCTGTTCCGATTCAGCCAACAACAGCCATGATCCCGAAGGCTCGAGAAGCGGATAAACCGATATCATCACCTCCCGCCTACCGAATTTGGAACTTTTCAAAAATATCCGGTCGATCCGGGGAGCCAAGGGGTCTCCCAACTCTCTTTTTTTATTATTCGATATAATTGTCTCCAGTGAATCCGGATGGTACACCTTCTCGATGCCCATGCCGGTTAGGTCTTCGACCTTCACCTCACAAATCTCAGCCCATCGTTTATTGCCGGCCCAAAAATACAGATCTTTATAGATTGCCGCCGGAAAATCGATCTGATGAATAAACTCTATCCGGGGGCGGTAGACTTCATGATAATATTCACAACGAACACATTGTCCGTTGCAATGCAGTGCGCTGCTTTCCTTGCCGATAAAGCAGACATTTAGTTGCTTTTTAAATACCGTGCAGTTTTCACATTCTTTTGGGAAGACTTTGTCCTCAAAATACTGCCAGCAATTCGGAATTGATCTGAATATCGGTCCGGTGGTTTCTCTGCTCTTTAGTTCCTCGGGTATATTTTGTCTGGTTGATTTTAATAAAAATATCAATTCCTCAACCGGAATGGCATAGTTTCTGCCGACACGATTCGCACGAAGCTTGCCGGATCGAATCCACAGTCCGACGGTATTCCGATTCACACCGCACAGGGCAGCGGCTCGGGCGACCGAAAGTGTTTTCGGGGGTGTCTCCATAAAAAAAGCCCCTTTAGAAACGGCGGCAGATGCTTATTTTGCTTAGTAAGTATAGCCAAAATAAGTAATTTATGATTTTTTATGGGCGAAATTAGCAAGGTGACGGCTGATAGTCAAGCACAAATTAAGGGTCAGAAAAATTAAAACCTTCTCCGCAAAAAAGCCTTGCAGATCAGGGCGTCTTCGGGCATTTGAGGGCAGGGAGGGATGCTACCATACGTCACTTGTAAAGTTTTGCAACACATGATAGTCTAACAAAATTTGCAGAGCTCCCCGCCTTAAAGGGCGGGGCTTGCAGGGAAGCAAACCGGTCGTACGCTCGATCAGGACCCTTATAACACAGCTCTGAAATACAGAAGCGCATTCAACCAAAGGAGTATCCGCAATGCCTGCCAGCTTTCAGGCCGACACCATGCCGCTGTTGATCGGAAGCCTGCCTTTGAAAGATCACAAAGCGGCACTAAAACTCGTATATGATTATACCCCGGAAATTCCCTTGTGGGTTCAATTACCGGCTTTTCCGCAGGAAAGAATGATCCCGCAATTTATGCCTGGATTGCCGGGCATTATCGTCGAAAATGATAAAATTATTATCGATACGGCTGCGCAAAATTTCGATGATCAAATGCTGGAATTCTATGAAGAGTATGTGGCCGTGATGGATGAAGAAAAGGACCTGCAGACTTCACGCTTTGTCCTCACAGCCGAGACGGCCGAAGGATTTATGCATTTCATGGCCCACACCGGCTCTTTGCTTTCCTTGCCTGCTGCGGTCAAGGGGCAAATTACGGGTCCCGTGACTTTTACAACCGGCGTTCATGATCAGAATAAAAATGCCATTTTTTACAATGAACAACTGCGGGACGCGGCTGTTAAACTGATTGCGTTGAAGGCCAAATGGCAGGTGCGCCAGCTTTCAAGCCTGGGATGTCCGGTAATTATGTTTTTTGATGAGCCGGCGCTGGCAGGATACGGCACATCAGAATTTATCAGCATCTCTCGCGATGAGATCACCGTTTGTTTTGAAGAAGTGATAGAGGCTGTGCAATCGCAAGGGGCACTAGCGGGGGTGCACGTTTGTGCCAACACCGACTGGTCACTGGTATTGGAATCTTCGGCCGATATTGTGAGCTTTGATGCGTATTCTTACTTTGACCGTTTCATTCTTTACCCGGATCTCATTAAAACCTTTATTGAATCGGGAAAAATTTTGGCCTGGGGAATCGTCCCGACCGGCAATACCGAGGACATCGAAAAGGCGTCTGCCGATTCCCTGGTGGCCCTGTGGGAGGATGAGATTAAGGCCGTTAGGGAACTGGGTTTCGCTAGATCCAGGTTGCTGGCCCAATCCCTGATAACACCGAGTTGCGGGGTAGGGTCGCTGAGCCTTGATCTTGCCCAAAAGGTGCTTAAGTTGACCCGGGACGTGTCACAACGGCTGAGACGGTCGTAAATATCACTAGTGGGCAATGAGGTTATCGATGGATGATGCAAACATAAGCAGGAAATTTTCCGGAGCGACACGCTACGTATTGGATGATGAACTGGCCGGTATCGTCAACATATCCATGACGCTTGAGATGCCACTTTTGCTTAAAGGGGAACCGGGGACCGGCAAAACCATGCTGGCCCATGCTATTGCCGAGAGCTTGGGAATGCCCCTGATCGTGCTTAACGTGAAATCGAGTATGAAGCTTGTGGATGCGCTCTATCAGTATGACACCCTGACACGGCTGAACGACAGCCGCTTTGGTGATTCCAGCCGGGATGTAAGCAACATCGAAGAGTATATCAGAATGGGCAAGATCGGTCAGGCTTTTACGTCGGAATCAAAGACGGTTCTGCTAATTGACGAGATTGATAAAGCCGACAGCGATTTTCAGGATGACATGCTCGATGTCTTGGATCAGATGGAGTTCGACATCATCGAAATCGATAAAACAATCAGGGCCAATCACCGACCGGTCATAATCATTACCTCAAATGCCAAAAAAGACCTCTCGGATCCCTTCCTGGGCCGTTGCAATTTTCACCACATCGCCTTTCCGGAGCCGGATTTAATGCGGAAAATTGTCCGGGTGCATTTTCCGGATTTAGACAAGACGCTCATGGAAAACACCGTAACCTCCTTTTATAGACTGCGGCAATTCGAGGCTATCGAAAAACGACCGGCAACCCGGGAGTTGATAAATTGGATAAGAGCGCTCAATGCCGATCCGGATTTCAAACCCCAACAGCTTGCGCACGGTGACGTTCCATTCTTGGGGGTATTGTTTAAAAAAAGCCAGGATTATCGAAGAGCTGCGAAACAGATAGAAGGAAGAAGATTTTTATAGGCTGTTAATTATATTGAATTGAAATAATCCTGGTTTCAGCCCCTAATTTTACTTTGAATAAATTCGAAATTCGAATCTCGAAATTCGAAACAAATTTCAATGACCAAAATTCAAAATTCTAAACTTTAAAAATCAGCTCGGTGAAATGTTATGAGATCAATACGCACAGTTTTGATCATTCGATATTCGGATTTGTTTCGCATTTCGCATTTCGTGCTTCGGATTTGAATCATGGTAAGACCACACGACTAACATTTGTCGATGTCGGCTGCATGCTTCTAATATGGCTGGAATGGGATGGCTAGGCTATGTTTGTTGATTTTTTCTACACCTTAAAGGAAGTGGGGATACCGGTCAGCCCGACCTCCTTTTTAACTTTACACAAAGCGTTGGGTACGGGTTTGATCGATTCCCTGGATGATTTTTATACCTCGGCCCGGGCAATTCTGGTCAAAAGTGAGCGGTATTTTGATCTTTTTGATCAGGTTTTTGCCCATCAATTTCAGGGCGCTGAGTTACCCGATCATACGGGTATTGAAATTGATGAAATCGCCCGGGTGTTGCTCGAGCACTGGCTGAAAGAACCCCAACTCCTGGCCGATGCGCTGGGAATAGACGAATCGGAGTTGAACAAACTGAGTCCGGAAGAACTCATCGAATATTTTAAAGAGCGATTGAGGGAACAAACCGAAGCCCACCACGGCGGAAACCGGTGGATTGGAACTAAAGGCACATCACCGGTGGGTCATTCGGGTTATCACCCGGGCGGGATGCGGGTCGGCGGTGTGTCTCGCAATAAATCAGCGGTAAAGGTTGCCATGGAGCGCAGATACAAGGATTACTCGCTGACAGGACCGCTTACGCAATCCATGATGGGAGAAGCCATAAAAAGGTTGCGCAACATGGTGCCCGTGGGCCCCAAAGATCAGGTCAACCTAGACGAGACCATTTATCAGACCATGCGAAACGGAGGCGAGATTGAAATCATTTTTGACAGGAGTCTAAAGGATCGGCTCAAGGTCATCCTTGCCATCGATAACGGCGGGTACTCCATGGACCCTCATGTATCGCTTGTCCAGACTCTTTTTAATTACGCCCGGGCTCAATTCAAGGATTTAAAAACCTATTTTTTCCATAACACCATTTACGGCACATTGTGGGAAGATCCGGCGCGCTATAAAAAACCGCAGCGTATTGAAGAGCTCACGCGATTTGATTCAGAGACCCGTTTTATCGTGGTGGGCGATGCCAGCATGGCCCCCTATGAACTCATGGCCACGGACGGATCAATCCATCTTGATGAACGCAGCGGCAAACCCAGCATCGAATGCCTGAATTACCTTTGCAAAACCTTTCCCCACTGTGTCTGGTTGAATCCGGTCACTTCGAGCATGTGGGGCTATACCCGCACCATCAATGTCATCGGCGAAATATTTCCGATGTTTGAACTTTCCATTGACGGCTTGGAGAAGGCCATAACACACCTCATGACCCGATAGTATCCCTTAATCATCACAAACGGGTTTTATTTTTTAGGGTGCCTCCGGCATTGAAAATCGAGTTTCCGGCATCAAGTTAATATTTTAACCTTGATTTTATAAAACTATTTTGAGAGTAATAAAAATTTGTGCGGTGATATTCTTTGGCGGTTGACGGAATCCCCACCTCTTACAGATTCGGCCGTCAAATGAATAAGGCATTGTTTGTCGTGAATTCGAAAAAGATCCTTTAGAAAATATATTTGGAGGTTTGCAATGTTCAAAATTGTTAAACGTGAGGAGATGTCCGAGGGGACGGTTATTCTGAACGAAATTGAAGCGCCCAAGATTGCGGGCAAAGCAAAGCCCGGTCAATTCGTTATACTTAAAGCCAATGAAACCGGTGAACGTATCCCGTTGACCATGGCAGAAACCGATACGGCAAAGGGGACTATAACTGTTATTTATATGGTCGTCGGAAAATCCACGGCTCTTTTTAAGACCCTGCAGGTTGGAGACGGCTACCAGGATGTCATCGGCCCTTTGGGCAAACCGACGGACATCGAAAAGGTCGGCAATGTTGTCTGTGTCGGCGGCGGGACCGGCATTGCCGTGCTGCATCCCATCACCCGGGCACTCAAAGATGTTGGCAACCATGTCATTTCCATCATCGGTGCCAGAAGCAAGGATCTGCTCATCCTTGAAGATAAAATGAAAGCGGTTTCCCATGAGCTTCTGATTACAACGGATGATGGTTCCTACGGTCGCAAAGGATTTGTTACCGATGCCCTAAAAGACCTTCTGGATAAAGGGGATACGCAACTGGTGGTGGCCATTGGACCGGTACCCATGATGAAGTTTGTTTCCAAGCTCACCAAAGAATATGGTGTTAAAACAATTGTCAGCCTGAACCCTATTATGGTGGATGGTACCGGTATGTGCGGTGGCTGTCGCGTGACGGTCGGTGACCAAACCAGATTTGCCTGTGTGGACGGGCCTGAATTTGACGGTCACCAGGTTGATTATGACGAATTGATGCTTCGGCTCCAGGCTTACAGTGAACATGAGCAGCAGTGTTATAATGACTTTTGTATCATCAACCCCCAATAAATGCATTGATTCAGTAGATACGACCCCAGGCTAAAAAGCCGTTGTTATTTTTAAGGACAGTAATTAAGAGATAATGGTTTGCGTGAAGGGACGATATTATGGCGGAACAAGCAGCTCAAAAAGTTAAAAGAGAGAAAATTCCCCGGCAACCGATGCCGGAGCAGGAACCCGCGGTGCGGGCAAAGAACTTTGATGAGGTTCCCTATGGATACAGTCCGGAAACAGCTGTGAAAGAGGCCGAACGGTGTCTGCAATGCAAAAAACCTGCCTGTGTTACCGGCTGCCCCGTTGGAATAGATATTCCCGGCTTCATCAGACATATCAAGGAGGGCGAATTTACGAAATCCATCAGGAAGTTATGGGAGATGAACAGCCTTCCGGCGATATGCGGGCGTGTGTGTCCCCAGGAAATTCAATGCGAGGGTGTTTGTATCGTTGGCAAGAAGGGAGACCCTGTTGCCATCGGCAATCTTGAACGGTTTGCAGCCGACTGGGAGAGAGCAAATGGTACCGGCGCGCTGCCGCCCAAGGCCGAACCGGTCGGAAAGAAGATCGCGGTTGTGGGCTCCGGGCCTTCCGGTCTGACTGTTGCCGGTGATTTGATTGTGAAGGGATATGAGGTGTCGGTGTTTGAGGCCTTTCATAAACCCGGCGGTGTTCTTGTCTATGGCATTCCCGAATTCAGACTCCCGAAAGAGATCGTGGCCCAGGAAGTCGGTTTCCTGGAAAGGCTGGGCGTCAGGGTCGAATGCAACCAGGTGGTCGGCAGGACGGTTACGGTAACTGAGCTGTTTGAAGATGGCTACGACGCAATTTTCCTTGGAGTCGGTGCAGGTCTGCCGGTACTTTTGAATATACCCGGTAAAAACCTCATCGGTATATATTCAGCCAATGAATATCTGACGCGGTCCAACCTCATGAAAGCCTACCGTTTTCCCGAGTATGACACCCCCATCATTCAGGGCAAAAATGTAGTTACGCTGGGTGCCGGAAACGTTGCCATGGACTCTGCCCGCACGGCCTTGCGGTTGGGTGCTGAAAAATCCCGAATCGTTTATCGAAGGTCAAGAGCCGAGGTGCCTGCGCGGGACGCCGAGGTTCACCATGCCGAAGAAGAAGGCGTTGAATTCTTTTTTCTGGCTGCCCCGACGAAATATATTGGAAATGATCAAGGCCGGGTTATCGGCATGGAATGCCTTAAGATGGAATTGGGTGAGCCGGATGACTCCGGACGGCGCAGACCGGTCCCCATAAAAGGCTCGGCATTTGAGCTGGAGTGTGATCTGGTTATTGTGGCGGTGGGTGCCGGAGCCAACCCCCTGTTGACACAATCTACCGAGGGTCTGGAATTAAACAAACGGGGATACATCCAGGCCGATCCGAAAACCGGCAAAACCACCAAAAAGGGGGTCTGGGCCGGTGGCGACATCGTGACCGGATCGGCCACCGTCATCCTGGCCATGGGTGCCGGCAGGATCGCCGCCAATTCGATACATGACTATCTGACCTGGGGCTGGTAGCTTTTTCCGGCCAGAAACGGCCCTTTTAGGTAATATCTGTGTCAAACTTCATGATTGCTTGTGCGGCGTACTATTAGTACGCCTCCGCGCAATCCTTTGTTTTCCTTGATTTTTCGTAAAAGTTCTCGTTTCTGCTCCGGAATAACACCAATTTTAGCTTTGTCTATCGGAAAAAATCCTAACTCATGGGAGGCAGCTTGAGTTTTTCATGATGTTTTTCTGTGCGCCCCAGGCACTTTCGAACATTTCTACCCAGGCCTTAAAGCGCGCTACCTTATCTTGCCCGTAACGTTTTAATTTGTGTAGGATTTCAGCCACAGTTTTTTCCGGGTCTTCGCCCCGGCCGTTTTTTGAAAAAAACTTATCGGCATAGCAGATGATTTGCTCCTCGATGGAGACCGGAACCATATCGCGAATCGGAAGGGGCAGATCCTGCTGCCGGATATCTTCCTGGGTCAAGCCGACCCCGACGTGACGCTCACAAACCAGCCCGTGGGCCCTCAGACCGATATTTTCCAAAAGCTTGCGGCCCAGGTAGCCGTGTCTCACATAGGGATCGTTGCCGAAACAACTCAACTTCGGCGAGTTTGTCAGAAAAATTCCGATGTCGTGCAGTTTGGCTGCCTGTTCAATGAATGCCGGATCCGGATTCAGATGGGCCACACGATCAGCAACCTTAAGGGCTTTGTCCGCAACCTGCCGGCCGTGGCTGATGAGAATTTCATAAGCCCTGGAATCCTTTTTGTAATAACGAGCTATAATCTCCTTAGGGTCCATAGATAATATGCGCAATTGCTGGCCCGCAGGTCCGTTATCCGAATTTTTTCAGATACGAAAGTAACTTTCTCCTCTGAAGCGAGCAATTTGCCGCAAAATCAAGGAAATCAAGGGGTTGTGCGGAGGCATACATAAGAGTATGCCGCACAAACAAATCCCGCAGATTGACGCAGAGTTTGCGGCAAAGGGCCGCTTCAGATCAGAAAATTTAGGTTTGTTTGGCCAGCAGTACCCCCTCAATAAAAGGATCTATCTCGCCGTCCAACACCGCGTTGACATTTCCGGTTTCAAGATTTATCCGGTGATCCTTGACCATTTGATAGGGGTGCAGTACATAGGACCGGATTTGACTGCCCCAGGCGATTTCATCTTTACTTTCATGGATTTCACGGGTCTTTTCATCCTGCTTCTGCTTTTCTTCCTGATACAATCTGGCCCTTAGAACCTTCATCGCCATATCCCGGTTTCGGTGTTGTGATTTTTCCTGCTGACATTGAACAACGATACCGGTAGGAAGGTGGGTGATACGAACCGCACTGCTGGTTTTATTTACATGCTGCCCCCCGGCCCCCCTGGCTCTGTAAGTGTCTATCCGCAGATCCTTATCATCGATTTCGATTACGATTTCCTTGTCCAGTTCAGGATATACAAACACCGAAGCAAAAGACGTGTGTCGTTTTCCACTGGCATTAAACGGAGAGATTCTTACCAGCCGGTGTACCCCGGTTTCGGCTTTAAGGTACCCGTAAGCATAGGCACCGGTGGCGGTAAACGTCACGCCTTTAATGCCGGCCTCATCACCGGGTTGCAAATCGATCAACTTGACCTTAAAGCCCTTGCGCTCGATCCAGCGGCCGTACATCCTGAAAAGCATCTCTGCCCAGTCCTGGGCCTCGGTGCCGCCTGCCCCGGCATTAATGGATACGATGGCATTGTTGCGATCATCATCTCCGTCCAGCATCAGGTCGAGGGAAATTTTGTTCAATTGCCGGTCAAGATCCCGCAACTGTTGCGCAACTTCTTCCAGTGCGCTGCTGTCTGATTCTTCTTCAGCCAGATCCAGCAGTACGTGGGTTTCCTCGAGATCGCTCGCCAGCTGCTTGAGGCCATCAATCCGGCCGGATAATAGGGTTCTTTCTTTTAACAGTGTTTTGGAATCTTCAGGGTTTTCCCAGAATCCATTTTTGGCAATCACTGTTTCGATATCCTTAAGTCTTTTTTCTTTTCCGGCAAAGTCAAAGATAACCCTTTAACTGTTCTAGTTTCAAATAAAGATCTTTGAGGCCTTGCCTAAGTTCGGTAGCCATTTCTTTACCTCCTGTTGCTTATATTTTGAATTTTAGCGTTTTAATGAGTATAGCAAAAAGGGTGGTTATCAGGCAAACCACAGCAAACAAGTTGCCGTACCGGGTGTAGAACGTAATTTCTTTTAACATCGGTACTTCCCTGGTCAGGGCTGCATCCTCAAATAGTTCGGTCGAGGCGATTACCCGGCCCGCAGGGTCAATGAAGCCACTGATACCCGTATTGGCTGCCCGCACAAGAACACGCCTGTTCTCAACCGCCCGCATTACGGCCATGGAAAAATGCTGATACGGGGCGCTGGTTTTCCCATACCAGGCATCATTGGTGATATTCACCAGCAGGGAGGCTCCATTTCGTGTTACGGCGCGAGCGAGCTCGGGGAAAATAATTTCATAACAGATTAAAATTCCTAATTTATAATCACCCCATCCAAGGGTATCCCCCATCTTTCCGGGCACGAAGTCACCGACTTGGGCCACCATTTTACCCAGGAAGGGCAACCAATTTCTCAGGGGGACATATTCGCCGTAAGGCACCAGGTGCGTCTTGTCGTATCTGCCCGAAGATTTTCCATTCGGTGCGACCAAATAGGCGCTGTTGAAATAATCTATCCGGTTAATTTTTTGAACAAAAGAAGGGCTTCCGATGAGAAAATGGGTTGCGATCTCTTGTATGCCCTCGATCACCATGGCCGAAAGCCGAGAGTTGTTAAAAAAGTAAAAGGGTGTCGCTGTCTCAGGCCATACAATAAGTGCCGGTTCATGCTGGGCTGTTGCGCGAGAGAGTCTAATGTATTTGCGTATGGTTTTTACTTGAAAAGCAGGTTCCCATTTTAATGATTGTTCGATGTTGCCTTGCACAACAGCGATCTTCTCGGACGGAGCGTTTACGGAAAGAATGTCAATCGATTTCATGCGGGCGCTGCCGTATAAAAAAGAAGCAGTGATAGTTATAACAGCCGCTAAGGTGGCTGCGATGACATGCTTTCTGGTAACGAGGCTTTCCTGCCACTGTTTTCCTGTGAAGTAGAGAAATCCGAGATAGATTGTGGTATTGGCCAACAAAACGATGAATGACACACCATATACGCCGAATATATCTGAAATCTGTATAATATGCAATGCATCGTATTGGGAGCAGCCCATAAGCTCCCAGGGAAATCCCGTGAATAGAAAGGATCGAACGTATTCCAGTGAAACCCACAAAGCCGGGATTAAGAATTGACAGACGACCGGCATTGAGTGCAGCCGGGTTAGCAAGGTCGCGAATACGGTGATATACAGTGTCAAATAAGTAGACATCAAAAACAGCACCGGGATGGACAGATACCAGGGCAGATGTCCGTAGATCTGCATGGTATAGGCCAGCCAGTAAACCAATGTCAGGTAATGGGTCAGCCCTGTTATCAGGGCAAGTCGAAAACGGTCTTTCCATTTCAGGTTGTGGATGGAAATCAGCAAAGGGACCAGGGCGAACCAGGCCAGCCAACTCAGGTTGATCTTGGGAAAAGATCCTGTCAACAGCAGGCCGCTGAGGATTGCCAAAATGATTTTTTTTCTGTTTATTTTGTCACCCTTCAATTTGGCTGAATGATGTCACAAAAAAGCCCCACAGGGGGGCAACGGTTGAGGAGTTCAATTAACCACATCTATCAAAAAGAAATTTTCCAAGTGAGCGCGAGTTATCTTGGGAATCAGTAAAATTTATTCGTCATTTCAACTAGCTTTACGATACTACCATCGCCCGGTCCGGTGTCAATACTATTTTTAAGCGTCTCAGGGGTTCCGACCCCAGTCGAAAAAATACGTTGCCCGGCGTGCGGCGATTCCAGCTCGTAAAAAAAACAGGATGCCATTTTAAAGATGGAATTGACATCAAATTGTCGTCTCAATATAGTTGGGGGGCATCGGGTTGACGCATCCGACCGGAGGCTTCGGATGCGTCGATCGAAAACCATAAGCCTGAAGAAAACAACTTTTGTAACCATTCAGTTCATCGTTTGTAACAAGAGCAGGAGATCTCCCAATGGATTTAAAAAAACTGATAACGCTGGCCTGGGAATCGACCTTGGAGTTCATCGCACCGTTAATTGTATTAACCCTGGTCATGTTCATCTTGTGGTTTTTGTCTTTTGGGATTCTTGTGCCGGTTACCTTCGCAGGCTATACCCATTCAATTCTTTTAATGATCAGACAGGGCCGTGAACCGAAAATTCAGGACCTTTTTTCACAGCTAAACCTTTTCCTGCCCTTACTGGGCTTTGGAATCACCGTTAGCCTCGCTGCACTGCTGGGCTTTGTCTTTCTTGTTTTTCCCGGTATTTTGGTTACCTTTATCATAACGTTTGTTTGCTTTTTTATGATACCCTTGATGACGGATCAAAAATTGACCTTAATGGCAGCCATAAAAAAAAGCTACTCTTTGGCGATGCAGGGTGGCCTGCTGGATCATTTGGTGGTTGTCATCATTTTTATCGGTATTAGTGTAATTGGAAGCTCTGTATTTATCGGATCTCTTTTTACGCAGCCTCTCGCTACGGTTTTTCTGGTGACGGTCTATGAAGAAAAAATTTAGCCCTTACATTATAAAATAACAGTAGATTGCACAATCATCCTCGTCTCCCGACTTTTGCTCCATTACATCCCCCGCTCCTGCCCCGGGCATGATCCCAGGTTTGCGAGGATCCGCCGCGTGGGGGCCCCGACACAACAGGCCGCGCATTTCATTGGGCAAGAATTTAACAGGGCAAGTCCTTTTCCTTAAGCCCCAGCCGGCTTTTCCGAACATACAATATGTTGTGTGGTTTTTATTATTGACACCCCACATATATTAATATAGACTTTTATCATTTTATTGGCTGCTTTATTTTAATGTAAAAAACGAGGGGTTTGAATTGAAACCAATTAAAAAAATCTTAATGCGTCGTCTCGAGGAAAAAGGCATCGCCTCCGATAACATCCCCGGGTTTATGAGAATTTTGGCTAACTCGTTTTTTGTTAATCCAAATATGAGCCTTGGCCAGATCAAAAAGCGTCTGCTCTATCTCGGTTGGGAAGGCTTTGATCTGGATGACCACACACTGCAGCTGGCAATCGCGTGCCTGGAGGCTGAAGGGATGAATGAATTGCAGAACAAGCCCGCGCGCTGGTTTGAATATAAATTTAAGTCCGATAACCGCGGTGTTGACAGCCGAACCAATGAGCCGGAGCAAGTTGTTGTCTGATATATTTTTTTGAAGTCACCGATCGATCTATCGCTTTGGACAAGAAGGGCAGCGGTAACAACTACCGCTGCCTTTCTTATTGAACCTTACGAGATA
>JASFTQ010000085.1:0-14588 GCA_050053515.1 Desulfobacterales bacterium | reverse complement strand
GCCTCACCGTCGTTTGGTCATCCAGGCAGCAACAACCCTTTGTCTCTTAACATCACCGGGGGAATCAGCTTGTCGAAAAAATTTACCCCCTGCCGGCACCTCGGGCAATCGGAATGTTATTTTGACAATCACTATAACAACAGTTGGTTTTAGAACGTAACGATGAATCTTGCCGGAAAAATTTCATCATTCGAAATTCCTTGTTCGTTATTCGCTATTCAATAGGCCGAATTTTTCGCCGGTCAGCGACATTCCATCAGCTTTTCCCAGAATTCAGAGGATAAATCCGGCGGACCGATGATTCGCATAAGTTCCTGGTTTTCAAACTCCAGATATTCTGCCAGCTCTCTTTTGGAAAAATTTAACAACCGCTTGATGCTGGTAAGTGATTGTGACGGTATTTGCGCATATGTATGAGCGATTTCGAGTGCTTTTTTTTCAAGTTCTTCCGATGGAACGACACGATCAACGATACCCAGCCTCAAGGCCTCCCGGGCCGTTAAGTCCTGCTGCGACAAAAGAACTTCAAAGGCCTTGCTGTGGCCCAGCATTTTTAACAGAAAAAAGGCCCCGCCGCCCTTTGGCGCCATCCCCAAACCGACGGAGGGGTTTTGATAGATGGTATTATCAGAAATGATGCGGTAATCACAGGCCAGGCTGATGTTCAGAAATAACGAAATGATATGACCCTGGTCAGCGTGAATCACAAATTTGTCTAAATCCACGATTTTTAAAATAAGCTGATCAACGGCGTTGAACATTTTGTGGATGGCATTTCGATCGAGGTCCGCATTCAAAATGTGGTTGTAAAATTGAATATATTCCTCACGACCTGTTTTTTGATCCGATCCGATAAAAACCACGGCCCTGATTTCCCGGATGTTTGAAACCTGCTCAAGATAATCCAGCAACCTGTCACGGGCGCTCAAATCCACGGTATGTACCAGAAGGTTTTTGTGAAAGTTGATCGTGACAATTTCCTGGTGCCGGGATGTCGTGAAAAAATCGGATTTCACTGCCTGATGGATGGGGGACCTTTTGCGGCGGCCTTTGGTGCCGTTGATAATATTCTCCCGATCCAGAGGACGTACGGCAAGAACCGGACAGGGAGCCTGACGGATAACGCGGTCAGTGGTTGACCCGACAAACAATTTTGCCACCAGCCCACGCCCGCGTGCTCCCAAAACAATGATATCTATCTCATGTTTATTTGCATAATCGACGAGGCCCTCATACGATCGGCCTGTTAAAACGGCTGTTTTGAGGGTGCACCAGTTGCAGGATTCATCTGAAACCATGTCTTTTAGTTTTTGATTCAAGTGGGCATAGGTATCCTGATAATGGGGGCTTTCGGATAATTCCTTGCCCTCTGCCGTTTCCTGATTTCCAGCCGATTCCATCACGTTGACCAGATGCAGTTCGGATTGAAACTCCTGGGCCAAGCTGAGACCGTGCATGAATGCCAGGTTTGAATCCGGAGAGAAATCGCAGCCCACCAGAATTCGTTTGAGCGAAAGCTCCCCGTTTAAGGATAGATCTTGTTTCAGAGCCCGGATAATCAATAAAGGACAAGGCAGTATCCGCATCAGCCGTTCGGCCACTGAACCAAGAATGAGCCGTTTCAGTCCGGCGCGACCGTGGGTGGAACAAACCACCAATTCCACCGCTTTTTCTTTAGCCAAGCGGCAAATCTCGTCGGCTGCGTGTCCGCTAACCACCACCGGTTCACAATCGATCGCATAATCGGCAGCCATTTGCCCGAGTTTTTCGGTAGCGGATTGGATCAGCCGTTGATGTTGCCGGCTAAGGTCAGCCACAGCCTCACCGTACATTGCCGTCGGTGATACATCCACCACATGACATACATAAAGTTCGGCCCCAAACTCCTTGGCCATTGCCACCCCGTAACCCAGGACAAGATTCGAGAAATCTGAAAAGTCCGTAGCACACATAATGCTTTTTACTTTAACCCTCATAATCAGATCCCTCCTCTGTTGACCGTTTTGCTTCCCTGAAAGTCACACCGTTTACGTCAGAGGCAATGGTGGTCAATTCAGGAAGCAAGGTGTTTTCGCACGGCAAGACGAACCTGTTGGCGTCTCTAAGCCGCAACGGTGTATTGCCGTCTTGCACGGCAAACGGTAACGTTCGTTATTGGGACAGCGACAATCATAGACAGCAGGCGGCACGTTAAAAGGCGGTTGCCGTTATCAGATCCAGCCGGCGATAACTTTGCATCTTGTTGTCGCAAAAATAGCCGCGGTCCCTGATCTATTTTGTTATCTAAAAGCGAAAAATTGCTCTTGAATAACACATCCCTGACCAAAACTTATTTATCAGGGCGCAACAATTAACAACCGAAATCGAACTGCCAAAGAAGAGAAATGTAACCGGAGATGGGTATGAACAGAATATATCCTGTGATCAGCGAAGTGCCCTTTAATCGTAATCTTTTTGAAACTAAATAAATACCATGAGATTGTCAAATAAAAATCAATTTTTTTAGAAAGCCATCTGTCCCGCTTGCTCAGCTGGCGAATTTTTTAATCAGGAGCGATGAGCATTTTCAGCCTGCGATTTCGCTCCGGTTTTGATAAGCGGGCCAACTCTTTGCAAGCATAATAAAACGGTTCGAGCCTTCCATCATTTTGGCCCAGAATTCGGGTGAATGCCGGTACAAAAGCGTAATAGGTGGATACCGAAACCAGTTTGGCATTGTTGAGGGGTGCTTTAAACCATGCATCATAACCTGTATAGCCCTGCCATTCCCGTCGCATGTGTTCGTATTCAATTTTGAGTTGATTGAAAATTCTTTTTTTAAGCCGCCTTGTTTTCTCGGAGGGAAGGTTTTGCTGATAAAGGGATTCGAGACGTGATCGAAATTTCATGACCAGATCATTGAATTGCTGCCGTCGCCGTCGCTGTTGGAGATACCCCTGATACGCCTGGTTTTTGTCGGCCACAAGCAACCAGCGACGCAGGCCTTCCTGCTCAACGGCGGTTGCAAAGCTTTCGTTGAATACCGAGTCGTTTTTAATGTATAACTGTTGGTGCGCCAGTTCGTGGAATATTAGAGCCGCCAGACTGGTTTTCGGACGCTTAAGGATGGTGTTCAGTATTGAATCATCGAACCAGCCCAGGGTTGAATATGCTGCAATTCCCGCAACATAGACGTCGAAGCCTTTTTCGTCTAACTTGGCGGCATATTGTTTGGCAGCCGCTTTTGAAAAATAGCCCCGATATGCAGCCCGGCCGATAATCGGGTAGCGCCAGGTTTTGGGCTCAAGAGAGAATTCCGGGGCAGCAAACACGTTCCAAACCACATAGGGACGCTTTAGATCCGTATAACTCAGGTAATGATTACCGACGGGCAAATGGAGGCTGTTTTCGGCAAATTCACGGATCTTCAACACAAAACGAAGCCGCGTCTTGAGAGTTGGCGGTGTTTCAGGGTCATCAAGCACTTGCTCAACGGGTTTTCGATGGGTCAATATCTTCACCTGCCCGGAAACCGCCTGTCCGTAGTAAAGCAAAGTCTCACATCCGGACAATATCAGCGCCATAAGGATACACATCAGCGCCAAGGTGAGCATGGTTGTTCGCGGTTCGGTTATCTCATCGTCGTTTGAATAAAATGAGCTGCTCATATTGCACCTGCGCGCATTTTAAACTATGTTTGACGTGATATATCCGTCCAATTCTCAACGGACCGTTGCCCAAATCATTTGTAGCGGTCATTAAACCGTTTTGCACAAAGCGCAAAGGGAATTTGGGCAAAAGCCTCTTGCGTGCCGGGTGGCGACAAAATTGTAAAAACTTGCCGATTTATGCTATAGTATTTTAACCATACGAAAACAACCCCGTGGGGGAGGCAATTCGTCGATTCTTGATTACAGCCCCAGGCATTTTCTGTTGTTGAATTTCATAACACAAGGAGGGTCCATGGCAGTAAAAGTTCTAATCAAGCGAAAGGTCCCAGAGGGCAAGGCAAAAGAAATGATACCGCTTTTCCGGCAGATGAGAGCCTTGGCATCCAGCGAACCCGGTTATATTTCAGGCGAAACCTTAAAACGGCTGGACAAGCCCAATGAGTTTTTAGTCATCAGCACCTGGAATTCCTCGGCTGACTGGAACCAGTGGATGAAAAGCGAAAAAAGAGAGGAAGTTCAGGCCAAAATAGACAAGTTGCTGGGCGGAACAACCGATTACGAAATTTATCATTACGGCTTTGCGGAGTAATGCCGAGGGTACGGTTGATGCTGATATGCGTTTGCCGGGCTGGGACTTCAATTTCGGAAAGGGCGTCAGATGCCGGGCGGTGAGAACAGTTTTTTCCCGTCACCAAGCAGTTGATATTTTGGAGTAAGCCGGTTGCAAAGCGCCAGGTCGAAGGCCGTGGATTTGGTCCGGGAATTTCACGGGCTATCATCAGATGCTCGCCAGTGGGGGTAAGATGAAATATCGCTTATTATTGGTTATACTCATTTTCGGTTTTATCTCTCCGGTTTCGGTGGGTGCAGACGCTGTGCGGGGTGAACAGCTGCTTTACTGGCTTACGGGAAAAGCAGACAATGAAATTGAAGCAACGATGGACCGGGCGAAATCGATGGCCTATCTTTCGGGCATGCTGGACTCTTATGTGGTTCTCAGCGCCATAGACCCGGGGTTGAAGATCTATTGTGTTCCTGAAAAGGGCATATCCATCGTGCAGGCCAAAGACATTGTCGTCCAGTGGCTGAACCGGCACCCGGACAGACTCAAAGAAGAAGCCAGAATATTGGTGTTATATGCCCTAAAAGATGCTTTTCCCTGCAAATAGGGCTGCCAGTGATATTCATTTCTGCAGTGGATGGCGATTCGTTTGTATTGAAATCTGATGAAAAAATTGTTAATTAACCGGCGCTCATTCAGCAGGTTGTCGTAAACCGCTTTATTTTTGGTCGTAGTTCAAGGAAAGGAGTACAATAATGATGGTTGGCAAAAGGGTGATAATAACGCTATTTTTAACCGCCACGGTCTTACTTATATGTGCCTGTGGTGGGAGCAAATTGAAATTGGAACCAATTGCCAAATCGGAAAACCCGACAGAACTCATAAACCAAATGGATAAAGACATTTCCAATGCCCGCAAAAATCAGGTCAATGTACTGTCGCCCACCTGGTTTGCCAAAGCCGAGACTTCCTTGCGGGAGGCCAAGTTAGGATTGAAAGAGGGGGACAAGCTTTCCAAGATTTTATATTCGATTTCCCAAGGGCAAGCCGAACTAAAAACCGCCAGACAAATGGCCAAAGTATCAAGATCCAACCTGGCGGACGTCATAAAGGGCCGCAGTTTGGCCCGCACGGCCGGTGCTACAGAACTGGCGAAGGATTATGCAGAAGTGGAGGAAAGTTTTCTTGAGCTCACCAGGGCCGTAGAAAAGGGCAATCTGCGTTACGCCAAAAAAAACAGAGCCAAAGTTCAGGAAGCATTTCGCACGCTTGAATTGCGGGCCATTAAAATCAGAACCCTCGGCAAGGTGCGTATACTATTGGACGAGGCCCGCAAAAGGGGTGAACACAAGCTTGCACCAAAATCTTTCGCCGCTGCCCAAACACAGCTCAGAGAAACCGACGCCTTCATAACTAAAAATCCCTACAAGAAGGAGGAGATGCATCAAAAGGCCAACCTGGCGCTGTTTATGGCACGGCGGGTTCATCAGGTTGCACGCCAGAGCGTAAAAATCAGAAACATGCAACCGGAGCAGAGAGCGCTGTTTTTCGAAGATCATTTACACAAAATTGCCCAAAACCTCGGCGCCCCCGATATGCGCGATCAGCCCTTCGACACCCAGGTCGAGAATATTGTCGGTACGATTGCGGCGCTGCAACAGGACCGATCATTTATGATAGACAGGGCAAAATCTCAGCGCAATGAAATTGACAGCCTTAAAAAACGGATTGCAAAATTGGAGGGTCAAACCCAGGCTGAACGAGAAGTCAAAGAGCGTTTGCTGGCCGAACGTCGTTTTAATGAACTGTTCAACCAGGTTCAGGGCTATTTTGAACCGTGGGAGGCTGAAACCTACAAAATGGGCAACCAGCTCGTAATTCGTCTAAAAGGAATTCAGTTTCCGGTGGGAAAAAGTGTCATTTTACCCAAAAATTACACCTTGCTGAGCAAAGTCCAGCGAGCGATACGGACTATGGGCGATGTAGATGTCGTGATTGAAGGCCATACGGACAGCACCGGTTCATCGGAGCTCAACGAACACCTTTCCGAACAACGGGCGGATGCGGTTCGCCAATATCTCGTCGCCAATGAAACGTTGTCCTATGATAAAATTATTGCCGTCGGTTACGGTTCCATTCGACCCATCGCCCCCAACAAAACTGCGGCGGGCCGGGCACTTAATCGACGAATTGACTTAATCATCACTCCTCAATTCAAAATTCAGAAATAGCCTCATTCTTCAAACCGGGTGCCGCGCACCCGGTTTGAAACGCAACGGTTTGGCGACGGCCATACCATTGTTGTTTCCCGTCGCAGCGCAAAAACCCGTGTGACCCCGTTGGTCTTGCGCGGATCGGAGGGTCAAACAATGTGTGGAAGATTCGTAAGTCACTGTTCTTTGAGTCTGATTGAAAAAACCTTCAATGTCGATGAGGTCGCCTGCGCGGTGAGTCCCAATTATAATATCGCTCCGACCCAGGAGGTGCTGGTGGTGCGCCGCAATCATCAAACTCGCCTCGACAAATTTCATTGGGGACTGGTCCCGTTTTGGGCCAAAGATACGTCAATTGGTTCCAGGCTCATTAATGCGCGTGCCGAAACCGTGGCCCAGAAACCCAGTTTTCGCAACGCCTTTGAGAATCGGCGCTGCCTCATTGTAGCGGACGGTTTTTATGAATGGAAAGGGCCCAAAGGGCAAAAGCAACCCTGGTATCTCACCTTGCCTTCGGAGGAACCTTTTGCCTTTGCGGGCCTCTGGGAAAGATGGACCGGGGACCCGAAGGGCGAATATCTGTCCTGTGTCATCATCACGACAGCAGCCAGTCGTTCGGTTCAAAAAATACATAATCGAATGCCGGTCATCCTGCACCCCAGAACCCATGATGCGTGGCTGCAGGCAGCCAGCCAGGATCCTGCCGCATTAATTGCAATCCTGCAGGAGGGCCAGATCCGGGAGTTAATAAGTTATCCGGTATCCAAACGTGTGAACAACGTCCACAACAATGACGCGGAATGCATCCAGCCATTGGAGATCAGCCCGTCCTAGTGTCTTGTACCAGGAATAGGTTACAAAACTCGACTCAAGGTTTGAAAGGTTTTCCTGAACGTCACTGAGCATTTTGGAAAAAAGTCGCCGGCTGCGGCAGGGCGTTTATTCACCTGAGATCTTTGGCGGATTCACCCGCCAGCGGGCGTTGGCGGGTGAAAATCAAAAGCTGTCTGAGTCCCGTGCGTAAGCGAGGTCGAGTCAGCGTTCCGTCCCCGAAATGGTCACAGGCGTGAACAAAAGACTTTCAGACGGCTGTAAGACTTTCTTAACTTATTTGCGAGACACTACCCTAAAACCCATTTCAAAACTATCGTATCGTTTGCAGCAGCTCGTTGCGGGCTTCAAATAAGAGAAGATAAACAGACCCCTAAAGGCGCCCGCAGTCATCGCGTTTGACATTCAGGGGCAACTTATCTATATGCTTGCGCTTTAAGAGGTTTTTTTGCGATAAGGGGACGGCATATGGTTAAACGAGATGGCCAAAAACCGGCGCTTTTGATCATTGACATGGTCAAGGACAATTTTGATGAGCGCCAAAACCTTCCAATCACACCGTTGGCCAAGAAGATAATTGAGCCGTTAAACCGCCTGATCCGTACGTTTAGGCGGAAGCGCTGGCCGATCGTATTTTCTACGGATGCTTTTCACCGAAACGATTTTATATTCAAAGGGCGCATGAAGCCCCATTCATTGGCGGGTACGACCGGCGCGGAGGTCATCGATGAGCTGGATCGTCAAACCGAAGATCTCTGGCTACCCAAACCCAGGTTTTCCGCATTTTTTAAAACCCAGCTGGATGAATATCTGCGCGATAGGGGTGTGACCCTTTGCGCCGTGGGCGGGATTTCGACCCATTTTTGTGTTCTGACCACTGCCATGGATGCTGTTTGCCATGACTTTAAGGCCGTACTTTTGGAAGATTGCTCAGCTGCTTTTTCTGAGAATATCCACGAGCAGCTTTTGGGTATTTATCGGCGCAATCCACTTTATCCATTGTTGAAAGTGGCCGGCTCATCCGAACTGATAAGGGAGTTGACGGATCAAAATGGGTAAAGCTTCAAATCCGTCATTCCCGACAAGTGAACCAGTGGTGCACCAGATCCGTGGTTCGACAGGCCACATACGGCCTGAGCAGTTCGACTCCGAGCTCACTGCCGAAGGGCTTATGTCGCAGCCCCCCCCCCGAGCAAAGTCGAACGGGAATCCGGGGTATCCAGAAGAAATCAGTATGGCTCAAGCCCGCGGTTAAAGTTGATGATCTTTTCAGCATTCCAATAAATAACCATATTCTTTCAACTGAGAGCGCAATCCCCGGCTATTCTCGACTATTTCATCCAGCTTCTGCCAAAATTTTTTGCCGTGATTTTTTATCCGTGTGTGCACCAGTTCATGGACAATGACATAGTCGCTAATTTTTTGCGGCAACCCGGCCAGTTTGACATTCAGGCTGATATTGTTTTTGGCGGAACAACTTCCCCAGCGGGTCTTTTGCTCGCGAATGAAGACTCTATTGTAGGTGAAATTGTGCTTTGCGGCCAGTTCGGCCAGCCTTTTGACAAGTTTTCTTTTGGCATCATTTCTGTCCAGTTCGGGAAGATTCTCGCTTAATCTTTTATAGGCCGCTTCTTTTCGTTTCAACTTTAACAGGTACTTTTTAATCCAGGCGGATTGTGAAAGGGCGAATTGTTCCGCCTGGCCATATGACACCCGCTTCGGGACCGCAACCCGGACCCCCTTAAAGGGTTTAACCGTTATATTGATCCGCTTGGCCTTTTGACTGCGCTCCAGCAGTATGGGCCCGATATCTTCAATGTTAAGGATTTTTGATCTCACCATCGGTAAAACTTTCGACCGCAAAGGGTATACGAACCCGTTGAATTCGATCAATTACCACTCAAAATGATGTGGGCAACAGCCCTTCAACATTGAGCCTTCAGGTTAACTGCTTGAAAAACCAGCCGCGTTCCAAGCGGCCGAAGCAGGATCGAGTAAAAAGGGACATATATCATAATTTTGAGCATAGCTGAAAATAAAAATAGGGGACAGGCATTCAATTATGCGTTTTTAGTGGTTGGCAATCGAAACATTTTGACTTTACAGCAAATTTAAGCGATAATAATTTTATCAAACAATAGGAGGTGAACTCATGCAAGCGTATTGTGTGAAATGCAAAGCCAAAAGAGAAATGAAGGACGCCAAGAAAATAGTTATGAAAAACGGCAGACCGGCCAATCAAGGCGTATGTCCAACCTGCGGCACAAAGATGTTCAGAATAGGGAAGGGTTGATCTGAACGTATGAAGGTGCCCCCCCCAGCATTTTAGCTTTCAATCTATTGTTTAAACCTCTAAACCATCGCTCGCCGGATGCGGCAACCCGCGTCCGGCGAGCGAGCCTTTTATCTTTCATTGGGACTCTTTAAAGGCGGCCACCGCTTTTTCTCACCGATTCCGCATGGTTTTTGCTTCTTTTATGCTACACCGTCCGGCAAATTGTGAACGGGGCGAGCATCTATTGGGTGATCGCAATCGGTCTTCAGGTGATACCCATAATAAGTGGTGTCGGCCATTACAGAAATTTCAGGTCTGAATAAACGAATATGATCAAGATTATTTCAGCACTTGTTGTTTTGTTGGGATACGCATCCACCTGCTTTGCCCTTGACCTTATCAAAGAAATACCTCCGCCCAGGGGCTATCATAGACTGAGTTATCCCCGAAACAGCTTTAGCAATTATCTCCAGACGCTTCCGCTAAAAGAGGGTAACGACATATATAAGTGGAACGGCAAGAAAGTCATCGGTTTACTGTATAATGTGTTTGCTGTGGTTGACAGCCCCTTGCTCTTTAAATCTGATCTGGAGCAATGTGCCGACTATTGCATGAGATTTTGGGCGGACTTTCATAAACGTCAACATAATTTGCAAAATCTATTTTTGTACGATTACAGCGGAAATAAAATATATTACAAAAACAGCAATCAGCCCTACAAAAAATTTCTAAAATGGCATATGGCATATTCAAACTCATATTCTATTAAAATGGGTGCCAGCCGAATCAATGCGGAGAAACTCAAACCGGGCGATATGTTTGTGCAAAACAAGGACGGTGGGATCGGTCATGTTTCCATGATTGTAAATGCTGCCGAAAATAAAAACGGGAAACGTGTCTACTTGATAGGATATGGATTTATACCCGCCCAGGAGTTTCACATCGAAAAGGCCAAGCCGGGATATGGGATGGACGGTTGGTTTACAAAAACAGGTTACGAAAAATATCTATCCGAGTTTCCGTTTTATCGTTATGGTCGGCCGGTACTTCGAAGATTCGAATAGAACCGCTTTCAAAACCAAGGGGGGAGACATCATGGCTTACAAGGACATCGAATACCGAAGAAGCAAACGCATCGCCACCATCCGACTCAACCGGCCGGAGAAGTTGAACGCGATCAATTTTAGAATGCCGCAAGAAATAGAGCATGCTGTTAAGGTTGCTAATGACGATCCGCAAATACATGTCATTGTCGTCGAGGGTGCGGGTCGGGCCTTTTGTGCCGGATATGATCTCAAACTTTATGCCGAAAAAAAGGGCGCAAATCCGGGTCATCAAGATATGCCCTGGGATCCGATGCTGGATTTCAAATTCATGCACGCCAATACCCAGAGATTCATGTCGCTTTGGCGATCCTATAAGCCGACCATCGCAAAAATCCATGGTTATGCTGTCGCCGGCGGCAGTGACATCGCCACCTGCTGCGATCTTATCGTGATGGCCGAGAATGCTAAAATCGGCTATCCCCCGGCACGTGTATTCGGCTGTCCATCGGTGGGCATGTGGGTCTTTCGCATCGGCGCTCAGCTTGCCAAACGCATGTTGTTTACGGGAGATCTTATCGACGGCAAGACGGCCAAGTCTTACGGTCTGGCGCTCGAGGCCGTAGCGGAATCGGATTTGAATCAAACCGTGAAAGAACTCGCTGAGCGCATCGCCGCGGTTCCCAAGAATCAGCTGATGATGCACAAACTCATGATTAACGGCGCCATTGAAAATATGGGGCTTGCCTCCACCCAGCAGGTGGCAACCCTTTTTGACGGCATCACGCGGCATACGCCCGAAGGTGTGTGGTGGAAACAACGGGCCGAACAAGTCGGTTTCATGGAGGCGGTAAAAGAACGCGATTCCGGTTTACCGATTGCCCCCCAAGCGGAAAAACATATGCCGCCGCTCTCAGAGGAATAGCCGGGCAAAGATGCGATAAAGCCAGACCTTCTTTTACCGTTGTCTGCCATAAACGTTCCCGAAAGCGGATCAAGCAGGAGATCGAACTATGTAAAAAAGAAAAGAATGATGGCTGTCATAAAAATGGATATTCAACGCAAACTTGAAAATACAGATATCGTGTTAACGGAGGCCGCAGTCATCGAAGCACTGGGACGATCGTGCGATGTCGCTTTGCATCCCCGGCTTGAAAACGCCCTCCTGATTTATGATGAAGCCGGCAAAAGCGCATTGATTAATCTTTACCGGGGATTCATCGCGGTTGCCCGGCAGGCCGATGTGCCGGTCATTATCTGCACACCGACCTGGCGCGCCAACCGTGAACGCCTTGCACAGGCCAAGGTGACAGCTGCTGTCAATGCCGATGCCGTAACATTCCTGAAACAGATCAAAAAAATGTGGGCAAGCTGGGCGGTCAATATCTTTATCGGGGGTCAGCTGGGGTGCAAGAATGACTGCTACAAGCCCGCTGAAGCACTTTCAAAAGAAGACGCCGTAAAATTTCACATCTGGCAGGTTGAGCAACTGGCAAATGCCGGTGTGGATTTTCTCTTTGCGGCAACAATGCCGGCGGTATCCGAAGCCACCGGCATTGCCGTGGCGATGGCCGAAACCAACGCCCCTTATATCATCAGTTTTGTCATCAATAAAGATGGCAGCATTCTTGACGGTAATAGCCTTGAACAGGCCTTCAATGAGATTGAGGCGGCTTGCCGCCGACCACCGCTGGGTTACATGATCAATTGTGCCTACCCATCGTTTCTCAATGCCCATCAACAACCCGCTCCGGTTTTAGCCCGTCTCATCGGGTTTCAGGCCAACGCCTCGTCTCTTGATCACGCAGAATTGGATGGAGCTGCCGGCCGGCAGGCAGATGAAATTTCAGATTGGGGAGACCGGATGATTGCGCTGAATAAAAAATTTGGTGTGAAAATTCTGGGGGGCTGCTGCGGCACACGATGTGAGCATTTGCGATATATTGTCCGAAATTTAAGCCGCAAGACGGACAAAGCGCCGAACACGGCCACGGGGCGCTAAGGGTGAATCAGTTTCGGGCGGCCGTGTGCGGGTGTTGCAGTTAAAATGTGAACACCAGTGAAAAAGTCGGGCCGTAGGTGATATCATAAGATTTTACGATGTCTTCTCTGCCGGGACCCCTGGCTTCGACGGTGAACACCTGGTAGCGATACCCCAGTTGAAGGAGCAGATGCTTCCACGGCATATAAGTAATGTTGGCCTCGGTATTAAACCCCAAGCCCGGGTGCGGCCAAATGTTATCCGTATCCCCATCCGGATTTTTGATTTTCATGTCCATGATGGCATACAGCAATCCTGCCTGTCCGCCGATGACGACCGTTTCATGCAAGGGATAAACGGCACCGAGGCCAACAGTCGGGATGTGGGCCTCGAAATCCACCTTGAATACATCGGTCTGTCTCCCCATTATGGTATCAAAAGATAGGGTAAAATCCAGCTCCGAATCCTGATATTTATAGCCGCCGTATACTTTGAGGTACTTTGACAAGGTGTAGTTGACCGCAAAATCGATATCATGCCGGTCCAGCGCGGCGTCACCGGTCAGCATCATGGCCCCCGCATTTCCTCCCCAGTCCTGTTCAAAATCGCTGAAGACCATCACAGCCAGGCTATAGGACCATTTTCCATCATCGGTCTGATATCCCAGCAGCGGACCAACCAGGTGGCCGTCACCGGGGTCTCTGTCGGCTTCAAAATCCAGCCTGTTATCCGCAAAGGTTGTGGCAATATCTTCCTCAAGCCAATCCAATATCCCGGAATCCCACGTCGTGTACCAACCTTTCACTCCGAGAAAATAAGTGCCGGCCTCAGCGGCTGTCGGCCACAGCAAGCATGCGGAGATCAGCGCAACAACCGCAACAAATCTCTTCTTGTGCATCATTGAATTCGCTGTCATTTTCTTCCCCAATCGATTTTTTTGAACATCAACATTACCCTTGCCTGAATTACAGGGTCATCGGAACAGCCATCGCCAGACCGGCGAGGTTCTTTTTTGCCCGTTGATAGTTCGGATCGTGTTCAAGGGCTTTTTCGAATTTGGCCTGGGCCTGCTGAATCAGTTCTTTAGCAAGGTCTTTACGGCCTTGGACCTTGAGTTGATCCGCTTTGCGCAACGCCACTTCTCCGGCATAGTTGTTAAGGGACGCATCGATTGACGTGGTCTCGACATTCTGTAAAAGCCGACTTTTCTCATCGACCGTGAGAACAGTGCCAAGATATGCCGTCATCCCAATAACCAGTTTTTTCTCCAGCTCGAAGAATTGGTCGATCTTGCCCGTTACCGCCGAAGCGCCGATTTGAATGCCGGATTCCACCGAAAATACTTTGACCTCAATTCGCAGGGTCTGCCTGATGATCATAAAATTGCCCGTCAGCAGAAAGCGGGCCGCCGCAAGTCTGCCGACCTCCACTGCCTGATCTTCGTCAACCATGCCCTGGTACTGAAACTTGAGCTGTGCCGAAATATCCTTCAGTCTCTCCCAGCTCAAAATGTTGAAAAGCCCTATGGATTCCAGATCGGTCATGATCATGGAAGGGATGCCGAACTCCCAGGGTTGATATTCATTGGCTGAATTTTTCAGGGAAGAGTTCTTGAAGTTTAAGACCATCAAGGGAACCCGCTCTTCGCGGGGGATCTGCCTGAGGGTGTTGACCGGCAAAGCGGAATCTGTGGCGGCACATCCGCTTAATAAAATCACCAAAACAGCAAGAATCAATAATATTCGCAATTTAAGCCTTACTAGAGGATATGATTTAGCGTAAGTAATATTTGATATGTTAATTTCCCAACCGATAATCCTAATTCGGTATGAAGCTAAAAATAATCATATAATATCTCTTTTCAGAAGCTCCACGCTGGTAATAGGGGTAAGGATTGCCATCAAAATTGGTGTAGTACCAGCCGTCCGTATTATTTTCTGCCCAGGCATCGGTTTCGCTGAGATTGGCACAGCCAACTCTTAATATGTAATCACCTTGACCAAGCGTTATGCTCAGGTAAGGATTTCTCTCAC
>JASFTQ010000084.1:0-14768 GCA_050053515.1 Desulfobacterales bacterium | reverse complement strand
ACCCCCGCCCTTTGGGGTGGTGAGCCTCACGCGATGTTGCAAGGATGGCGGATTTTTTCCGCCGAAGGTGGCCCCGGCGTTTTTTCTTCCGATCGGCGAGTTTTAACTCGGCTACGGGATTCAGCATCCTTTTCAGCCTCGCTGCACCAACAGTAAAGCGGGTGCCCATAAGCATCCGCTTTACGCTTTTGGAGAGGCTTGACGGATGATTTTTTACTCATTATGTTTGTGTAAAGCCGCATCCCAGGGTCAAAAATATCGAGGACAATCAATAGGAGGTTGCATATGCCGGGCCGAGGACTTGCCGATTTAATCGACACTGCCATAAAACGCGAGGAGGACGCGTATGCGTTTTACATGGATTTAAATGATAAGGTGGATGACGCCAGTGTGAAGGAGACGCTGGAATGGATTGCCGCTGAAGAGCGGAAACATAAAGAGTTTCTGGTAAGTTACCGTGAAGGTGACACGGGCCAAGAGACCCTGCGAATGAGCGATGTCGTCCTCTACAAATTAGCCGAGCACCAAAAAGAACCGGATGTCAAAGCGTCAATGAGAATTGAGGACCTGTTTTTAATTGCGGCCCACCGAGAACTCAGATCTTATAACTTTTACTCGGAGCTGGCGCAATTGCACTCTCACGGTGACACCCATGAAATATTGCTGAAAATCGCAAACGAAGAGTTGAAGCACAAAGAGAAAATGGAGTATTTGTATGCCAATACCGCATTCCCCCAAACTTCGGGTGGATGATGGGTTATCGTGCCATGTTCCACAAATAAGTTAAAAAGTCGTTCAGCGCTTTGATCCGCTTCGGGTAAAGAATTGCGGTGATGGGAGCTTCACTCTTTTTTTTCCTGATAAAAAGTGGCTTTTACCCGCCGGCCGGGCCCACTCTCAACCTTAACCCGGCCCTCCACTCTATAAAGGGTTATCTTGGACCCCGTTATGATATTTTTTCCGCTGATGACCTTCGAATTTTCCCCGGTTAAAACGACGATCCCATCCGACATGGAATATTCCGCCTGCTCGGTTACAGCCGTGCGATCATCAGATCTGATGGTGACATTGCCGTATGCAATCAGTTTTTCTATCGATTGCTCGCCGAATGCGGAATTTTTCGAAAAGCCATCGGCGCTTTTATAATAAACTCTCAGCCGGTCGGATTTCAGCACAAACGTCCCCTGGGTCAACTCAACATTTCCAGTGAATTCGGCGTAATTGTCCCGGCCACTGCTGATCAGCTGATCAGCTGTAATCTGGATTTTATCTTCCCCGGCCTCTTTTTTTTTCGGCTGCCGGTTGTCCGCCGCAAATCCAGCCGTGATGGTTAACTGGAAGAAAACAGCGGTGATAAACAAAACCAACCCCATCATTTTGTCGCGGCAATACAACTTAGCGCACATGTGGCTTTCTCCGAGGTTTCATTCAACAAAAAGATGCCCGAAATCGATAATCTTGATACTTTCAGCCCAACCTCATCGGGGCCGGGTCATAATAGCAGGACTGTATTCATTTGCCAAGAGGGCTGTTGGACGATTTTGTCCGCGGGATATCTACGAGAGGCCTCAGGGGGATGTAAAGAGGTTTTAACGCTTTAGAATGCTTGTGAATTTTACGCCGAAACCCTCCTGGTCTATTCTTACGACCTCGCCCTTGAGTTTGAAACTTTTCATTTTGCTCGCAGACGGTATCGCCAGGGTAAGTTCCTGTCCGACGGGAAATTTATCACTCGATTTGATAAAGAGCCCGCCGCGGCTGATATCTTTTACCAATCCTTCAAAGAACTGTTTATGTGCGCCAAAGTGTATATTTTTGGATACAGGTTTTCTTGGGTGTTTTCTGGAATATTGCCCCTTGCTTCTTATGTGCTGACCGCTGCCGGCACTGGGCGCAGCTTTGATAATTCCTGAACCGTGTGTGGCACTTTGGGAGTGGAGACGGGAATTCGACGGGGACCGTTTTTTGGTAAATAATTTATGGCTGTTTTTAAAGGATAAGCGGTTGGGTTTGAAAAATTCCACGCCTATGCCATAATAATAGATGGAAGATTTATCGGGTAGCTTCTTACACCATTTGACCGTGGCCCTGTAAACGCCGGGGCAATTTTCGAAAGGCGAGTTTTCAATACCGAATATGATGGTGGCACCCTGTTTAAAAGGAATATTGGATTCGAAATACATGCCGTTTTCACTGTAATTGAACATTTTGGCATGGTAATATGAGCCCCGCGGATAATTATCAATAAGGATTGCGGCCTCATGATCAAATCGCGTATTATCTCTGTGTTCCTCATTCATTGTAAAAGTGATGATTGAATGCGCATAAAATGTTTCAAGCCGGTATCATAAATATTATAAACTATCGAACTTCGATTGTATATGGAAATCTTGGCGGGTGCGCTTCCCCAGGATGTGCTATTCTTTTGAGTAAAAATTCGGGCTCGGGTTTTCAGGATTAAAAGAAGGTGGAGGTAAAATGAAAAATAAGTACCCGGTTATTTTAGCATTTATTTTTGTGATGGGTTGTGCAACGGCTCCTGAACCGACATTCGAGAATGGCATTTACAGCAACCCTGAATTTGGATTTTCCATCAACTTGCCGGAGGGCTGGGTCAACTCTGAGACCATTTCGCCTTGGATTATTCGGGAAATACCGCCCTCGGAGTCTGCCAACCTGAAAGTTTTGTTCACCAGCATGTTTCCGGAATTCGGAATCATGTCCAAGGGCCGTATTCTGGCTTCCTGCAGCAAACTTCAAATCCCATGGACAGATGTCATGGCCAAAAGGGATGCACTCAGAAAGCAGCAGCTGAAAGCGCTTTCCAAACGAAAATCGGTGCTTACGCAACGCCGGCAAATAAAGGACTATTTCTCTGGGGTCCATGCTCTCAGCGGTCATTCCTATCCGCTGCCGTTTTTTGAGGAGAAAATAGATGCCTACGAGATCCGAGCGATTAGAGAAGGCTTTATCTATCGCTGCCAGGATACAGAGACATGCTGTATCGTTTTTTATCTCATTTCACCCCCCGACAAGCTTAACCGCAATTACACGGACTACCGGAAAGTGGTAAAATCGCTGAGGGTTCATTGATAGGAGAAACCATGAGGTGCGCCATTTTCAAAATGCAGACTCATATAGTAATATCATACTTAAACTATTGTTTGCGCCTCTTATTTGTTGGGGGCGCCGTTGGTTGGGTTTCCCTGTTCTTTGGTGCTTTTGTCGAAACCGCAGTGGCCCGACCAGATGTTCGTGATGCCATGATCAAAATCTATGCGTACCAACAAGAACCGTATTACTATGATCCCTGGTCAATGAATCGTTCAACATTTTCAAGCGGATCCGGATGTGTGATCGAAGGCCATCGTATCTTAACCAACGCCCATGTCGTCAGTGACCAGACTTTCGTGCAGGTTCTTCGCTACGGCCATCCCCAAAAGCACAAGGCCAGGATAATAGCGGTTTCCCACGCCGTCGACTTGGCGCTGTTGACCGTTGATGATCCGGACTTTTTTGAAGGGGTAACACCGCTGGCACTCGGTGAGCTTCCCGAAGTGCAGCAGGAAGTCTATGTATACGGATTTCCGGAAGGCGGCGATACCCTCAGCATTACCAAAGGTGTGGTTTCCCGCATCGAGCATGACAGCTACACTCACAGTTTTAGAACTTTTCTGGCGGTTCAAATCGATGCAGCCATAAATCCGGGGAACAGCGGCGGGCCGGTCCTGACAGGCGATCGGATCAGCGGGGTAGTCATGCAGTTTTTGGAGAAATCTGAAAATATCGGCTACATGGTGCCGATGCCGGTCGTCAAACACTTCTTAAAAGACCTCGAGGACCGCCAATACGACGGGTTTCCGGAAGACGGTATTGTCGCCCAAACCATGGAAAATGAAAGCATGAGAAAAATGCATGGATTAACCAAGGGACAAACCGGCATACTGGTGGTTCGGGTGCTGCCGGGATCCGCCGCCGATGGCAAGGTTCGTCGCGGCGATGTAATTCTTGCAATTGACGGCCATGATGTTGCAGACGACGGTACGGTCGAGTTCCGGCCCAAAGAGCGCACCAGCGCCGATTACTACGTCCAGATCCATCAGATCGGTGAAACACTGAGTCTGGATTTGCTGCGTGACGGTCGGGAGAAAAGGGTGTGGATCGTGTTGAACAAACCGGTAGGATTCAGCGACCTAGTGCCAAGGGCGCGTTATGACATCCGACCAACTTACTATATTTATGGTGGCTTGCTTTTTATTTCATTGAGCCAGAACTATCTAATGGCCTGGGGCAACGACTGGTACAGAAATGCCCCCAGACATCTTGTGGCCGCTTATCAACAGGGACTGCCGACCATTGTGGGTGAGGAGGTCGTGGTTTTATCAAAAGTCCTTCCGGATGAAATCAACAGCGGATATCACGATGTGAGCGATTTGATTATTGCCAGGGTCAACGGTCGTAAAATTAACCATCTGCGGGACCTGATCCGGATCGTCGAAAAGGATAACGATTCTAACTTTGTGGTATTTGAAAGCCGACAGGGCTTTAAAGTCGTGTTGGAGCGAAAGAGCGCCGAGGCCGCGCAGGATAAGATATTGGAAACATACAGTGTTCCGGCGGACAGGTCACCGGATCTGTTACATCAGATTTACTGACGGGCCTGCGGTCGGTTGTGGGTGAGGGCAGGGGGGGCCATCGCAGGCATCGGGGCAAAAAATTGGAGCAAGGAAGGGTGAAGGATGGCTACTTTTGCACCCCCCGAATCCTTGCGGCAATCGGCTTCCTTGCCCACATCCGAAACCCGTACCGAAAAGGGTGGTCCATGCGTGAACCACCCTAAAAAGAAGGAAAAGGTAGAAAATGTTGTGGAAAAGTCGGCTGCTTTTTCCTTAAATCGGTAGAATGCAAAAACCGTGCAAAAACTGATAAAAAAATTATATAAAAAACTCAGGCTGTTATTTCAATCGACATCTGCGGCCCTGGCAGATGTTTACCGTTTTTTGTGGAAAAAACTTCAGGATTCCTATGTAATGCTTTACCTAATCGTTTCGGGCGCCAATGCGGGCTTATATGAATTCCGCCCTGCCTGAAGAAACCCGGCGGGTTTTAGGGGTGGCCAAAAGGCCGGTTATCACCGCCAGCACCGGCGATCCCGACATTTGGAACCCTGCCTTGCGGATCAAATAGCCAGTGATGCATGAAACCTAAAATTGCGCTGATCGGCGAAGACGTCACCATTGATGTCGAACGTCATGATTTTTATGAATTATAAAGGAATTTACCGGTCGACAGGACTTTGAAGGCCATTCTACGTTCCCTGGCCCATCTGGTACGAGGTTTTTGGGACATTCGGCGATCTTTGCCGCATCGGCGATCATTGCCCGATCTTCTTTCGGGTATTTCGAGTGGGCACGGCGTTGTACGCCGATCGGCCCCCAAGCGCACCCCGCCGTTGTCTTTTAAGAAACCCATTGCTGCTTTCCCTGTTATGACAAATACCGGATAGTCTGCAGCCGGAAAATACCCCACCCCCGGTTTCGGATGGATTTCGAAACTGGATATTTTCATTTTTAACCCGGATACCGGGTGTCTTGTCAAGTGTTTTAGGGTCAGAGAAATTATAAAAAAATGATCACGACCGCAGGGATTTTACGGACCGCGTCAATGTAGTTTGGGCAAAGGAAAAATATGCCCAAATTCTAAGAGCGCGCAGTTTGCTGTGTTTTTGAACGTCAGGGGACCGGGGGGGGGTAAACAAGTCTATCTTAAATTTCGCTTAACTTTACCTTTGTAAACATCCACGGGGCCCCAAAGCCAACCCAGAGCCCCATAAATCCGTACCGCATAAAGCGAAAAACCCCTTGTGGGTCAAATCCTGCCAGCAGTTTCTTTAAGCCTATCCAAAGCCCAAGGAGAACTAACATCCCGCTGAGATAACGTAAAACTCTTTTCCACCATATGCCGTTGACCTTGAAACCAAGGTAGTGCCGCTCCAGGACAGAGCCAAAACAAAGCCCGGTAAGTGTCCCGACCAGTGTATTGCAAACCTTATCGCAGCCGGGGTATATCAGCATTAAGATAATCGAAAGAAGTATGATCACAATAAGCTGCCAAACGATATGCATTTTTACGATGGTTTGTTCGATTCTTGGTGCCAACCAAAAATAGAGAATCAGAAGCAACCCACCCAATATATATCCTCCGAGTATGTCACTTGGGAAATGGACACCAAGATAGACCCTTGATAGGGGTATGAGTATCATGAGCAGTATCGCAAAACCCCACAGCCACTTCTTTCTAAATTCAGAGGCTAGACAACCCCATATGATAACGGCACTCTGGGTGTGATTGCTGGGGAGACCGCCGCCCTCAGCCTCAATCAGTTGTTTTATGCGAGGGTCGTATTCGAACGGTCTCGGTTGACCGGCAATAATCTTGGCAATGGCATTTAAGTAGGTTGACAGAAAAAATAAAATCATCAATTTTATGCCAAAACGGCGATCCAGACACCAGTAAATGAGCGGGAAAAAAATCAGGAAAAACCCCTCCTCACCCATGAAAGTGAGTATCCTGAATGGCACATCTAATGATGGGCTGAATTTTTGAAACCAAAGAATTGTATTTACACCACTGCCTAATATGCTTTCCATTCACCATGCCCGATGTCAAGATTTCCGGCTGCCTTGAGCAGCTGCCTAATCCAAATCGTAAATCTTTTGCTATTGAAAAATCAATAAAATTATTTTTTGGCAAGGCCCTGAGAAACTGCGTTTTACGACGGCTGTCGCTGAGTGCTATTCGGGTGATCCGATCCTCGGCCGCAAGAACGGATCCGCCTTAAACTGGGGAAGCATTCGAAAGGGGTGCCCACGGTCGGGTATTGGGTAGGGTATTGCTTTTTTCCAAAATGAAAAAAGGATTGCAAATTATCTGTAATCCACTGATATTCCTCTGGTAGCGGGGGATGGATTTGAACCACCGACCTTCGGGTTATGAGCCCGACGAGCTACCAGACTGCTCCACCCCGCATCATTTAATCCTTGACTATAATTACCCCCATATCGTCTGTCAAGTGTTTAATAGGATTGCTGCCCTGGGGAGGCGCCGTTATTGTGCCCCGTCGATGCAAAATTATCCGGGCAACCTTAAGATAGCGCCTGTGGTCTCAAGGACGGCTCCCTGGATACGAGGGCGGGGAGGGGGGCGGGCATTGCGGCGAACATCAATCCATTTCAGTGAGGGATTCAATCCGATTTTTGAGATCGTGCAGATCCTTCCGGAGATTGCCTGTTTTCGTTCGATACAGCAATTTTTTGGATCGACTGGTATGCCCGGAAATGATTTCAAGCGCCGATTGTGGCACACCCAGGCACTTTGACAAAAATTTAATACAAAGGCTGTTGGCCTTGCTGTCAACCGGCGGGGCGGTGAGTTTTATTTTAAGGGCATCCCCGTAACGTCCGCTAATTTGATTCCTTGACGAGCGAGGTTGAACATAGATTTTTAATAAGACACCCCGGGGGTGCTGTTGGATAAATGACATGGCTCTGGACCGCGATAGCGAGTGCATACCCCGCAGCTTGCGGCGGGGTTAGCGAGCGAATCAGAAAATAGATATAAAATTCCTTTCGGTGAAGATTCCCTGCAGCTTGCTGCAGGGTGCGCTTCAAAAGTTCATGTGGTCCGGCCGCCCCTGATATTGTTTATTATGCGGGTCGAGGAAATATCATCGTTTACCGGAATCAGGGCCACCCGACCCCCCAGGCTTTCAACGATTTCATGGCCGTATATTTCCCCGGTTTTATAATTACTGCCTTTTGTCAGGACATCCGGCCGCAATGTTTCAATGAGATCCTTGAGGTCACCGGTCGAGAAGACCACCACATAATCAACCACATCCAGGGCGCTTATAATCTGGACCCGCTCCTTGGCGCTGATGACCGGTCTTCCGGGGCCTTTTAGGCGTCGCACCGATTCATCGTCGTCGATGGCCACCAGCAGGATGTCGCCCAGCTGTTTGGCGGCCGAGAAAAACATAATGTGACCGGCATGGAGCAGGTCAAAGCAACCATTTGTCAGGACGATCTTTTTGCCCTGTTTTTTGAGGTTATTGGCTAGACCCGCCACTTGCCCCAAACCGACGTGCTTGAGGATCGATGGGGCGAAACGCGGGTTCAGCGCCTCGGTTAGCTCTTCTTGCGTAATCGTCGCTGTTCCGACCTTTCCTACAACCAGGCCGGCAGCCGCATTGGCAAGAGTCACCGCATTCTCTAACGCCAGTCCGGCGGCCAGCCCTAAGCCGAGTACGGCAATTACCGTATCACCGGCGCCGGATACATCATAGACTTGACGCGATTCAGCCTTGATTCTGAAAGGCGGTTTATCGTTTTCAAATAACGCCATACCGTCTTTGCCCAGGGTGATGAGAATTTTTTCAATACCGGTTTTTTCCAATAAACCGCCGCCCGCCTCCAGAAGGGTCGCTTCATCGATGATTTCGAGGCCCTGGGCAAGACCGGCTTCTTTCTTGTTGGGCTTCAAGAGAGTTACCCCGGAATATTTTGAGAAGTCCAGGTCCTTGGGGTCGGCAACGATGATTTTGCGATGGGCGTTGGCCGCGGCAGTCAACTGTTTGAGCAAGGCTCGGGTGATCACCCCCTTGCCGTAATCCGATACCAGCACAACATCGACCTGCGGGATTATCTCCCCGGCTCTTTGGGCAAGGGCCGTTAAGGCCCGACTGGATATTTCTTTTTTGGTTTCGCGATCGATCCTGAGAATGTGCTGGTGATCTCCAATGACGCGGGTTTTCCGGGTCATCGGTCGGGTGGAATCCTGTATAATGCCGCCGGTGTCGACGCCCAGATCCTCTAATTTTTCCAGCACGAGGTCGCTGTGCGCGTCGGAGCCGATAACACCGGCTGCTGTAACTTTTGCCCCCAGGGCGACCAGATTATTGACGACATTGCCTGCTCCGCCGAGGCTGGCATCTTCATGCGTCACCGATATAATCTGCACCGGTGCCTCCGGGGAAATTCGTTCAACGGTACCCCATAAATATTCGTCGATCATGAGATCACCGATGACCATCAATTTGCATTCGTCAAATTTGGTAACATCGACATTCATTTTATCACTCCAATTGCGACACCGTCTCTCAGCGAGTGGTCTTCGATTCTCTTTTTACAAATCCATTGCTGAGTTCTTCTGTTATTCATCGATTGGATCTCTTTGCCGTCTATCGTGTTTTTGCTTGATAAATTCTCTCAAAAACCGAGGCGGACGCACGACCCGGCCCTCGCGATCTACACAGGGGTGTTTTGTGTATCCTGTTGCGATGACATCTTGGCCGTTTTCATGATACAGTTGATAGTCAAATTTCATGCCGCCCTTTACCTTCAGATCGATTGACGTCTCTATTACCAGCAGATCGTCGTATTCAACAGGGGTTATGAATCTGCAATACACCTCTGCAACCGGAAGAAAAATCCCTTTTGACTCTATTTCCCGATAGGTGATTCCTAACGATCTGAACAGTTCCGTACGACCGATTTCAAACCATCTCAGGTAATTAGC
Source organism: Desulfobacterales bacterium (assembly GCA_050053515.1). Taxonomy (GTDB): domain Bacteria; phylum Desulfobacterota; class Desulfobacteria; order Desulfobacterales. Next base: position 5,192 of record JASFTQ010000084.1, on the reverse strand, counting down.
ATTATAGGCGAACCCCATCTTGTCTGTGTCACCGTAAATTACCCGGCTGGTTGTCCGGTGGGAGAGCATATTCGTTCTGACCTCTGTCATGCTGTTAAGTGGTGAGAACTACCTGGCGCCGTGGTTTAACTCCGCTTCAACCAGGCTTTTAAGTTGCGAATATTCATAAGATACCGGGAATTCAGGAAATTCCACTTTCACATTGTCGGGCGGTCGAAAGAGAAATGCTGTATCCGCCGCTTTTAACATGGTTATATCATTGTATGAGTCACCGATGGCAATGACGGTGTAGTTTAGGTTTTTGAGGGAGAGGACGACCTTACATTTGCCGTCCTTCTGACGCAGGTTATAGGTGGCAATGGAACCATCTGCGCCGACAGTCAAGGTGTTACAAAACAGTGTCGGCCAACCCAGTTTTTCCATCAGCGGCTTGGCAAACTCTTCATAGGTATCAGACACCATGATGATTTGGGTGCACGATCGCAGCCAGTCCAAAAACGCCACCGCTCCCTCCAGCGGGTTCATCTTTGCTATAACATCGGTGACGTCTTTTAATTTGAGTCCATTATTTTTTAGGATAGCCAGGCGCTTCTTCATTAAAACATCATAATCCGAAATATCACGCGTCGTCAGTTTTAGTTCTTCGATACCTGTTTTTAGGGCCACATTGATCCAGATTTCGGGTGTGAATATCCCTTCCAGGTCTGCGCAGACAATGTGCATATAAAGCCTCTCATGGGTTGCTGATAATACGTCGCTTCGAAAGTCTCAGTCCCGATGGTTTTCATTTTCAATCCGGATGAGTACAGGCCGATCGCTGACGACATCCAACTCGGTTATCTCTCTGAGTGCTTCTGTCACCGCGGCTTCCTTAGCCCTATGGGTCAGCATCACCAGAGGCACCGAACCATTGGTTTTTCTGCCTTTCTGGTAAGCCGACTTGATACTGATGTCATAATTTCCCAGGATGCCTGATATTTTAGATAAAACCCCCGGTCGATCCAAAGCCGAGAAGCGTATGTAATAATGGATAAATATTTCCTCGATGGACATCACCGGCACTTTGCGGATTTTTTCGGTCTGATAAGAAAGCAGCGGCACCCTGCCCGATGAACCCGAGATTAGGTTCCGGGCAAGATCTGCCAAATCACTGACGACGGCGCTGGCGGTCGGCATCATACCTGCCCCGCGACCGTAAAGAAGAATATTGCCAACGGCATCTCCGTTGACCGTGATGGCATTGACGGTACCGTTCACGCTGGAGAGCAGGTTGTCAAAGGGGATCATGGTGGGATGCACCCGGGCCTCCACCGAGTCTCCCCTGTCTTTGCTGATTGCCAGCAGCTTTATGCGGTAACCGAATTGCTCGGCAAACAATATGTCCATGGGCGCAACCTTTGAGATGCCTTCAATATAGATATCATTCAAATTGATTTCCATGCCGAACGCCAGGGCGTTCAAAATGGCGAGTTTATGCGCTGTATCGTATCCTTCCACGTCCAGTGTCGAATCCTCTTCAGCGTAGCCCTTGTTCTGCGCTTCGGACAGCGCAACTTCAAACGTACTGCCGTCATCGGTAATCTTGGAAAGGATGAAATTACACGTGCCGTTTAATATGCCCGTCATGGCCGTTATATGATTTCCCACCAGAGATTCCCGCAGCGATTTAATAATCGGCATGCACCCCCCGGCACTGGCTTCAAAGGCCAGATCCACGTTATTGTCTGCTGCTGCTTTCAGTATCGAGTTGCCCTGGTTGGCAAGCAGGGCCTTGTTGGCCGTCACAATATGTTTACCGTTATCGATTGCTTTTAAAATGAGGTCCTTGGCAATGTCTTGTCCACCGATCATTTCAACCACAATGTCGATATCGGGGTCTTCAACAACCCTGAACGCATCGGTTGTCAGAACCCCTTCCTGGAAGCGTACCCCCCTGTCGGTTTTGATGTCCAGATCGGCAACCCATTTTAAAATCAGATCCACACCCAAGCGCGATTTGATAAGCTTTTTGTTGTTGATTAAAATCCTGGCCACACCGGTTCCAACAGTGCCGCAACCCAACAAGCCGATGTTTATTTTGTTCATGAACTTTTTTCCTTGCTACGGCATGATATCGCGAATTCCTCTGACAGCTTGATTAATCCGCATCTTGTTTTCTATCAGGGCAAACCGGACATAGTCGTCCCCGTATTCGCCGAACCCCAGACCCGGAGAAACCGCAACCCTGGCTTTTTTTATCAAAAATTTTGAGAACTCTACCGATCCCATCTCAATAAATTGATCGGGTATCTTTCCCCATACGAACATGGTTCCCTTGGGACTGTTGATATGCCAGCCCACCCGATTGAGCCCTTCGATAAGGGTATCTCTCCGTTCTTGGTAGGTTAACCGTACTTCTTCGACACAGTCCTGAGACCCCTCTAATGCAATAATGGAAGCAATCTGAATCGGCTGGAAAATGCCGTAATCGAGATAGCTTTTTATGCGGCGCAAGGCGTGGATGATTTCTTTATTGCCGACACAAAATCCAACTCGCCAGCCGGGCATGCTGTAGCTTTTTGAAAGTGAAAAAAATTCAACCCCCACCTGCTTGGCGCCCTTGGCCTGCAGAAAGCTGGGTGCTGTGTAGCCGTCGAAGGTAATATCGGCATAGGCAAAGTCATGGATAATCATGATATTGTTTTCTTTGGCGTAATCCACCAGGTTTTGAAAAAAGTCAAGATCAACAGTTTCGGTGGTTGGATTGTGGGGATAGCTTAAGATCAAAACTTTGGGTCTGGGCCAGGTTTGTCGCGTGGCACTCATAAGGTTTTCAAAGAATATTTGATCCGGACCCACCGGTATTCCACGAACATCTCCACCGGAAATAATGGCCGAATAGGGATGGATGGGGTAGGTCGGGTTGGGGGTAAATACGACATCCCCCGGACGGATCGTTACCAGTATCAGATGAGATATGCCCTCTTTGACCCCAATGGTGACAATGGCTTCCCCAGCGGGATCTATAGCGACATCGAAACGGCGTCTGTACCAGTTTGCAATCGCCTCCCTGAGCTTGGTGATGCCCATGGATGCCGAATACCGGTGGTTATGGGGTTTCTGGGAAGCCTCGATCAGCTTTTCCACAATGTGCCGCGGAGTTGCCAAGTCGGGGTTACCCATTCCGAGGTCAATAATATCCTCGCCTGCGCGTCTGGCCGCCGTTTTGATTTCGTTGACAGTTGCAAACACATACGGGGGCAGTCGTTCGAGCCTGGCAAATTGCATCATTGCCATCGCCTTTCATTGTTATGTGATAAATTGTTTGATGTTAAAAACGGTTTGTGGGGCAGCCCCGAATTTCATGTTCATCGGGGGGAAAATGGAATAATATTATTTAAACTTGCATATTTATAATATATTATTCATGTTGTCAAAAAAATTGTTTTGACATTTATACCGTTTCTAACTACTTTTTTCGAATAATAAGATTCGTGATCCGGGAAGCAGAACCGAACGTGATGAAACTTATCATCAGAAGGGCAACCCGAGGCTCTTCTTTTGGCTGACGCCCATCAGGAGAAAATAATGGCCAAACACCTGACCTATTTGGATGCCGGTGTTGACATTGAGAAAGCCAACACCTTTGTAAACACCATCAAAGCCATTGCCAAACGGACCCACAAATCCGGTGTGATGAGTGAAATTGGTGGTTTTGGAGGACTATTTTCTTTAAACATTGCCAACTACGACAACCCCGTTCTGGTAAGTTCAACCGATGGTGTCGGCACCAAGTTAAAAATCGCTTTTATGCTGAACAAACATGACACCGTGGGGATTGATCTGGTGGCCATGTGTGTCAACGACATCGCCGTCCAGGGAGCCAAACCCCTTTTTTTCCTGGATTATCTTTCGATGGGCAAATTGAACACGGAGGTTGCCACAGAAATAATTACAGGAATCGGTACAGGCTGCGAACAAGCCAAATGCGCCCTTATCGGCGGTGAAACTGCAGAGATGCCCGGGTTTTACCGGGAAGGCGAATACGATCTGGCCGGATTTGCGGTGGGTATGGTTGATAATGCAAAAATACTCGATGGCTCTGAGATCAGGGTGGGACACAAACTCATCGGTATGGCTTCCCACGGGCTCCACAGTAATGGATATTCCCTCGTACGCAAAATTTGCTTTGATATTTTAAAACTCAAATGTGACCAGCATATCCCCGAACTCGGACATACCCTTGGTGAAGAACTCCTCAAACCCACAAAGATTTATTCCGCAATAGTTCAACACCTCATAAAGGATTTGCCGATCCACGGGTTGGCCCATATCACCGGGGGCGGCATCGAAGATAATATTCTGCGAATCATACCCAGAGCCTGCGAAGTGGAAATTACCCGGGAAAGCTGGGACATCCCCCCCGTTTTTCACTTTCTGCAAGCAGCCGGCAACATAGAGGAAGCAGAGATGCTACGAACTTTCAACAACGGCATCGGCATGATCGCCGTGGTACCCGGTTCGGCCAGCCAGGACATGTTGGAACGGCTGGCAGCAATGAATGAAAAAGCGTATCTTATCGGAGAAATCGTTGAATGCCGGGCCCCATCAAATCGGGTGTTGTGGATTTGACCGGTAATGAAAATACTAGGAATCGAGACCTCCTGTGATGAAACCGCCGCCGCCGTGGTGGTGGGCGGCAGCCAAATTCTGTCCTCGGAGGTTTCCTCGCAAATATCAGTTCATCACCCTTATGGCGGCGTGGTTCCTGAGCTGGCCTCGCGCAAACACATCGAAGCGATTACGCCGGTGGTGCAGGCGGCTATTCGGTCTTCCGGAGTTGCCGTCGCAGAAATTGATGGAATTGCGGTAACGCAAGGCCCCGGGTTGGTGGGTGCCTTGCTGGTCGGCTTTTCATTTGCCAAGGCCTTTGCGCTCACTCTGGATATTCCCTGGGTCGGTGTGAGCCATCTGGAGGGCCATATTAATTCCGTATTTCTGGAATCCGACCCCCCCCCATTTCCCTTCGTCGCTTTGCTGGCATCCGGCGGACATACGTGCATCTACCATGTGACGTCCCATACAAGCTCCGGAATAATGGGACATACGCGGGATGATGCGGCCGGCGAAGCTTTTGATAAGGTCGCCAAGATGCTCGGGCTGGGATACCCCGGGGGCGGTGTGATCAGCAAAATGGCGGAATGTGGGGATGG
>JASFTQ010000083.1:0-15163 GCA_050053515.1 Desulfobacterales bacterium | reverse complement strand
CGCTTCCCTGCAAACCCCGCTTCCTGCGGCGGGGTCAATTTTTTTATTCACGAGTTGCGATACACCCTTTCAGCAATGGGATAAATTTGTGGTTGGCTTTTGGAAAAGGAAACTTATCGATTTGCTCCAATCTTATCCAGCGATAGGCTGCCGGACCGTTTAATTTGACTTTTCCTGAGACAAACCGGCAGCAAAAAACATCCACTAATACTTTAAAATGGGTGTAAGCATGTTTTACTTGGGTAATATATGAATCAATTTTTACGGTAAGGTTTACTTCTTCTTGGATCTCTCTAATGCAGGCCGCCTGGGGATTTTCGTCTTTACCGATCTTCCCCCCGGGAAACTCCCACAAGCCGCCCAGCAATCCTTCGGGTTTGCGCCGGGTAATCAAGATATGATTGTTTTTGGTCACCACGCCTATCGCAATACGATGCAGCGGAAGGGGGGCTGCCTTAAGTCTTATGGGATATTCTGCCACCCGGCCAGCCTGGTAGGCCTGGCAGTTTCTATTGAGCGGACAACGGCTACAATCAGGGTTACGGGGGATACACACCATGGCTCCCAGCTCCATGATGGCTTGATTGAACGTTGCCGGATTTTTGATGTCCAGCAATTTGCCGGCAGCATCCCGGTATGTTTCGTACGAGGCGAATTTATTGACCGGCGCGGTCATGCGTTGCAATCGCGCCAGTACGCGTTTCACGTTGCCGTCGACCACGGGAAAGGGCTGATTAAACGCAATGCTCAAAACCGCGGCGGCAATATAATCTCCCACCCCCGGCAACTTTCTGATAACTTCCCATTTGTCGGGTATTGCGCCGTTATGCTCTTTGACGATTATTTTGGCGGCCCGGTGAAGATTGCGCGCCCGGGCATAATACCCCAGACCTTCCCAGGATTTGAGCACCGTTTGCAAGCGGGCGGTTGCCAAACGGTTTAGGTCTGGGAAGCGATTTAAAAATTTTTCGTAATAGGGCAAAACGGTGTTCACTTGCGTTTGCTGCAGCATGACTTCCGAAACCCAAATGAAATACGGGTTTTTTGTTTGGCGCCAGGGTAATTTTCGATGGTTGCTTCGGTACCATTTCAGAAGTTGCTGCCGAACAGATGTTATTTTTTTGTTATCCATGTCTCTGCAAATGATGATAGGCAGCGTGGGTAGTCAAGCGAGGGTCTTCAACGGGGTCTCCGACAGTGAAGTGGTAAAGGCTTTGCCAGGTGTTATCTCTGAACCCCAGGATATCATGGACGGCATCATCGAAAAAACAGCCGATACCGGTGCCTCTGACACCATGCGCCTCGGCCTCCAGGTACAGAACCTGGCCGATCATACCGGTCTCCCAAAAAAGATGTCGGTAGCGATAAGGCTCTCTTTTTATAATTTCGCGAAATTTTGTAATCATGCCGACCGAAAAAGCCGAGGAACCGGCAATTTCTTGGTGACAGCTGACCGCCATGGCTTCATGTCTGAAATCTCCCGCTTTGAGCAGATACAGGGGAATATCCGCTTGTATCGGCTGCCATAAAAAATCGGGATCAGAGATGTGTCTGAGTTCATCCAAATCCGCTTGATTGCGCATGAAGAAGTACAGGCCCCTGTCAAGGGAGTCCACCCGGTGTACAAATAACAGCAGGTTCACCGATGGCTTTATGAACCGGATATCAAAGGGGGCACAATCATCACGGGCAATGGTTTTGTCCAACATGGCCAGAAAATGCCCTTGGGGTATCGATCCGTTTGGGTTGAAATCAGTGGCACTTCTTCTTTGTCGGATAATGGCGCTTGCGGAAAGCTCAGATCCGGGGGTTTCGACGAAGGGTTGGGTCCCCGCATCAAAGGTCATTTCAGCGGTGGCCGGCTTTCGAGTCAACGCCGCGGTTTGATAGATGATTGCCCATTCCGTATTTTCTTTGCTCAAAACATTCGGCTCTCCCGCCACCTCCAGCTCCGAAAATGCCGCGATGATCTCCTCCGGCAGGCCTTGGCGAACATCTTGATTTTGATAACCGTGGACAAAACACAACAGGTCGGGCTCTTCTCCCTCCAGGTGCTTCCACCCGGTCCTGTCGAAACCGAGCACCGTTGAGACATCATCATCTGAGAGGGCATTCAGATAGCTCAGTTTCCAGCCCCAGAGATTAGCCGAGACACACAGCGCAGCCAGCGCGTGACCCACATCATGATTGCAGTATCGGAAGGCGCGTTCTCCATATTTCCATGATTCTCGCCAGAAGATACTGCTGAGGCCGATCAAAAAGCCCTCTGTTTCAAAGTGGTCCACGATATTTGCCCAGAGTTGACCCGGAATTCTGATTCTGGATTCCAGGGCATGGATAAAGGGATTGTAATGATAAACCCCCGCTTTCATTGAGTTTATCGCCGGGAGGACCAGGTGGGCTTCGGTGGGGTGAAGGTTGCCGCTGGAAGGGTTTATCCGCAGCGACCACTTGCTGCCGGCAACGGATTTCCAGGCCGACAACCCTAATGACAATTCCAGGAAGCCGGCGATATTTTCTAAAATGAATTGCCGGGGCGGATTGTTTTGTCTGCAGTACAAATCCGGGTAAGCTGTTGCGGGGTCTTTGTCTAAAAGAGGTAAATAGATGATATTTTTACCTGTATAAAACCGATAAGGGTTGGGTTGGTTTTGCCAATCCATGTAACCCGGCGATTTGGCATAACGATGATAATGATGTTTCGTCACCTCATGGTAGCGAATAATATCCTGGTACCCCGGGGTATTCATTACGGCACGGATTGCAGGCGGATCGCACGTAAAATCATCATCCTGTCGCTTGGTCAAAAAAAAGGGGCAGCACGCCAGCCGTGCCCCCCTATTTTAAAAAACCCATGTTAGCCGCAGCAATCACCGGTTGTGCTGCAGCTGGAACAGCTCTCATCGAAAACCAGGCTGCTGGTAAGCCGAAAACCGTATTCGATAAAATCGATTTTAACCGGTTTGGCTCTTTCCATAAAACCTTTGTCGGCAATGAATGTGAATCCGTCGATGTTGTAAGTGTGATCTGTGTCTTTTGGCTCATCCAGGGCCATTGCAAGAGACGGCCCCCCTCAGCCCACTTCATTTAAAAAGATCCTGATGGGTGAAATCTCTTTGCCCTTGAAATATTCAGCTATCTGTTCAGATGCCGATGGTGTTACCTCAACCATTGTTTCCTCCTTTTAGCTATTGCACACAATTCCGCTTAGCAGACCTGGATTATCTCGTCATTTAATCCAAGTATTCTAATAATCGTAACAAATATTGTCAATCCTGAAATTTGCTTCATTTTTAATGGATTTCGCCCCAGTTAAACGCTGATGAGGTAATTATCGTAGACTTTTTTATCTTGAGACGAAAACAGGACAAAGATAACTTTTTCTAAAAGTTTGTTATTTTTCAAAAAATTACAGGCAGTATCCACAGCGACTTTGCAGGCATCTGCGATCGGATAGCCGTAAACACCGCAGCTGATTGCGGGAAAAGCGATTGATTTGACATTGTGTGCAACCGCCAGTTTCAAGCTATTTTGATAGCACCGGGTCAGAAGTTCCCGGGGCTTATCTTTGGCCTTGGCATTGTAGACCGGACCCACGGTGTGGATGACGTATCGGGCAGCAAGATTGTATCCCCCGGTGATTCTCGCTTCACCCGTCGGACATCCACCGATGCTTCGGCATTCTTTCAAGAGTTCGGGTCCTGCAGCCCGATGAATGGCCCCATCGACACCGCCGCCACCCAGCAAAGAAGTATTGGCTGCATTGACAATCGCATCGACATCGAGCTTGGTGATATCGCCCTGTTTGACCGCTATCCGGTTCAAAATATCCTTTTCCATGGCCGGCCCCCATCTAGAATAGAAGTGGTTTCAAAACCTCTTTTTGAGCCATTTTGCGATCTTTTGTTACAAGGCGCTTAGTCCCGCCCTGGCGGGATAAAATCTTGAACTGTTTGAGGGCCTTAGCCCGAGTTTTCAATCCCGCTGAAGGCGGGCGTAGCGCCTTACAAAAGTCGCAAACGACGCGGCTGAGCTCGTCGCAGGCAGGCGTAAAAGGGGTTTTGAAACTTCTTCTAAAGATCATAGAGGGTGTCATCCCTTGACGGAGCGGCTCTTTTTTTCTTCAGCCCGCTGCCTTTTTTGGACTGAAGTACAAAAGGATCTTCGCTCTCCAGAATATCCCCCATTTCTTCTTCAATCTTGTCTGGGTCTTCACCCCGTTCCATTCGGCTCAGGGCCTCTTCCATTCCTGAACCGAGTTGCATGCCGGTCATGTCAGAGAGTTTGCGCATAAGATTAGCCGCTTGTCGGGGATCGTCTTCATTAATTTTATCAGCTTCGCCGGCCAGCAAATTCATCGCATTTTCCATCTTGCTTTCATCGAAGGGCAGATCATCCATATCACCGTCTTCCTTGGCTTTGCCGGTAAATGCGAAGGCCGACACCTGTCTCGAGAGGGTCTTATTTTTACATCTGGGGCATTTAGGTTTTTTGGCGGTATTTACGGTTTTGGAAAAGAAATTGAAAATGGTATTGCAATCTTCGCAATAAAATTCATAAATCGGCATAAAACAACCTCTTACGTATGAATTCGCTCAAGTATGGTATGGCCCAATAAACTGGTCGACACAATATTTTAAATCATAAAATTCAGCCGAATTTTTGTCAACCGAATTTGAGACGGCCATGGCGCTTTGCCTGGTTTTTTAAAAACCCCGGCAAACATAGCCGGCTGAAGGCGGGAGCGGTCAAAAAATGGTCTGCATGGAAAAATGAGGGACCAACATGTCGACCCGACGGTTCGCTGGATGTGCAGTCCAAAGGAAACCATGCGGCTTGGATCAACACATTTTATGGGCATCTTGCCCGTTGTCTTCTATCGTTGTTGCTCCACACTAACGGGAACTCCTTCATGGGGCGTCCATTTTTTCGACGTTAAATCTCGCGGATCCCGCATCGTTTTCAGGATTTCAATGCTTGTTTTCAAACCCTTATTGATTCGGCACATTTCTATGGCCATCCCGGCGATTTGTCCCACGGCCTGGACAAGATTGACATCCTCCAGGGTAAATTCCCATTTTTCAGACGTATACACGCGCAACGCCCCGATAACGCTGTTGTGGATCACGATGGGTACGGCCATGATTGACGCGATTCCTTCTTTTTTCGCTTCTTCCGGATACTGAATCCTCGGGTCATCCGCGACATCATAAATGGCAACCGGCCCGTCCGTCAAAGATTCGGCGATCGAGCGCAGAGAACTGACCGGGCCTTTATTCAGATAGTCTTTGCTCAGACCATAAGATCCGGCCAGCGCCAACTCATTGGTTTTACGATTAATCAGAAACAGGGCACAGCCTTTTACCCCCAGAGCGGTCTTGACGCTTTCCACAATCAATGAGACCACGTCCTCCGGGTCTTTGGTGGCTGAAACAGCCCCGGTAATTTTTAACAAAGAATCATAATTTCTGTGTTGGATACTCATTGCTCCCCCTTTGGCCTGGTGGTTGTTGCTGCAATTTAAGCAAGCTTATACTTAACGTTTTTTCAATTGTTTGATGCCGGTATAAGCTATCTCAAGGCTGTCACATCCTGCAACCGGCTTAGAATGCGATAGCGTAAGATTTATTGAAAATTGAGACAGGTCTCTGGGATTGCACCCTCCCGACAAAACAAGCAACGTTTCGTCAGGAGTAAAAAAAGCATAATTTGAGTATGTTCATTGTATCACAATCCGGGGTTAAAATTATGGGAAAGCGGATAACGTTCAAGCCGAAACATTTATCAATCTTAAAACGCACCGGAGCTTCAGCTCATAAAATGGGGAATCCAACGCAGATTAGAGGATAAGGTGCTTCCGCGGTGCTGTTATTCTGATAAATACAAATTTGCGAGGCCATTGTCAATCAGTTTCAATCAAAAAGAGCCCTTTTCATCCCTTTGGCGGGAAAAGTCAATGCGCCTGCATCGAGGCTGTGGCCAAGTTGGCAAAACCACGCATTTTATGTTTGGGTGACGCTTTCCGCCCTGAAGGACGGGGGTTCTGCCGTTCGGCAGTGCTTCGCAGCCTGCAAGGGAAGATATCTGATCCAAAAAACAATCACTTTTTTTGTGACACGGTCACCTCGCCGGTGGTTCTTGATTGCGGCCTGGTGCGGAATACCAAACGTTGCTTTGATCAAGCTGCTGCAGTTGACTCCGCATCTGCCTTTTGGTATGGCACCGTGAATTATATAGTGATTGTCAAAATAATATTCCGATTGCCCGGGATGCAGGCAGGCGGTAAATTTTTATCGCCAAGCTGATTACCCCGGTGATTTTCAGCAACAACGGGTTGTTGCTGCCTGTATGAGCAAACGACGGTGAGTCTTAGGGTTAACCACCATCCCTTAACGGACAGGGGGGCAATTGATAGGAAGTAGCCATTTGCGAGCCAAGGGGGCGGGTGAGTGTGCATCTTGACGAAAAAAATTTACCGCCTGCCTGCACCTCTTCATTCTGCGCTATTTTGAAACATTATTTTTGAATCCGCTATAACAACAAAGAAAAGGTAGGGTCATATTATGGAAAAAACGCTGGCAATTATTAAACCTGATGCCGTCGCCCGTGGTTTGATCGGTGAAATCATCAAACGTCTGGAGACCGGTGGTCTCAAAATTATTGCTATGAAGATGCTTCATATGACCAAATCTCAGGCTCAGAGTTTTTACGCGGTTCACCGGGACAAACCTTTTTTTGAGAGTCTGACGGAATTTATGTCATCAGGACCGGCGGTGGTAATGGTTTTGGCAGCTGAAAAGGTTATTGCCCGTTATCGGGATTTAATGGGTGCCACCAACTATAAGGAGGCGGCGGCGGGGACGATTCGCCGGGATTTTGCCACCGATATTGAAAAAAATGTTGTGCATGGTTCCGATGCCCCGGATACCGCGGCATTTGAGATCAGCTATTTTTTCAACAGCCTTGAGATAGTGGACGGATGACGAGCCGGGTCAAATTAGACAATCTGGCGATTGTATTGCATCGGCCGCGTTATCCGGAAAATATCGGCGCGGCGGCGCGTGCCATGCATAATATGGGACTTCGCGAACTCATTGTCGTTGCGCCCCAGAATTGTGATTTAAACCGGATCCTAAAAATGGCAACCCATGCTGCCATTGAAATTGTCGAGCGGATGAGTGTTTTTGAAACCCTTCGAGAAGCACTTGCGGATTTCAATTATGTTATCGGTACCACCGCCCGTCTGGGCAAACAGCGGCGGGTGATTGCTTCGCCTGCGAAACTGGCTGAAAAGCTCGTTGGCATGTCACAAACCAATCGGATTGCCCTGCTCTTCGGTTCTGAAGACAGGGGGCTTTTAAACGCCGATATCCGCTTGTGTCACAAGCTGGTCACCATACCGACCGCCGAGTTTGCTTCGCTTAATCTGGCCCAGGCTGTTATGGTCATCTGCTATGAAATGTTTTTGGCCGGTCGAGAAGATAAAATCGAATCCGCTCCCCGCCTGGCTACCCGGCATGAACTCGATGGTATGTATGAGCAGTTAAAAGATATTCTTGTGCGCATCGACTACATAAACCCTGAAAACCCCGATCATTGGATGAACCGTGTGCGCCAATTCTTCACCCGGCTGCAGCTCAGAGCGCGGGAGGTAAGCATTATCCGGGGGATTTGCCGGCAGATCGATTGGTATGCTGAAAAACGCTACAAAGATGGATTAAAAAGGAGAAAGAAGATATGAGACTTGTTCGCTTTGGCCCACCAGGCGCTGAGAAACCGGGTTTATTGCGGGATAACAAAATCGTGGACCTGCGAGCCATTTTCCCTGAAATCCCCGACATCAATGAAGCCTTTTTTAGAAACAATTGGCTCGAAAAGCTGCAAGATGTCCGACAAGCCGGTGAGGACATGGGGGCACGATTGGGTTGTCCCCTTCAGAATCCCTCCAAAATCATTTGCCTCGGTAAAAACTATATTGAACACGCCCAGGAAGGCGGTTTTGAAGCCCCGGACAAACCCCTGTTGTTCGCCAAATCGCCAAATGCACTCAACGGTCCCTATGATCCCATCCTGCTTCCCCAAAGCTGCGGTCAGGTGGACTGGGAAGTTGAACTGGCCGTTGTCATTGGCAGACAAGGCAAGCGCATCAGCAAGAAAGATGCCATTCAGTTTGTCGCCGGCTGTACGATTATGAATGATGTTTCCGGCAGAGAGGCTCAGTTTTCGGATTCCCAATGGTTCCGGGGCAAATCTTTTGACACCTTTGCCCCGGCGGGGCCTGCCCTAGTGACCCTGGATGAGTTGGGCAACCCACATGATCTGAGACTCATGGCATTGGTGGATGGTGAGGTGATGCAGGACGGCTCGACTGCTGACATGATTTTTGATATTCCGACTCTGATAGAGTACATCAGCCGGGATATCACCCTCGTGCCCGGTGACATCATTTCCACGGGTACCCCGGCGGGGGTGGGAATATTCAGAGATCCGCCAATTGATTTAAAGTGTGGAAATATCGTTGAGTGCCGCATCGAGAAGATTGGTTCGATAAAAAACAAAGTTGTCACCCAACGTGATGATTAAAATCTTCGCCTAAGTTCGCCCCGCATGGCAATGACCGCACACATTTGCCCGTTTCATCATCTTTTTGTTTGTCCTCGCGGTCTGGGTCCTGTTGATCACCTATGTTCCATACATAACGGTCGATGTTGCCAATCTTTTGGGAAACTAGTTTTTGTCTCAAAGGTTAGTATAACAAGTTTCGAATCGGTTTGAAATAATCTGGTTTTTACGATGGTCGACCCCAAAATTATCGACACCCATACCCACTTAAGCGATCCTGTTTTTGATAACGATCGAGATGAAGTTATTCAACGGGCCCAGGCCGCCGGTGTGGCCGCAATCCTGTTGGTCAGCGAAAATATGTCCGATGTTCTAAGAAACCTCGAGCTGGCCGCAAGATATTCGATGTTACTGCCGGCTGCGGGTCTTTATCCGGATTGTCTTGATGTTCAGCAAGCCGAGGAGATGTGCCTTTTTATTCGTAATTATCGCGACAAACTGGCCGCCATCGGGGAGGTGGGATTGGATTTCTGGGTCGTAAAATCAGAATCTCAAAGAGAGATTCAACGAGAGATTTTTAAACATTTCATCGGGTTGTCCCGGGAAGTGGATTTGCCGCTGAACGTGCATTCCCGATCAGCCGGCCGCCACGTCATAGCTCTCTTGCTCGAAAACGGTGCCCGCAAAGTTCAACTCCATGCTTTTGACGGCAAGGCGGCATCGGCCCTTCCGGCTGCAGAGGCCGGCTTCTTCTTTTCAATTCCACCTTCCGTACTCCGCTCAACGCAAAAGCAAAAGCTCGTGAAGCGCTTGCCGCTATCGTCTTTGCTGATCGAAACCGATTCCCCGGTATTGGGTCCTTCGCCGGGGGATCGAAACGAACCGGCCAATGGGGTAATCGTGGTGGATGCCATTGCGGAAATAAAAGGGATACCGAAAACCGAAGTGCTTCGACACGTGTATCAAAACACGCTTAGCCTTTACGGTGATTTGCATATCTGATGGGTTATTTAAAAAACAGCCGCGATACCTTATGGAACTTGCGACGAAGGGCTGATTCCAGTAACCGGCGCCCCCCTGAACTTGATAATGGAATCGCCAGCTTTGCCAGCAACCACAAGGATAATACCGTGCCAAGCACGATGAACAGGCCGTAGTGCTTAAACTGATCATAAAATATCAGCATCCGGCTGCCGATAACCGTTGACAAACCGACTAAAAGCGGCGTCCATATCGCTGCAGCGATTAAAAAATACAACGAGAACAGCCAGAAGCCGGTTCCCAGCATGCCGGCACCAAAATAAGTCGGCAATCGGCTGCCGGGTAAAAATCGGCTGATAGTAATAATGATGGGGCCTCTGGCGGAGAACCAGCGGGATGTTTTGACAACATCTTCGTCTTTGATGAACCATTTCAAGGGGGCAAAGCCCAGTGCCGGCCGCCCCAAATGTTTGCCCGCCAGAAACAAGAGAACATCCCCTAAAAATATGCCCAGGAATGATCCGGCTACGGCCGGAATAAAACCGATGGTTCCCCTGGCCGCCATCAACCCTGCGCCAATGCAGGTCAAATCTTCACTGATGAGGGTTGCCAGGGCAATCAGCAGGATAAATATCATAAGGGTCAGGCCGCTTGCCGGCGGAAAATCTATTTCATCGAAGGGCTTGTCGGCGTCCAACAGCCGCTGCCGATCGGCGGTGCCACGGGATATGGCCTTGCCGGTAACCACCCTGTGGATGAAATCACCGATATCCTCAGCCAGTTGATCTGGGCGCTTGAACAGCATCAAGTGGCCGCCCTCATACAATTTAAATTCGCTCTGGGGCACGATCCGAAAATGCTCCCGAGCGGCTGTTACAGGGACGAGAGCGTCCTGCTGACCGTGCACAATAAGCATCGGGGACTTAAATTCTGCCAAATACTTTCTGAGCGGTCGTTGATCCGTATCAAAAAAGTTACGGGCATAGGATATATCCAAAGGGATTCGATCCAACAAACCCATGTGGGGCAGTCCTTTATACAACAGCCAGATGAATGCCAACTGCACGCCGTGTAA
This sequence comes from Desulfobacterales bacterium, assembly GCA_050053515.1. Lineage (GTDB taxonomy): Bacteria > Desulfobacterota > Desulfobacteria > Desulfobacterales. Next base: position 4,545 of record JASFTQ010000083.1, on the reverse strand, counting down.
AACGTGATTGAGGTGGTAATTGCCGAGCAATTCGAATTCCTGGACCCCGAGGGCTGACAGCATCGTAAGTGATCGGATTCTCTCCGGTGACAGGTGGGCCATATTCAAGGCCACACCGCCACCCATACTGTAGGCCACGATGTGAACTTTTTCGATGCCCAAACGCTTTAAAAATTCAATCATATACGCCGCATGGGCCCTGATTGAATAATCGGGAATCTCACGGGTTGAAGTGCCGAACCCGGGCAAATCCGGTGCGATCACACGCCCTGATTTTTTGAGGGCCGGAATCAATCCCTGGAATGTCCGGCGAGCCGCAATGGGACTTCCGTGCAGCAATAATATCACCGGCTTCCTGCCTGAAGCATCCGAGTCTGTATCACGATAGGCTATTTTGATCTTTTGATTAGCGATCGCCGGGCGGCTTGGGTGGTTAAGTGTCACTGTTTTTTGATCCGCTGCGACTTCAGGCTGCAGTGGATAACTCAGCCTCACAAGGTATGAAATTGTCAATAGCAGAATATAAATGACAGCAATTGCCTGCCATCTGCCAAACTTGAGTATATTCGATTGGGCTTCCATAAAATGCATACCCGGTATAAATCTTAACCATATCTTGAAATCTACTCACCCCGCGCTTATGTTTTAACGAAACAATAACATATTTTTAGCGGCAAGCGAATGAAGCCTCTGTGTTATAACGCTTGTGCACCTTGACGGCCGGTTCGCTTCCCTGTTCAAAGGGAAGCTATCTGAAACGGATATCTTCCTTTCCGGGCTGCGAAGCGCTGCCGAACGGCAGAACCCCCGCCCTTTAAGGCGGGATGCTCCACAAAAACTTACCCCCTGCCTGCACCGCTTCATTCTGCTCTATTTCGGAACATTATTTTGACATCCGCTAAAATTGACGTTTGCTCAGGCTGTGTTCTACGCAGACAAATTTATTTTTTTCAACACTCTCCTGGCCTTTTTTAAATACCCATTCAGAACTACACGCGTCACTTTCGGGCGGGAAATTGTATGAAAAGCTTAAACATACCCAAAACCTATGACAGCGAGTGGCAGCATACGGTTCCAAAACTAATAGATTTAGACAAAACCGGTAAAAATCCTTTGGGCCGATTTCTGCTTTATATTTTAAAATCTCCCCTTGAAAACGCCCTGTCTTTGAAAGACTTGAATCGTACCCATGAAAAATATTGTGAAAAACTGGCGTTTTGTAAAGACCATAAGGCAATCTTTCATCTCGCCCTCGAATCCCTGAAAGTAACTTGTTCGATCAGTGACGCCGATCTTCAAAAAATACCAACCAAAGGACCGCTGGTGGTCGTTGCCAATCATCCGTTTGGTGGAATCGAAGGTGTTGTCCTGGGTGCGGTTTTGCTTAAGGTTCGACCGGATCTGAAAATACTGGGAAATTATCTCCTGAACCACATCAGCGGAATTTGTGATACCATTATACCGGTAGATCCCTTTGATAACAGACAGTCTGTTGCCTCGAATCTGAAAGGCCTTAAAGAGGCAATTCGCTGGGTGAAAGACGGTGGTGCACTTGTCACGTTTCCTGCCGGTGAAGTTTCCAGTCTTAACCTGAAACAGCGGCGAGTAGTGGATCCAACCTGGAGCCCTCATATCGGCGGTATTGTTCGGCGTGCCCGAGCAACTGCATTACCTGTATACTTCCCGGGGAAAAATGGTTTGGCTTTTCAAACGTTAGGCTTGCTTCACCCGCTGTTACGAACGGCTTTACTGCCGCGCGAACTGGTAAACAAAAAGAACACGGTCCTGAATGTTTATGTCGGCAAGCCCATTGGATGGAAAAAACTGCAACGGTTTGAGACCGACGCCGAACTTGTTGATTACCTGCGTATCAATACCGATTTTATAAAAAACCGCGTTCGGCAAAATAAGAAACGCCCGAAGTCCTCAGGATTTTTTAATTCGCCAGATCCCGCACCAAGACCGATTATAGAGCCGGTATTGCCGTTATTGTTAAAAAAGGATGTCGCTGCCCTTCCGGCTGAGCAGCGACTGGTTCAAAACGGCGATTATGCGGTCTACATTGCACGATCGTCTCAGATCCCCAATGTACTCAATGAAATCGGACGGCTCAGAGAGATAACTTTCCGTGAAGTACAGGAGGGAACCGGCAACCCGATAGACCTGGATCATTTTGATTCCTATTATCTGCATTTATTTATTTGGAACCTGGCAAAAGAAGAATTGGTGGGTGCCTACCGCCTCGGGTTGGCGGATGAAATTATAAAGACCTATGGTCGCAAGGGCCTTTACACCAGTACCCTTTTCCGTTTTAAACCGGATTTCGACCATCAGTTGGCAAACGCCATAGAAGCCGGACGATCGTTTGTGCGCTCCGAATATCAAAAAAAATTCAACAGCATGGTGCTGCTGTGGAGAGGCATCAGTGAGTTTTTTGTCCGAAATCCTCACTATAAAATATTATTCGGACCGGTGAGCATCAGTCGGGACTACCACACAATTTCCAAAAACTTGATAGTAAAATTTCTAAAGACAAACAATTTCAATGCCCAACTTTCCCGTTTGGTCAGACCCCGCAATTCATATCGCTCCAGCCGTGTAGAAGGCGTCAGCAGTAAAATTATCAAATCTTCTTTTCAGGATATTGACGACATTTCGCTACTTATTTCGGAAATAGAAAATGACAGCAAAGGCGTTCCCGTTCTTTTAAGGCATTACTTAAAGTTAAACGGGAGTCTTATTAGTTTTAATGCAGATAAATCCTTTTCAAGCGTTGTGGATGGACTCCTGCTGGTCGATCTGACTAAAACGGATTCTAAGCTGCTCAGACGATTTATGGGAGAAAAAGGATTTGAGACTTTCACCCGCCATCATCAGGCGCTGCCCGAAGCAAACACGCCTATCTCCAGCAAGAAAAACCTGACACTGTGAAATAACCGTGAGATTCCTTCGGTATTAATGAGTACCGACCGGCACTGTCCCATTTTAAAGTTCGATCTTGGTTCCCAGGGTTTCCAAAAATTTAGCCAGCCAATCGGGATGAGCCGGCCAGGCCGGCGCGCTGACCAGGTTGCCGTCGCGGTGCGCCTTGTCTACCGAGATGTCAACATATTCACCACCGGCTTCTCTTACATCCGGTCCAACCGCCGGATAGGCGGAGCAGCTCTTGCCTTTGAGCACTCCCGCCGCAGCCAACACCTGGGCCCCGTGACAAACGGCAGCAATCGGTTTGTCGGCTTCTGCAAAGTGACGGACGATACGCACAACATCCTGGTTGAGGCGGATGTATTCCGGTGCCCGACCGCCGGGAATAACCAGGGCATCATAGTCTTCGGCTCGAATTTCATCGAAGGTGGCATTTAGGCTGAAGTTATGGCCGGGTTTCTCGCTGTAGGTCTGGTCGCCTTCAAAATCATGGACGGCGGTTCTTACCGTTTCCCCGGCTTTTTTGTCCGGACAGACTGCATGTACCGTGTGGCCGACCATCTGCAGGGCCTGAAAAGGCACCATTACCTCGTAGTCTTCGACAAAATCACCGATGAGCATCAAAATTTTTTTGGCGCTCATGTTGACCTCCTTTCTTTGGTTGAGGGGTGTTAAATGATTGGATGAAAACAAGCGGCACTGAAATTGATAGCTGCAGAATTTTCAGCGTCCTTCCAAATAAGCTAATCAAACACAGGCCTGAAGTCAACGGGCTGTTGTCCAAATATTTTAACCGGTCGGTGTTTTCAGCACCGCTAAAAACGCAGACTGGGGGATCATGACCTGACCCACGATTTTCATGCGTTTTTTGCCTTTTTTTTGTTTTTCAAGTAACTTTCTCTTTCGCGTGACATCACCGCCGTAGCACTTGGCGGTGACATCTTTTCTAAGGGCGGATATCGTTTTGCGGGCGATAATATTCCCACCGATGGCACCCTGGATGGCAACCTTGAACATCTGTCGGGGAATTTCATCGCGCAGTCTTTCACAGGCAAACCGTGCGCGCTCCACGGCTCTATCCCGGTTCACCAGTTGAGATAGGGCATCCACCCGCTCTCCATTGATGAGAATGTCAAGCTTCACCAGGTCGGTGTCTCTAAAATCGATAACATCGTAATCAAAAGAGCCATAGCCCTGGGTAGCCGATTTTAGTTTGTCGTAGAAATCGTAAATTACTTCCGCCAGAGGAAGTTCGAATACCATCTCCAAGCGATTATCTGTAAGGTACTGATAGTTAATGTTCTTTCCGCGACGATCAAGACACAGTTTCATGACCACCCCCATATAGCGATCCGGGATAATAATGGTGGCGCGGATAAACGGTTCCCTGGTCAGTGCAATCTGCCCGGGATCCGGATATAACGCCGGATTGTCTATGGTCACATCCACGCCGTCTTTGGTAATGACCTGATATTGGACGGACGGAGCCGTAATGATGAGGGAAAGGTCATATTCACGCTCGAGACGTTCCTGCACCACCTCAAGGTGAAGCAATCCTAAAAAACCGCAGCGAAATCCGAGTCCCAACGCGACGGAAGAATCCTTTTCATAGATTAATGA
>JASFTQ010000082.1:0-15288 GCA_050053515.1 Desulfobacterales bacterium | reverse complement strand
CTATTGCCGCCGAGAAAGGCAAAACGCGGCGTCGGTTCTTGTTGGCGTGAAACTTTTAACTAGCTGGCCGTAAAATGCAAGGCAGTTGCCGCTGTCAGGCGTGGCGGACAACAACCCGGCATCTTGCCGAGAAAAAAATACCCCGGCCCCTCAATTTAATTAAGTTTTACTGGCGGACGGTTCCGAATATTTCACGAACGAGCAGTATCATGAATTCACGATCAAAGAAAGTCCGTGGCCTGGGACTTTGCTCCGGTGGCCTGGACAGCATGCTGGCCGGTCTGGTTTTGCGCGACCAAGGGATACCGGTTGAATGGATCAATTTCGAAACGCCCTTTTTCTCCTCAGCCAAAGCCCGCAAGGCGTCCCGAATTACCGGCATTCCATTGACGGTCAGATCAATCACGCCGGTCTACGTCGAAATGTTAAAAAACCCTCCATGCGGATACGGGAAATGCATGAATCCATGCCTGGATTGTCATGCCCTGATGTTTAAAATTGCCGGAGAATTAATGAAAGAGAGGGGATTCAATTTTCTATTCAGCGGCGAAGTGCTCGGACAACGTCCCATGTCTCAGACCAAGCCATCCCTGCGATATGTGGAAAAGCATTCAGGCTTTGAGGGCTACATTTTGCGTCCCCTCAGTGCCAGGGGGTTGCCCGAAACAATCCCGGAAAAAAAGGGATGGGTAAAGCGCGAAGAAATGCTGAAATTGGCCGGCAGATCCCGCAAACCTCAAATAAAACTGGCCAAAAAGTTCGGAATTGCGGAATATCCCGCCCCGGCAGGCGGCTGCCTCCTCACCGATAAGGGTTTTTCACGTCGCTTAAAGGATTTTTTTGATCAACAAAGCACATGGACTGAAGATGAACTTTATCTATTGAAGTACGGCCGCCATTTGCGCGTCAACCCGGGCACAAAAATAATCATCGGGCGGACTCAAGATGACAATCAGAATTTGTTGAAATATCACGACCCGCAGCAGGATACCATTTTGGAAGTAAAAGAATACCCGAGTCCGATTACACTGGTTCCTCGAGGCGGAAGCAAGGATATACTCACCCTGGCGGCATCATTATGTGCCGGATACAGCAAGGCACCGCGTGACGTCCCGTTAGAGGTGTTGGTTACCAAACCCGATAGCCGCGAAACCGTCACCGTTCTTGGAATCCCGCCAAAAGATTTCGCGCATTTAATGATTTAGGCTTGCATTATGGTTTGCCCGCAGTTGCCCGCAAGCGGCCAGTATATCCTCTCCCTTGCTGCGGCGAATAATGGCCGTATAGTTGCTTTGCAGTAAAATTTGTTGAAAGCGACTGATCATCAATTCATCCGGCCGTTTGAATTCAACCCCCTCAAATGCATTGAAAGGGATGAGATTAATTTTGGCTTTGACGGGACGCAGAAGCTGTGCCAGGCGCTGGGCATCTTTTTCCGAATCGTTGATCCCGTTTATCAGAACGTATTCAAAGGTGATCCGGCGGTGAGGTTTTAAAGGATAACGGCGGCAGGCATCCAGCAACACCTCGATAGGATATTTTTTGTTGATCGGCATCAACCAGTCACGCAGTTTGTTATCGGCCGCATTCAAAGAAATCGCCAGACTCACCGCTGTGTCCCTTCCCAAATCGGGGAGTCTGTCAGCAAGGCCGGCGGTAGACACAGTTATCTTGCGTCCCGCGAACCCGAACCCTACCGTGTTATCCGTCAATGTATCGATGGCCCTCAAGACGCTGCCATAATTTGCCAAGGGCTCGCCCATTCCCATAAAAACGATATTGGTTAGACGTTGTGGTTCGTTCAAATCTTTTTGAATATCACGCACCTGAGAAATAATCTCCCCGCTTGTCAGATTGCGCAAAAGTCCGGTTTTGCCGGTAAGGCAGAATCGGCATCCCAGTGCACACCCGATCTGACTGGATATGCAAAGGGTGTAATGGTCTCTTTCCGTGATTAAGACACTTTCAATATGGCATCCATCCCGCAGTCTGAACAAATACTTTTTTGAGCCGTCCCGTGAGCTATCAACTCGAACTTTTTCAAGGCGATCGATAGAGAATGCCGACAGGAGTAGTTTTCGATGGTCTTTGCTCAAATCGGTCATTGCGTCAAAGGAATCCGCCTGCCGAAAATATATCCACTTTAGTATTTGCGAGGCGCGGTAGGCGGCAATGCCGTGCTTTTCAAGCCAGGCGGCAAGTTGCTTTTGGGACATCTCTTTGATATCGATATTGGGCATCATTTAATTCAGGTGGCGGCATAATTTCTTCGATCTACTTCCATGGCCAAATGCGATAAAATCAAACCGTTATTTATCTTGACATAGCACTTATCTCATATTAGATTCAAGAGTTTAGACATCGCTGAAATAATTGAATAAAATGAAGCCTCCCGCCCTTTAGGGCTGGGGTTCTGCCGTTCGGCAGCGCTTCGGCAGCCCGGAAGGGTAAGATCTGGTTCAAATAGCTTTGGACCCCGCCTTAAGCGGCGGGGCTTGCAGGGAAGCGAACGGTCAGGATAGAGCATGTTTGAAAACCTCAACGACAAGCTTAATACGATATTTAAAAAGCTCAAAGGGCACGGGAAACTAAATGAAACTAACATTGAGTCAGGCTTAAAAGAAGTCCGGATGGCGCTTCTGGAAGCTGATGTTCATTACCGCGTCGTTAAAAAGCTCATCGAAGATATAAAAAAACGCGCTTTAGGCCGGAATGTTATGGAAAGCTTGACGCCGGGCCAGCAAGTCATAAAAATTGTCAACGACGAGCTGACGACACTTATGGGTTCACACAATGAAGCCCTCAATCTTTCCGGCGCCTATCCGGCAGCTGTGATGTTGGTGGGCTTGCAGGGTTCCGGTAAAACCACCACCGCCGGTAAGCTGGCTGTGTTTTTAAGAAAACTGGGAGGAAAACCGTTTCTCGTGCCGGTAGATGTTTACCGGCCCGCAGCCATTGACCAACTTATCAAGCTCGGTGACCAGTTATCGGTTCCGGTTTTCCCCTCAACGGTCGATATGGACCCGACAAAGATATGCCGGAAAGCAATCACAGCGGCCCAAAAAGCGGGTTGTGACACCCTGCTTCTGGATACGGCCGGGAGGCTGCATGTAGATGAAGAGTTAATGACGGAGCTTAAAACCATCAAAGCAGTGGTTAAACCAACCGACATTCTCCTGGTGGCGGATGCTATGACCGGTCAGGATGCGGTCAACATCGCCAAGTCATTCGACAGCGCGCTTGATATCGGCGGTGTTGTTCTATCAAAAATGGATGGTGATGCTCGGGGGGGTGCCGCCCTTTCCATTAAAGCCATCACCCATAAACCGATAAAATTTGTCGGTGTCGGCGAAAAACTCAACCAGCTGGAGGCTTTCCACCCGGATCGCATGGCCTCCCGCATTCTGGGCATGGGAGATGTTCTTACGTTAATTGAGAAAGCCCAGTCAATGGTTGACGACAAGCAGGCGGCCGAACTCGAAAAGAAACTGAAAAAAAGTCAGTTCACACTGGAAGACTTTCGAGATCAGATGGTCCGAATCAGAAAAATGGGATCTCTATCGGATCTGCTCAAAATGATGCCGGGAATGGGCAATATGAAGCAACTGAAAAACCTGGAAGTAGACGATAAAGCGTTGGCAAAAATTGAGGCCATCATTAATTCCATGACACACCAGGAACGGCAAAAACACACGATCATAAATGGCAGTCGACGTAAAAGAATTGCCAGGGGCAGCGGCACACGGGTACAGGATGTGAATCAACTGTTAAAGAACTATTCTCAGATTATTAAGATGATGAAGAAGTTAAATAAAGGGGGTATACGCGCCATGAGCCGCGGAATGTTCCCCCTCTAAAGGAGAATCAAATGGCAGTTAAGATCAGATTGGCAAGACACGGTACAAAGAAAAAACCTTTCTACCGGATTGTTGTCGCAGACAGCGAATCTCCACGGGACGGCAGGTTCTTGGAGAACGTGGGCACCTATAATCCTTTGGCAGATCCAGCCGAGGTTACCTTAAAAAAGGAACGGATCCAATATTGGATGGCTCAGGGCGCTAAACCTACAGATACCGTCAAAAGCCTTTTGAAAAAGCAGAATTTTTTTGCTACCACAGCATAAATAGCATCAGCACCCCTTATTCGCAACCGCCCAAAAAGGAGGTGAAGCTATGAAAGACCTGATCAGTTACATTGCCCAGGCACTTGTTGATCATCCGGAACAGGTATCTGTTTCAGAGGTTGAGGGTAATCAAACCTCGGTACTCGAGCTTAAGGTTGCTAAGGAGGATCTCGGAAAAGTCATCGGAAAGCAGGGCAGAACTGCCCGCGCCATGAGGACCATATTAAGCGCGGCTTCCACCAAGATTAAAAAACGCACCGTGCTGGAGATTATAGAATAATTCCGTGAAAAAAAATGGGCTCATCTCAATTGGCAAGATTGTCGGGACCCACGGTCTGAATGGGACCTGCAAAGTACGTTCTTATGCTGAATCTTTATCCGTTTTCAAACCGAATGGCTTGATCCATTTAAAACAAAGCCGCGGCCAGCTAAAGATCCATGAAATAAAGTGGGCCAAGCCCCATTCACGAAACGTGCTGTTAACCCTGAAAAATGTAACGAATCGCGATCAGGCGCAACAACTCATAGGCTCCGAAATTTGCATCGAGCGAACCACGCTTCCTGAGATTGAAGAGGGTGCCTATTACTGGTGTGATATTATCGGGCTCTCCGTATTCACAACGGACGGCCGATATCTCGGACGTGTGGTATCGATAATCGCCACCGGCAGCAACGACGTTTATGTCGTTAAAAATCCGGACAACTCGGATAAACATGAGGTTCTCATTCCCGCGATTGAATCCGTGGTGCGCAAAATCGACATGGAGCAGCAGATTCTTCAGGTGGATTTACCCGAAGGACTATGAATGTAGCGAAATGAAATTTATCGTCCTGACAATTTTCCCCGAAATGTTTGATAATTTTTGGGAGCACGGAATCGTCAGAAGGGCGTTAGATCAAAAAATTATTTTTGCAAGCGCATTAAACATTAGAGATTTCGCCTCCGGCAAACACCGTGCAACAGACGACAGGCCATACGGTGGCGGCAGCGGGATGGTCATGAAGCCCGAGCCTCTGGCCGTCGCCATACGCGCTGCTAAACAGAAGGCACCTGATGCAAAAGTAGCTTTGCTGACACCCCAGGGCCGTGTTTTTGACCAACACACGGCCCGTGAATTTAAAACATTCAAGGGGTTGATTCTGGTATGCGGCCGATACGAAGGTGTCGATGAACGAATTTGCCAGAATTTTATAGACTTCGAGATTTCAACCGGGAATTATGTTCTCACCGGCGGTGAACTGGCGGCCATGATCATCATTGACGCCGTGACGCGACTGGTTCCGGGGGCTCTGGGAGGAGAGGATTCTGCCGAAAAAGACTCCTTTTCGGACGGACTTTTGGAACATGCGCAGTATACCCGGCCTCGGAATTACGAGGGTGACGCAGTCCCCCCAATTTTGTGCTCGGGAAATCATAACGAAATCGAAAAGTGGCGTCTTGAATCTGCTCTGATACGCACGTTTCTAAAAAGAAAGGATTTGTTGGCAGAAAGACATCTGAACAAACAAGAAATAGAAATTTTGAAAAAATGGGGCTCGGATATTGACAAAATCATACGCGCCCAATCTTCACGCGGCACTGGTTCATTATCCGGTGCTCAATAAGAACAAAGATGTTATCGCGGCCGCTGTGACCAATCTGGATCTGCATGATATCTCACGAGCCGCGAAAACGTACGGGGTGAAAACATTTTATGTGGTTACCCCCCTGAGAGACCAAATAGATCTGGTTGCAAGAATTGTTGCTCATTGGACCGATGGATCAGGGTCGGTTTACAATCCCAAAAGGCGCCAGGCCCTTGAATTGATCCAGGTCCAAGAAACATTAGATGCCGTAGTCAATCATATTCGAAACCGCAGCGATCATAAAAAAACACCCAAAACGGTCGTGACCAGTGCCAGACAAAAGGAGGGTACTTTAAGTTTTGCCGGTTTTCGCAAGCTGCTGAAAACCGGAAATCCTTATCTGCTGGTTTTAGGCACGGCCTGGGGGCTTTCCGACAACATAATTGTGGGGGCTGATTATGTGCTTGCTCCACTGAAAGGAACGACAAGTTACAATCACCTCTCGGTTCGATCAGCAGCGGCAGTCATATTCGACAGACTACTCGGGCGGTTAGATGACTCGAACGTTACCTGAAATGAAATATTTACCAGAAATAGCGATTTTGGAGGACAAATGGAAAAGATCAAACAGCTGGAAAAAGAAATGATGCGCCTGGACCTGCCTGATTTTGCGGCAGGCGATACGGTAAAAGTTCATGTTAAAATAAGAGAGGGGGAAAAGGAGCGCATCCAGGTGTTTCAAGGCGTCGTTATCAGCAAACGCAAGGGCGCGACAAATGCTACTTTTACCGTAAGAAAAGTGTCATACGGTGTCGGGGTTGAAAGAATTTTTCCGCTCCACTCACCCATCATTGATAAAATAGAAGTGGTTACCCGAGGCCGTGTGCGCCGGTCCAAGATTTATTACTTGCGAAAATTGCGAGGTAAGGCTGCGCGCATACGCGAGCGGCGCACCGGCTAAACGTTTCGATTGCGGCTGAATGCCGCTCCCCCATATCCAACATCAATCCGTGGGAGCGGTTCCCAATCGCGAGAGGTCAACGTAGGGAAAATGAGATCCGATAAACTGTGGGCCTTTGAAATGAATGCAATTGCAGAGGGCTTCACCGCCATTGCCGGGGTTGATGAAGCCGGCCGGGGCCCATTAGCCGGCCCGGTTGTTTCTGCCGCAGTTATGCTGCCCAACTCCTTTCCGATCACCGGCATCATTGATTCCAAAAAATTAAGACCGAAAAAACGCAGTTTGTTATATGAGAAAATCTATGAACATGCAGTTTCAATCGGTATCGGTATTGTTGATGCCATTGAAATTGATCGCATAAATATTCTGCGTGCCTCACTATTGTCCATGTCCATCGCGGTTGAGAACCTTCACCCGCAACCCGGTCTGCTGCTCATCGATGGTGTATTCCCAATCGATTCAATTCTGCCCCAGCAGCCTATTGCCAAAGGGGATGCCCTAAGTGTTTCCATCGCAGCAGCTTCAATAGTTGCCAAGGTTACCCGGGACAATTTGATGCACCGATATGATCAGGATTATCCCCAATTCGGTTTTTCCCGGCATAAAGGATATCCCACCCGGGCTCACAAAGAGGCAATTAGAAAATTCGGTTATTGTCCCATTCACAGACGCAGCTACAAAGGTGTCCGAGAGCATCTGGACCGCGATAGTGAGCGCATCCCCCGTCCGCCACAGTTCTTTGGCGGATTGCAGGGTACGCTTCAAAATTGTCGATGACTCTTAACCGGAATGGAATTCGGTCATAAAAACTATAACCGGCAACAGGTAAAATACCCGAACACCAGCCATGTTAAATCGCCAACAGTTTTTCGGCAAAAAAAGCGAATCCAAAGCTGCCAAATTTCTGAAAAAACAAGGTTACAAAATCCTGGAGCAAAACTATCGCAGCAAACTGGGGGAAATCGACATTATCGCCAAGGACAAGAGCACGCTGGTTTTCGTAGAAGTAAAGGCGCGACGATCCCGTCAGTTTGGCAACCCCAAATGGGCGATTACGCCTAAAAAAAAGCGCAAAATATCAATGGTGGCGTTACTTTATCTTAAATCAACCCGCCAAATCGGCGTTAAAGCCAGGTTTGATGTGGTATCGATAGATTCAACAAATGAAGATCGCGAAATTGAATTAATCAGGAATGCCTTTGAACTCACCTACGAATAATGTCAACCGTGGAGCCGGTTACGGAATCCTCTACGTGGTAGCCACCCCCATCGGCAACCTGGACGACATCACCCTGCGGGCCCTTACAACCCTCGACCATGTCGATGTTATTGCTGCAGAAGATACCAGACACACCGGAATTCTCCTCAAAAAACAAAAGGTCAAAAACAAACTCATTTCCTATCATGAGCACAATGAAAAGGAACGCACGGCGCTCCTGATGAAAAAGCTAAAGTCCGGCTTATCGGTTGCGCTGGTGTCCAATGCCGGAACCCCGGCTTTATCCGATCCCGGGTATTACCTGATTAAAACCGCCATTGAAGACGATATCAAAGTTACCCCGATACCGGGTGCCTCCGCAGCCACCGCCGCACTCAGTGTTTCAGGGCTACCCACCGATTCGTTTGTGTTTATCGGCTTTCCAGCTAAAAAAAGGGCCAAGCGAGCAAACCAGTTGGATCAACTGGCCACGATGCCCCGAACATTGATATTCTTCGAATCGCCCAAACGCATTAGGCGTTTGGTAAACGAAATTCGATCAGCAATGGGTGACCGCCAGGCCGTCCTTACCCGCGAAATGACCAAACTGCATGAGGAGTTTATTCGAGGGACTTTATCTGAGATACTAACACAGATCGAGCAGCGCGGCGAAATAAAAGGCGAATTCACCCTGTTGGTCAGCGGCCATAACAGGGGCCTTGGTATCAGCCCGGAGGAATTGAGGGACGAACTGCACCGGGCCTTAAAAAATGAAAAGACAGCGCTGTCTGACCTGGTGAAGGTTATCGCGGGGAAGTATCGCCTGCCAAAAAGTGCGGTATACAAAGAAGCGCTGAATATAAAAAGGAAACTGGCAACCAGGGATACATCTAATGGAAAAGCTTGATGCCATTTTTTCACCCAACTCGGTGGCCGTTATTGGTGCCTCAAAATCTCCCGGTAAAGTGGGGCATGACATATTCGCCAATATATTGCGAGGGGGTTACAAAGGGACGCTGTATCCGGTCAACCCGGTTGCCTACTCGGTGCTAAGTGTTAAAGCATATCCGTCGATACTGGACATTTCAGACCCGATAGACCTCGCCATTGTTATCCTGCCGCCCGAGCTAACCCTTAAGACCGTGGAAGAATCTATCACAAAAGAAGTCAAAGGCATTGTTATCGTTTCAGCGGGATTTCGCGAAGTGGGTCCAGAGGGCCTTGAAATTGAAAACAAAATTGTTTCGCTGTGCAAGGCGGCCGGTGTGCGGGTTGTCGGTCCGAATTGTCTCGGTGTAATCAACCCGCAACCAACTGTGAAATTAAACGCGAGTTTTTCCACACGGATGCCCTCGGCCGGAAATGTTTCCTTTATTTCTCAAAGCGGTGCTTTATGCACGGCCGTCCTCGATTTTGCGTCCGACAGAGAGTTTGGTTTTTCGAAGTTCATCTCCATCGGCAACAAAGCCGATATAGACGAACTGGATCTTTTACGCTACTTTCACGATGACAGGGATACAGAAGTTATCATGTTGTATCTGGAGGAACTTCGCAGGGGGCCGGAGTTTATTCAAGTGGTCAAAGAGATCACCTGCGGTGACGTAAGGCCGACGCCGGTGTTGGTCATCAAATCGGGCCGCACAGGCGCCGGCGCCCAAGCTGCGGCGTCGCATACCGGAGCCCTTGCGGGAACAGAGGCCGTATATGATGCTATATTCAAACAGGCCGGTATTATCCGGGTAGAATCTATCGATGAGCTTTTTGATTTTGCCAGTGCCTTTGCTTATAAAAATGAGACCGGACTGGGAAAGCTGAGAAGAAAGGTACCTCACGGCAACCGGGTTGCAATCGTGACCAACGCGGGGGGGCCGGGAATTGTGGCCACGGATATGACAGTTACCAGTGGTCTTGAACTGGCTCGCTTTAATGAAGAAACCATCGAGACTCTGGCCAGCCATTTACCGATGACCGCCAATCTTAATAATCCGGTAGACGTCATCGGAGATGCCGCCCAGGATCGATATGAACATGCCCTGGCAGCCGTCATCAAGGATGAGGGTGTGGATGGCGCATTGGTTATTCTCACCCCGCAATCCATGACCAATGCCTTGGGCACGGCCGAAGCCATCGTAAGAATAGCCAGAAGGTCTCACAAACCGATCATCTGTTGTTTTATGGGCATCATTGATGTCTCTTCCGGAGTGAAATACCTTCAAGCACACGGCATACCCGTGTATAAGTTCCCTGAAAATACCGCCAAAGCCTTCGCGGCATTGTACCGCTACTCCCGTTGGCTCAATCGTCAGCAGCTGGCGCAGTTTTCTTTTAAACACGACCGGCAGCGGGCTGCCGGCATTATTAAAAACTGTCTGGCAGAAGGAATAAAGTATATCGGCGAGCTGATCGGCAATGAACTTCTGGCGTGCTACGGCTTTCAGGTATTGCCCACACAACTTGCCGTCAACGAAACCGAAGCCGCTGCCCTGGCTGCTGACATGGGTTTCCCTGTGGCAATGAAAATTGTATCCAGGCAGATTATTCATAAATCTGATGCCGGCGGTGTGAGGCTGGCATTAGAAAATCCGACAGAGGTCCAGAATGCCTTTCGAAAAATAGTCATGCGTGCAAAAGAGTTTGATCCAAAAGCAGATATTGAGGGCGTTCTGGTGCAAAAAATGGCGAACCCGGGCGAGGAAGTTATTGTCGGTATGAGCCGCTACCCGGTATTTGGCCCGCTGCTTATGTTCGGTATGGGGGGTAAGTTTGTAGAAGTATTTCAAGATGTGGAATTCCGCCTCGCACCGATTGGTCGAAACGAAGCCCGCAGAATGATTCGCAGTATCAAGGGCTATAAACTGTTACAAGGTTTCAGAGGAAAACCCAAAGCGGATATTGAAACGGTAGAAAAGTCTTTGGTTTCCCTGTCTGATATGGTAATCAACCACCCTGAAATCGCCGAGTTGGATGTCAACCCGCTTTTAGTCCACGAAGAAGGCCGAAGCGCAACCGTTGCGGACTGCAGAATCATACTCAAGGAGCCGGCAGTGCCACCTGAAAGCGAGGCTCCCCGGACCTAAAGGGCGGCGGGCCTGCCGTTCGGTAGTGCTTCGCAGCCCGCAAAGGGAAGATATCTGAGGGGTCGGGGTATTTTTTTCACGACAAGCTGATCGCCTCAGAGATTTTAACCGGCAAGGGGCTGTTGCCGCTTAAAAAGGCAAACTGCAGTGTTGGTTCCCGGGACAGTAACGGGTGTGATCAGCAGGGAGCAAAATGCAAGGCAGTTGCCGCTATTAGTCGCGGCAGGCCATAACCCGGCATCTTGTCGTGAAAAAAATACCCCGACCCCTCAGATATCTGTTTCTTGCCATACAAACCGGTCAGAAGGAATGGACAATTTTTTTAAAGGAAACCCGTTATGAAAAACACACATCTACCAACCGTCCTGATTCTGACATGTCTGCTTGGCATATCCTGTGTGCCACAAAAAAAGTATTCAGCCCTTGAAACCAAATTCAACAATACACAGCACCGTCTGGCAGCCAAAGAACAAACCATTCAGGAACTGGAGCAAACTAGGAACAAACTCCTCACAGAAATTGACCAGCTTCAGGAAAGATACGAATATGCGACCAAGATCGCCCAGACCCTTTACGACAGCATCCAGAGTTTAAGTGCCGAATTAAAGGAAAAAAAAGTAGAACTCGAGAAAAGGAGATCGGTGATTGAAATCCAGGACCAGGTTATTAAATTGCTTGATGACACAAAAAAAACGATAGAATCCAGCCTCAAAAATAAAATAGCGGCCCGGGAGGTTGAACTCGTAAATATGGAAGATAAATTGAAGGTTGTCCTGATAGATAAAATACTTTACACTCCCGGAGGCTATACCCTAAAACCGGAAGCGAAAAAGTTGCTTTTGACGCTGGCAGAGTCTCTCAGGCAAGACAACAATCAACAGATCGTTGTGGAGGGCCACACCGATAACGTTTCTTTGAGCGCAGAATTAGCCAAGAAATTTCCAAGCAACTGGGAGTTATCTGCAGCCAGAGCAGCAGCGGTGGCTCGATTTCTTCAAAAAGAAGGGGGGCTGGATCCGTTCAGACTGTCTGTTCGAGGATACAGTTACTACCGCCCGGTTGCTCCAAACAGTACAGAGGAAGGGCGGCGTCAAAATCGTCGTATAGAAATCATTTTAGAACCTTACCAGTAATGGCGCAAATATTTAGTCACAACTGCCTTTCGATACAACACCTGAATATTCCCAAAGAACTCTCCATCCTGGTTCTGGCGCCTCACCCGGACGACTTTGACGCGATCGGCGTGACCATGCGCTTTTTTCGGGAAAATAAAAACCCACTGTATTTGGCGGTGGCCGCTTCAGGCGCCCGCGGGGTGGAGGATACGTTTTGCTCGCCGCCCACCTTGGCAGTAAAAACAGAAATCCGCCAAAAGGAGCAGAAAGAAAGTTGTCGCTTTTTCGGACTGCCCGACACTCATTTGACATTTCTCAGACTAGAAGAGGACGAAGCCGGTAATCTTTTGGAAAACAGGGCCAATACCCATCGACTTCGCCGATATTTAATGGAAAACCGGCCGGAAATGGTTTTCTTGCCGCATGGCCAAGACGCCAACACCACCCACCAACGCGTATATTCGATGTATCATCAGGTCGCCGCGTCGGCGGGCTATCCAATCGCAACTTTTTTCAATCGGGATCCAAAAACGTTAAAAATGCGTTGTGACTTCTTTTTAGGCTATGAAGCGGCGGCCGCGGTCTGGAAGGGGGAGTTGCTGCGCATTCATCGCTCCCAGCACCAACGCAATTTGAATCGGAGGGGCTATGGGATGGATACGCGTATTTTAAGCGCTGACCGACACAGTGCCGAGGTATGTTCAACGGGCACTGCCTACGCCGAGATTTTTGAACTCAAACTCTACGGTACTAAAAAATTGGAAACCATTTTTAAAGGAAAAAATCATATGGACCTTTTCTCTGAAATTAAGAATATGATTGTAGATGTGTTTGCTTTAGATGAAGATGTCGTCGTAACGGATGCCCATCTGCAGGATGATTTGGGTGGCGATTCATTGGCAATTATCAATCTGGCCGAGGCTATTGCAAAAAAATACGGCATTGATATTCAGGGCGAAGATCTTATCGAATTAGACAATGTGGGACAACTTATCGCATTGGTCAAATCTAAAATTTCTTCTAAGCCTTAATCCTTCATGCGTTTTGATCGCGGCTGGCAGCCGCTCCCACAGTTCGATGATACATATGTGGAAGCGGCTTCCAGCCGCGATATATCGATTATGCCGAATGATTTTTGTTCTTCTCAGTAACACCATACCGGAAGAAGAGGAGGTCTCTGATGGAATATCCGATAATACCCAAAAAGCCGGTAGATCAATTCATCGTTAAACCCAATTTGCACAATTATCGAAAAATCCGTGGAAATTTCAGCTGGGATAACATCGCGCGGGAGATCAATGCGTTTGACAGCGAGCATATCAACATTGCGCACGTAGCCATTGATGCCCACCTGGGAACCGACAGAAAGTACAAGCCGGCTTTGATCTGGGAGAGCAAGAGGGGCGAACTGGAGGAATACAGCTTTTGGGATCTTTCACGATTGAGCAACAAATTCGCAAACGTCTTGACCCAAGAGCTGGGTCTCAAAAAAGGAGATCGGGTTTTCTTTTTTTTAGAAAGAGTCCCGGAGATATACATTGGTATTCTGGGAACCCTGAAAGCCGGCGGCGTCATTGGTCCCCTGTTTTCGGCTTTTGGACCGGATGCGGTCAAAGATCGTCTGGCAGACAGCCAGGCCAAGATACTGGTCACCAGTCCTGCCCTGAAAAAAAAGATCGTTGATGTTTTTGCCGAACTCCCCGATCTTGAAAATATCATTCAGGTGCAGCGGGCAACGGAAACTACGGATACCAATGATTTGTCGTATGAAGCGTTGATGGCCAAGGCTTCAGATTCCTTCGAGATCGTCAAAACCCATAAAGAAGACTACGCCATCATGCACTATACTTCCGGCACCACCGGAAAACCCAAGGGTGCTGTGCATGTCCATGAGGCCGTGCTGGGGCATTATGCCACCGGAAAATACGTGCTGGACCTTCAAGAAGAGGACATTTACTGGTGCACGGCAGATCCCGGCTGGGTTACCGGAACGTCTTACGGTATGTTTGGCCCGTGGTCAAATGGTGTCACCCAGGCGGTTTATGAGGGGGGATTCAGCGCCAAGCGTTGGTATAAATTTATCGAAGACTATAAAGTCACCGTCTGGTACACCGCACCCACTGCCATCCGAATGCTCATGAAGGCCGGGGATAGTCTACCGGCAAATTACGCTTTTGATTCCTTGCGGAATCTTTATAGTGTCGGCGAGCCACTTAATCCTGAGGCCGTTGTCTGGGGAGAAAAGATTTTTGGCAAACCCTTCCATGACAATTGGTGGCAGACAGAGACAGGATCCATCATGATTGCCAACTACCCGATTCAGGACATCAAACCGGGATCTATGGGAACAACTTTTCCGGGAATCGAGGCCGGGATCGTGGACGATGAATTTAATGAACTGCCGGCCGGAGAAGAAGGAAACCTGGTGCTAAGGCCGGGGTGGCCTTCAATGTTCCGGACATACTGGAAAAAGAAAGAACTGTATGAATCTCGCTTCCAGAATGGATGGTATGTCACCGGTGATAAGGCCAAGAGAGATCAAGATGATTATTTCTGGTTTGTGGGTCGAGCTGATGATGTCATTAATACCGCCGGACATTTGGTGGGTCCTTTTGAGGTGGAGTCGGTGTTGATCGAACATCCCGCAGTGGCGGAAGCCGGGGTTATCGGAAAACCGGATCCAATCGCCATGGAGGTGGTCAAAGCTTTTGTCTCTCTGAAAGTCGGCCATGCACAAACGGAAGAATTGCGGCGCGATATTCATAAATTCGCTATGAAGCGTCTATCCAGTGCAGCTGCACCTCGAGAGATTGAGTTCACCGATTCGCTGCCAAAGACCAGGAGCGGAAAAATCATGCGGCGGTTGCTGAAGGCCAAAGAACTTGGACTGCCGCTGGGTGATACGTCGACACTAGAAGAAGACTGAGTTGCTTGGACCCGTTGAGCTGTTGAGCCAGCTTGCCTGAATGATCTACATACTGATATCTTACCATATCTTTGCAATGAGATAGGTACCTTACGTTATGTTGCCATTTAACTTAAGTAACTTAAGACTTAAGGGACGCCCCTTAAATTATAAGATTCTATCCATCCATTAATGAGTATCCTTTTTCTGCTGCTATTCGCTCGCCACGCTGTGTACTAATACCGACCGCCGGCTGCGAGATATTGGGCTTTAGGGCTAAATCCGCCATTGTAAACCCCAACTCCCTCACCGCCCAAAAACAAAAAAGGCTTCTTACAAGGAT
>JASFTQ010000081.1:0-15567 GCA_050053515.1 Desulfobacterales bacterium | reverse complement strand
CCTGCTAATCCGGCCGCCCGCGTTACATTTTTGCCATTGATCCCAAAACCGACAACGATAAGGTGCCCCTTCAATTTAACCCTTTTTTTAGCATCTGTAAGTCCCTGTAACGGGTACAGGCCCGATTTCAGTTTTTGCGGCAGAGGAAAACGCAAGACGGCCCCGACGATTCGGTCCCCCAATATTATTATGAACGGTGTTGCAGCCATCGTCAGAACCGAGACGGCCAGGAATAGCTGAAAGATATCTCCACCCAACAGACCGTACTTCGCGCCTTCTTCAGCTAAAATGAAGGAAAATTCGCCCACCTGGCAAAGCCCGAGTCCGACCAGGATAGCCGTGCGCAGCGGCAGACCGAGCAACAGTGTTGTACACATGGCCAAAAATGATTTCGTAAGGAGAACCCCCAGTGCAAGAAAAAACACGAGAGCCGGCTTTTCAAAAAGAAACCGGATATCCAGCAGCATGCCGATGGAGATGAAAAAGAAGCTGGTGAAAAGGTCGCGAAAGGGTAAAACGCTGCTCAGCGCCTGATGACTGTACTCTGATTCTGAAATGGTCAGGCCGGCCAAAAAAGCACCAAGCGCCAGCGACAGTCCCAGGCTGTGTGTCAGCCAGGCAACAGCCAGGCACATAACGACAATACTCAGAAGAAAAAGCTCTCTGCTGCGGGTACGGGCAATTTGATACAATACCTTTGGGACGATGTATTCGGCACTTAAGATGACCAAAAAAATGATGCCGACCGCCTTGGCCAGGAGCAGGGGCAGAGAAGTGCCCGGGCCGCCTGCCTTGCCGGCCAAAAGCGGCGTGAGCAGGATCATCGGCACAATAACGATGTCCTGATAAATAAGAATGCCGAGGGTTGTCTGGCCATGGGGGCTCTCAATTTCGGCCCGGTCTTGCAAGAGTTTTAAAACGATGGCAGTACTGCTCAAGGCAACCAGGAATCCGGCAAAAACGGATTCACCCGGTCCATAAGCAAACTGGCTGGCGAAAACAAAAGTTGCTGCCAGGGTCAACAACACTTGAAGAGACCCCCCCATCAATACAGCCCGTTTGATACGAATCAGGTCTTTCAGAGAAAACTCGATGCCAATTGTGAAAAGAAGCATCACGACACCGATTTCGGCCAGATCTTTCACCTCTTTGTCTGCCGTAATCAACCCGAGGCCGTAAGGGCCCAAAAGTAATCCGGTTATGAGAAAACCGACGATGGTCGGCACCTTCAGCCTGTGACAAATGAGGAGAACCACCATAGAAAGCACAAATATGATGACGATATCTTTTAAGAGTACTTCCATAATCAAGTCTCCCTCCAGCGATATAAGGCTCTGTCTAGGGGCAGAATGACAGTGGCCGGCACAACCTTGTTTTGCAAATTGTATTCACCGGAATTTACGGGGAGCGGCAATCCAGACAGATATCACCGCCCCAAAAACGGCCATCAATACAAAAAACAACATCCAGGAATAGCCGCCGGTGATGTCATGCAAAAAGCCGCCCATCCAGGATCCAAGCCCGGCACCCAGCCCGCCGAAAGCTGCGGCAATCCCCATAATCCGGCCCAAACTGGGCCCCGGAAACATATCTGCGATGATGGCGGGAAACATCCCGCCGCCAACGCCCATACCGATTCCCCCGACCACAACGTATAGGGGCAGAATCCAAGACCGTGCCGGGGTTAATAAAAACAAAAATATCACGGCAAGTGCCGTTGAAGTCATGAAGATACTATAGGCCGGTTCCCGTCCAATCCGGTCAGAGAGCGTTCCGCTGGCAAATCGACCGACCATCGTAAAGACTCCTATCAATCCCAATATGGGAGCCACCTTCATGGGCTCGAAGCCCCGTTCCACCACCAGCGCCACCTGATGCAGCATAACCGTAAAGGTGGCAAAAGGATTGCAAAATAAGGCACAGCACATCATCCAATAGCTTCGATGCCTCATAACTTTCGAAACCGTCCACATTTGGGGTGGGGGATCAGAATTGCTGCCACTGCTCTCGGACTCGGGTATTGATAAGGCATCGTCGCCGTCGGGATAAAATCCCTTGTCCCCGGGCTTGCTACGCTGAAGGATTGCGTTTAGGGGTGCCAGCCAGAGAACGATAATCACGGCAAGCGCCACAAAAGTGCCTCTCCAGCCGAAGCGTTCTATCAAAATTTGCGTCAGCGGGAGAAAGACCAATACGCCCATCCCCGATCCACACATAACGATTCCAACGGCCATCCCGCGGTTGCGCCGGAACCAGTTGGTAATGATGACGTTGCTGGGAAGCCAGCCGGCGCAGCAGGTGCCCAAAGACGTGATCAACCCATAGAACAGGTAAAGCTGATAGGGCGATGAGATCTTGCTGCAGGCAAAAAGCCCGAGGCCGATCAGCGCCGAACCAAAAGGAATCGTAATACGCGGCCCAAACCTGTCAACCATGGGTCCGGCAACCAGATTGCCACAGAAGTACACAAAAGTAAAAAGGGAGAATATCCCGGACAGTTCAGCCCTGCTGATCCAGGGAAATTCCGATAGCAACGCCACAAATATTACCGAAAAGGCGTTCGCCAGCCCGTTGGTCATCATGATGTTGCCCAGGCAGAGAGGGATCAAAAACCAGCCATAAAAGATCGGGCGTTTTATTGGAAACATAGCGGCTCTCTGGTTGAAAGATTTGGGATCGATACGGCATCCGGTCTTCATTTTTGACAGATTCGGATGCCATGTCAATATTGAAATAGATCCGGATCAACGCTATAAAGAATCAATAAAAGGCATCAAAGTGGTATTTGGCATAGAATGTCTAGTGAGTTGTTCAGATATTCATGGATGATAATGTATTTGCCAACCGATACGAAGAACCGATCAACGATGGACACTTAATAAAGCCTATTGATCTTTCATGAAGAGTAAACACGACTGAAGAGGGACAAATGGCCAGAAAAAGCGCCGGATTATTAATGTATCGATTCAGAGGGAAACGACTCGAAGTGTTTTTAGTTCATCCTGGAGGCCCTTTTTGGGCCAAGAAAGATACGGGATCATGGTCGGTTCCAAAAGGTGAATATTCTGCCGGTGAAGAGATCCCCCTTGACGTTGCTAAACGCGAATTCAAGGAAGAAACCGGGTATGAAGCGCATGGGGTTTTTACCCCTCTAACCCCTATAAAACAGCCAAGTCGAAAGATCATTACCGCATGGGCTTTTGAAGGTGATTGTGAGGCAAGCAAAATCAAGAGCAACACGTTTAAAATGCAATGGCCCCCGAAAACAGGAAAAGAGATGGAGTTTCCCGAGGTTGATCGTGCTGGATGGTTTACAATTGATCGGGCAGAAAAAAAATTATTGAGGGGCCAAGTTGGTTTCATAGAAGAACTGTGTCGAATTTTAAACTATACATGATGTCAAAATAATGTTCCGAAATAACGTAGAATAAAGAGGTGCGGGCAGGGGGTAAATTTTTTTCGTCAAGATGCAGAATCACCGCCGCCTTGGCTCGCAAATGGCCACTTCTTATCAATTGCCCCCCTGCCTGTTAACGTACTGTGCTTAACACAAAGACTCACAGTCGTTTGGTCATCCAGGCAGCAACAACCCTTTGTCGCTAAGCATCACTGTAGTAACCACTTGGCCATGTAAAAACTGGTGAGTGCAACAGCGGTACAAAGCACCACCCCCCAGAGGATATCGACGATCACAATATTAAGGGGCCAATCTCTGAGCAGGGCTAGATTCGTCAAGTCATAGGTAGCATAGGTGAAAAATCCGAAAAGCGCCCCCCATAAGGCAGCGTGCCGCAGTGAATCTTTGGCCACTGCGGGCAGTACGGCAAAAATCATAATTCCGGCAATATAGATCAAATAGAAAATGATTGCGGCGGTCCAATTGACATCGGGGCTGAGGATATGTTTCAAATTTTTCTGATAAAATCCCTTGGCTACAACCCCCAGCCAGATCAGATCGATAATGAAAAAGACAGGTACGGTAAGCGCATATAGCTTCAGATAAAAGGAAATGTTCATGTTAACCTCGAATAAAAAAGTGCTTCTATATAGTATACGAGCCTTTCCAACAGAATCTCGGGCCGCCAAGGTGGCAAGGGGACTATGCGGTCAAAGCTTGAATAGTGAAAAACAATTATGAATGATCAGAGCGTTAGTTCACAATTCAACGGGCTGGTGCTCAATTCGTTTTGAAATAGTTAAAAAGTTTTTGCTAATCAAGCTTTGCGAAGCGAAAGATCAGCGCTATGACCCCTCAGCCCGCACCAACGTCCTTCTCAAAATCCTATTGAGTAGTTTTCAGATAATAAGCATTTCCCTTCAGAAGCCTGAACCCATTTCCCTCTTTTTGCAGAATGGCTCCGCTTTTACCAGATACAATGAACTCTGTTGTTTTTTCCGATTTCGCCGGTCCTGTGAGGCTGAGACCCGTGAGTTGAATGCTTTTTCCCTTCTGATCAATCTCGAAAAAAAAGGGAAATAATGGAACTTGTAGATTCGGTTCGATCGTTACCGTTTTAACGCAAAACAAACAGCCCTTGCCGTTTATGACGGGAGTGGTCCCGGAAACCTTAACTGTTATTTGTTCAGGTTTTTTGGCTTTTGAAAATTTTACTTCACCTTCGCCAACAATGGAAGATATTGATTGGATTTTAGTCAAACTGTTTTTTGTTATGGGACGTTTTGTTTCTGCTGTAATCTGTTGATACGTAAGAAGCAAGGTAAACATAACTGCCGAAAATAAGATCTTTTTGGTCCCCAGAATTTTCATCTTTTTCTCCATTCTTTTCTCGAGGTACGTCGGGATGAGTTTCAATTTGGAATGCCCACCTTCTCGCATAATGGTGTTGGTGGCAGGCTTTGACCAGCGATAAAAACTATTTTGTATAACTGGCCTTGATTGAAGCAACCAATTCTTTGGGATCCTTCGGTGGAATAGGAAAATCGGGCTTGGCCTCCATCACAATGGCCTCATACTCACAGCCCGTGGCACAGACGGCGCAGCCGAAACACCTGTCCAGATCCACCCGGGGAACATCGCGATCCCCCATCGTCAGTGCTTCCGGTGGGCAGCGTTCAATACAGGTTTCGCAGGCAGTGCAAAGACTCGGGTCAAACCGCGGTTGAAAACCGGAGTTGAAAAACAAGGCCGGTTTGGGTTGTTTAAGAACGTCGCTTATGACCTCACAGTGCCAGCGATCGCAGTTGCATAGGAAGGTGATATCCTCGGTCGTGTTGCGGCTCATGTGAACCAGACCGGCTTCCTCAGCTAGATCCAGCACCTGTCGTGCTTCTTCCCTGCTGACCCTGCGCCCGCCCAATCTCTCATTAATGTAATCGGCCTCGTGCCCAAACATCATGCATACGTTCATCGGCATCCCGTGGATTTCTTCATCCCGCAGTCTGGCTGCATGCCGGCAGAAACAGGTGGAGACGCTGATGGAATCGTACTTATCAATGTATGTCGATACCTGATCATAGGTATGGACTGTATTGCCGGCGTCTATGGTTCTGTCGACGGTGATGACCCGGGTGGTGGGAAATGTCATCCGGGGCTGAGCGTTCGCCGATTCAAAGGCCTCTTTGTACGCATGGATGAGCCCTGCTATCTTTTTGTCCCTGGCTGTTATTCTTCCCGGCATGAACTGGTATTCAAAAATCCCCGGCATGAATGGCGCTCCCTGGTAAAGCCGCACCCCATCCTTTATAAAGGTCATGCACAGTCCCTTGTCGGCCATCTCTTCCAGGGTGATCCGACATTCTTCCTCGTCGCCGCCCAGCGCTTTGGCAATGTCAGCAGCGGTAGCGGGTTTTCGCGTCAGTGCATTGTTGACCGCTGCCTCTTGCGGCGTAAAAAGTTCTGCAACCAATTCAAAGAACTCCGGGATATCCATACCGGCATAACCGCCACGGCGGCTTTTCATCACTTCCAGCAAGTTCTTATATACTTGTTCGGTCATACCTCTTTCCTCCCAACAAAAAAATCATCTTTAATTCGATGTCCTGGCGATAAAATTCAGCTCATCCTTTATACATGAAGATGTTGGCAACGGCCCGTCAGGTTTTGACACCGGCCATATAAGTCGCAAGGGGGTTTGTTGTGTTCAGTACACTATTGGGTTGGATTAACGCGATATTTACTCTGGCCCTGTTAACATAATTCATTTGATAAAGTCAATGACCAGAAAATAAGTTTGAAACCTTAAATCACTTTCTGCACCCCGCTTTCTTTTCAGTGATTTGTTGATTCTGTAAACACTTGAATGACAACCTGAATTTGTGATATGTCTCAGCTATCTGAGGGCTTTCATCAAATAAAGCTATTTTTGGATACAAACTGAATGCTACATCCTCGGGAAATTTTTGCTTGAGTTCAAAAATCAATTCCTTAAATGTACATATCGCCCCATCCGCTAAGCCTACTTCCAAAGTGCGGCCTATCTTTTCTGAGGGTAGTATGATTATCCTGAACCGGAGGCAATTAAACATACAACAATCGAGACACTAATCCGTTTCATTACATCCTCGTTTCGGTTGGCAAATCAACCAACCTAGAGCACGCATTTAAAAACGAGGTTTGCTGATTTCAGGCCAAAAATCCCTCCTGGCTTGTGTTAGCGCATTTAAATCAATGATTGATTATTTTCTAACATGGCCGTTCTTTTGAAGTGAAGCTCCCCGCCTTAAAGGGCGGGGCTTCCCGGAAAGGAATATATCAGTTTCTGGTAGCTTCCCTTTAACTGGATTATAAAAAGCCTTAAACATTACATTTAGTCAGTGAATATTTAATATTCAACGAGTTAAGGAAAGGAGAAAAAATGAACCGCGTCAAGGTGTCGGTCGTCAAGACGGATTCTCAAACCGGCTGTCGCGAAATTTACAATACCGTCAAATATGCCCTGGACCTAATTGGTGGGATTGAGGGGCTTATCAAACCCGGTGATTTGGTACTCATCAACCCGAGTTGGGTCGCACCGCCGGTGGAAAGAGAGGCGGGCTGTATCACCATTCCGGAGGTGCCCCGCGCTCTGGCCGACATGGTCAAGGCCCTGGGTGCCCGTGCCATAATTGCAGAGTCCTCTGCTGTCGGCGTGGATTCAGAAAAAGTCATCCGGCAGTCGGGTTACCGGCAGTTACGGGAAATAGGCTACGAAATCGTCAACTTAAAGGCTGATAAAGATATTGCGGAAATTCCCGTTGATAACGGCAAGGTGTTTGAAAGCGTTGAATCCTGGGAATTGGTCAAGCGCGCCGATGTTATTATCAGCGTTCCCAAGTTGAAGACTCATGATCAAACTGAAATGACCGGCGCCATAAAAAACCTCAAAGGACTGCTGACCGACAAAGCCAAAAAGGCCATGCATCAACAGGGGCTCTTTGAAGGCGTTGTCGATCTTTTATCTGCAGTAAAACCCCGGTTGGCGGTGGTAGATGCCATTATCTGCCAGGAGGGCGTGGGACCGGTTTTCGGCAAACCGGTGACAATGGACCTTATTTTAGCCGGCAGTGATCTGGTGGCCGTGGACGCAACCTGTGCGCGACTAATTGGATACGATCCCCGCGAAACCTTGCTGACGGTGAATGCAAACGCACGGGGACTGGGGGTGATGGATCCCGATAAGATTGAAGTGGTGGGGGAATCTCTGGACAAGGTCAAGCGCCGCTTTCTGCGATCCACCGAAGACAACCCGGTAGAGATGGAAGGCTTCGATCTTATCCATGGGGAGGCAACCTGCACCGGCTGCCGCAACACGGTTATGAGTGCCCTGATTGATATGCGCAATGCCGATCAACTCATGTATCTCCCCGGGGTGACGGTGGTAACCGGCGATGCACCGCTGCCGGCAGGCGTGTCGGAAAAACATCTTGTAAGTGTGGGCTTGTGCATGAAAGAGAAAGCAAGTCGGCACGTCAAGGGATGTCCACCCAACAACGCTCTGGTTGTCAAAGCCATTATCGGTGACAGGGCCGAAGTCAAACGCATGTATGCCGATGAAAGTCTGGATCAATCAGATTCGTGAAGGGAAAAAGAAAAGGGGTCAAATCTTTATTTTTGACAGTTTAAAAGAATTGGTAAAATACGTCTTCATCATTTCCGTCACTAAAAATTGCTTTGCGCTCATTCCCTTTATAGATGATATTACAAATGGCATCCGAAAACCATATCCTCATTCTAAGCGTTCTCGCCATATGCCTAAATCATCCATAGGAAGCAGTTTGTCAGGAATGAACGGGCTGTTGCTCAAACGTGTTTGAGCGGTCATTAAAAGGTTTTTTACCAAAAAATCTTAGCGCAGCGGAAAAAAAGCGCTTTGGGCAACAGCCTGTTAAGATGCAACCCCGATCTCCCCGGCAGGTCAAGATGCAATCCGATCCTGTGATCCCTTTTGTTTAGATGGTTTGATTTTTTCGAGAAGTCTTTTTTCAATCCCCTCACGATAATAGAACTGGACTGAAACATATTCTATTATGGTCATTAAAAAAATATAGGCCATCAAGCCGACAGCGATTGCTTTTAATGAATAGCTCCATGGAATGGAAACGCCGAAGAACCATTTGGCTTTCATATAGAGTCTTTCAAAAAGACCTCTGCCGGCCAGGCTCAATTGTTTATATAGCTCCACATCTCTCGATAAATAGATAGCCGTTTTGGGATCAAGTCCCAAAAATTTTATGCCTGCCATCCAAAAGGGCACTGTTACGATATTTTCCATGAGGTTCGGTATTTTTTCCCA
The DNA here is from genome assembly GCA_050053515.1 of Desulfobacterales bacterium. Lineage (GTDB taxonomy): Bacteria > Desulfobacterota > Desulfobacteria > Desulfobacterales. The sequence continues at coordinate 6,835 of JASFTQ010000081.1, read as the reverse complement.
GCTTGTGAGTGGTTCCATGAGTGTTTCCTCTATTTTCTGCACTTCGTAAGACCGAAAACAGCTAGCATGGTATTTTTTCAACGGTCGAACCACGAACTGGTTGAAAGATCTCAATTTACTTTTAGTTGAAAATGTCTGATAGGGCGGCAGAAGACGTGTCCATGACTCGTTGCGATTTTGGGGGCGTGTCATCCATTGAGCACTTTTTTCAAATTTATCGGAGTTTCGCAATATCAGTTTCAAGGAGCGTATCAATACGGAACCCATGATAAAAGGAAAATTGGCCAGTATTATCGGAAAATCAAGTAGGCTAAAACGCAGCGCCCTTCGTGTGATGGTAGACAATTTTTTTTGGTCCGAGAAATACGCACGCACCCGTTCTTCCAGATCTGATATAAATTGCTCTTCATTATCAATTTCCCTGGGCTTCTCCATATGTTTACGGTGTAACCGAATCACTCGCCATATTCATTTCCCATGGCTTTAATTCAATTTAGGGGTAAAAGTACGGTGACACTGTTTCTGATTAGAAGGTCTCAACCTCCTCCACAGCAACTTTTACCACATTTTTCACTTCCATATTTTTTTCAGCATATTCCGCGGTTAATTGGTCGAAGAGATCGCCTGAGTCGAGGATACTGCCATTCCCCCAAATGCGGCAGCCCTTTCGCTCTGCAGCATCTAAACATATGACGGCCACCTGGGGATTCTGCCTGATGTTGGCGACGGTGCGGGGAGAGGCAATATCTGCAAACACAACATGTTCATCATCCAGAACGCGAAACGATCCCTTGGCGGAGACATTTGGTTTTCCGGTCTTGCTTGCGGTAGCCACCAACGACGGGCGTATTTCTCCGATGGCCTTTTTGGCTTCGTCCGTGAGCTTTGTCATAATGACCTCCTTATTTTGCTTTCTTTAAATTCCCTTCAGGAAGTTGGAAACATAGGATAAAGCCGCTGATGTGTCAAATCTTATCCCGCCGAAAGCAGGACTGAAATCCCCGTCGGTAGGCGGAAGTCAAAATGGTTTTAGCCAAAGTGAAAACGGGATTGGGCAACAATCCGTCAGGCTTTGACTCCCTGAGATTTCAAAAATATATTCACGGTTTACTGCGCTGAATCCGTTTCCCATGGTAACACCGTACAGGTTTAGTCGCCAAATAATAAAGGCATAAATTACAATGGATACACCTTGAGATTTTAGGATCTCCCCCCTTGATTTTATTTGGGAAATCGGGATCGGCAATAAGCGCCCTGCTCATGGAAATGTAATCAGCATCTCCTGTTTGAATGGTTTCTTCCATAGCCGCAGGGTCAATCATTCCCCCGACGACAAATATGGGAACATTCACCTTTTCTTTAATCCGCCTGGCACTTTCTCTATTGTATCCCTGGGTAAACGGCCTCGGCTTGATCAGCTTGTTGCCGTAACGTTTCATAACAAAACGAAAAAGAAAATTCTTTTTTTTATACATCTCCCATTCATCCAAGATAACATCCACAGGCAGATCTCCTCTAACAGTGGATCCCCCGTCCTCTGCAATACCGCAGCTAACCTCAATTCCATCAAATCCCAATTCGGCTATCAATTCGGCCATGGCAATGCTCTCATCTGGTTTCAAGCCATTTTTCATATTGTCATCGCCGTTTATTTTAATCAGTATCGGAAAGTCTTCTCCAACCTGTGATCGGCACTTTTCGTATATCGCCTTTAAGAAGCGCATACGATTTTCAATAGAACCGCCCCATTTATCCTGCCGGCGGTTTGTATGTGGGCAAAGAAATTCATTTATGAGAAAACCATGAGCGCCATGCAGTTGTAAGGCATCAAAGCCGCTTTCTTTGACCCTGCGAGCCGATTGTGCAAATGACTCAATTATTCTCTCAATATCACCTTCTGTCATCTTCCGGGGATTCACTAAAAATACTTTTTCTTTAACCGTTGATGGCGCAATGGGCTGGCTCCCGGTCATTTCTTTAGTTGTTTGTCTACCGCAATGATTTATTTGCATGGCGATTTTTGCACCATTTTGATGAACTTGATTGACTAATTCGCGATACTTGGGGATGAGTTTATCACTGTCTATTCCAAGCATCGCATCTGATTTACCATCACGTGCAACATAGGCGTACCCGGTAATGATCAATCCTACGCCTCCTTTTGCCAGAACTTCGTAGAGCTTAAAAAGCAGCTTGGTTGGAACGCCTTTTTCATCAGCCATTGCTTCATGAGTCGCTGAACGCACCAATCGGTGATTTAATTCCATACCTTTTATCTCGGTTTTTTCGAAGAGCACAGACATTGTTCCTCCTTTTCGGTGCAAGCCTGAGATTCCGAAGCCGGGTGGCTTGAAAAATTTCTTAAACGCTGTCATTTGTTACGTCAAACAATAATATAGGCCTAAAAAGGGGAGCTTAGAACCCGAAAACAGCAGTTCCCCAGAGCTTGAGCAATCTCATCCAGGAAGGCTTGATTAGATAGTATGCCGTTCGTTGGACAACCTTCAGGTCTCTTGGCTTGGCGTTTTTGAGATGGATAGGAGACATCATCGGCGTCCACAGAACTGATTTTTCTATCTGATCAAACATGTAAGCGTTGTTTAATTGGCCGACGCCGCTTTCAATGTTCCAGGCTGAGTTCCCGGTAAACGCGCCCCAGCTCAATTGGGGGAAAATTGCAATCATGCCGCTCCAGGCATTGACACCAATGATGCCGTATTCAAGTTTGGCAATGCAATCGTCCAGGCCGGAACCTATCCGCCTGGCGGTCCTGGGATCTACAATTACCGAACACCCCAGGTCGCCAAAAACTTTTTTGTTACAGAAATCAACAGCCCTATTTAGAAATTTAAGAGGGTCTGCACCTGTTCCCTTGATGGATGTCTGTGCGAGTACCAGCGTAAAAACCTCTTCCTTCAAAGCCAAAGAGTCGTCCTCAACTTCCGGAATGAACAAGGGGTTCAGCTGCTTGTCAAAGTAGTTTTTCTTTTGCCCCAGTATTTGTGCTTGGGGATAGACCATTCTGAATTTCTCGTAATTTTTCATTCCCCCGGGGTAATAACACACTTCCGTGGGAGCCTCCGCCAGATAGTGTCGCAAGCGGTTCAGGAATAAGTTCTTTTGAGGCCGGTCATCATCTACAATTACGACCTGAGGGGATATACAGGCATGGCCACCGTTGCCGTGTTTGGTCGCTGAAATCTGGCTGGCTTGGTGCTCTATTTCCTTTTGGGTCCATTTGCCGGGAACAATAATCATGGGGGTGACTCCCCCCAACTCGGCATCTAGTCTTTTGTTGAATACTTTATGGTTGCGCTTCTTGTTTCTTTCCTGCTCTTCGCTGGTTGCGCCCCAGACAATCTTGTTGTAGGTGTCCTTTCCTCCGGTTAAAACTGCATCAGTGATATCAGGGTGAGAGAGGATTTTTTTACCGAGGTCACCGTTTCCGGCGAAGATATGTAAGTACCCATCTTCAATAAGGTCTTTGAATATTTTTTTAAGGACACCTCCGACAAGTTGATTAACCGGATTCTGTTTGAAAATAACGACCTTATTCTCCACAAACATTTTGGTCATAACATCAATCGGAGCTTCGTAATTTCCGGCACCAAAAACAGCACAACATCCCCCTTTGCTTTTTTCGTAAACGTACCCCTGGCTTCCCTTCGCGCCTTTCTCAAACCAGATTTCAGCTTTGAATCCGGGATATAACATTTTATCCCTGGTGCATCTGGGAAAGACCGTTTTGATGACCTGGCCATCAAACCGCCGCCTTTCTTTTGCGGCTCTCGGATAGGACCCGTTTTTAGCCAGGAGACTGTAGGTATCTATCAGAGTATGGACTGCGGCGCCAAGAAAGATCGGCCCCGTGACCCAGGCTCCACCTTCTATGTTGAATGTGGGACCACCCGGAATCGCCCCACGAGATCTGGTCTGTCTGTCGGTAAACCTTTTGGCGTATCTTTCCAGGTTATTTTGGATAGATTTTAGGTAAGCCAGCTTGGAGCCATAGGCCAGTTCTTTCCATTTTGTTTTGTTTTGCGAAATGTTTGCGACAATCAGCTTGACGTTCGCAATGTCATTCCTCCCGTCGCCCGATTCTTCCATACGGCAATTCCAATCCGGTATCATGTGTTGAATAAAAGGGTCAAAACCGAAATTCTCAATCCATGTTTCAATTCCAAATTAAATCATTAAAAATCCCTAATCTCGCTGCGAGATTAGGGGGTTGTGGATTTCAGCCCATGGCTGCCTCTTAGTTGGGTTAGCACATTTGAATCTATGGTTGATTCTTTAGCATGGCGGTTCTTTTGAAGTCAATGTTTGAGCATCTGTGTGTCAACATCGCTGAAAAATTATGCTCTGGCGCAAGTGAGAATGGCGTCCTGAAAAACCGAGCAGAACTTAATCTTGTTGCATTGAGAAATCCCGGTGTGCTAAAAAATCCAATAGGCATTTTAAAGCTCTAATTCAAATTAAGAAGTCTCCATGGGGAAAAAAATAATTTGGCACACGTTTGCTGATATCAGCCGGCTTCACATCATTGCAATTGCGGCTTTAGGCGTGTTTACTTTTGGCTGGCTGTTTACCGGTGTTTATCCGTGGCTTCTTTCGGCTATCTGTGCTCTGGACTGGTTTATCGTCAACCTGATAAACCGGACCGTCGACCTTGAAGAAGACAGGGCCAATATTATCATCGAGACCGGATTTGTTGATCGAAACCGCCGCTTGCTGCTAGGGCTGGCTTTTATGCTCTTGCTTGTTTCTCTTGTGGTTGTCCACTTTTTCAATGCAGCAATAACCGGCCTCAGGATTACATACCACTTGCTGGGCGCTTTTTATAACTGGCCGCTGCTGCCGGGAGGGCATCGGTTGAAGCGGCTCTATTTTTGGAAAAACAACGCCTCGGCGGTTGGATTTTTAATTACCGTTTTCGGTTATCCACTGGCCGGAGGATGGTGGGGAAACCGATCCCATAGTTTCCCGCCAGGGGTCACTTGGGAGACGGTGGTCTTTGCGGCTGTATTTTTTTTTCTGTTTGAAATAAGTTACGAAGTCATATACGACCTGCGGGATGTGAAGGGCGATGCCTTGGCTGGTATTCGCACCTACCCCGTTGTACATGGAGAACGTACGGCAATTTACATTATCGACAGTCTTATCTTCTCTTCTATGGCAGCCCTTGCCATTGGCTATCTGTTTGATTTTGTTCCCTGGCGCATCTTCATAATGATAGCGGCACCGCTTCTTCAGCTGGTTGTGTACAAACACGCCTTGCGCCGGGGTATTTCTGCGAAGGATTGTATCAGGATCACTTGGATGGGAGTGGCTATGCTGCTCATCTATAACATGTGGGTCATAGCCGATTTGCCAGGGGTGGGTTTGTGAGCATGCTATTTTTAGAACTGGCTGGGCTCTCGATTGTTGCTATCTATGTTGTGAGCCAAATGCCGGGACAACCCGAAAGAGGACACTTTCTTATCAGGATTGTCCTTGTTGCCGCTGCAAGTTGGATTGCCGAAGAAAGCTGCGTCTTCCTGTACGAATTTTATGGATACAATTCCGTCTGGAATCTATTTTTGGCTGATATACCGTTGCTGGTCATTTTCATCTGGCCCCTTATTGTCCACTCGGCATGGGACCTGGCTTCTCAACTATTGCGGCCCGGACACCGTCTTGTGCCACTCGCTGCTGCAACCATCGTATTGACTGACGCTTCGCTTATCGAACCGGTGGGCGTTCACACCAGGCTATGGTCATGGAATCAAGCCGGGATTTTCGATGTACCCCCCATCGGGATTCTCGGTTGGGCTTACTTTGCCATGCTGTGTATTTTCCTTTTTGAAAAAGAAAGACGGCAAAATGGTAAAAAACGGATTAATCTGCTGATTCCGGTGCTGCCTGTCATTGGAACTCACTTGTTGCTGCTGATCACGTGGTGGGGTGCGCTTCGATGGGCAAAAATTCACGTTGACCCAAGGCTTGCGGCCGGAGGCGCCTGGGCTTTGTCGCTTTATTTGGTTTACTTTATTCTGAAACATCGGATCGGAACACGCGTGAAGAGAAAGACGCTTTTGCTGCGCCTCGTCGGTGCAATATTTTTTTTCACGTGGTTTGCCCTGAATGTTAGTAATGCGACATTGCTGATTGTATACGGAGTTGCTTTTGTGCCCCCCTACCTGACCTTAATGGCCCGGCAGTATCTGGCTTCGTCGCCAAAAAGAATAAGGGGATATCCATGACCGATAACTGTTGAGTATGGTGGAACGAAGGTGTATAGAAAAAGCGTGAAGCCTGGTCCTTTTTTATTCCCTATTCAAAGGAACCCAAGAAATGTTTAAGAAACTCGCAAAAAGGCTGTTTGGTGGACAGCCTTCACCACCGTCATCAGATGGTTTTTTCTTAAATGTTCGCTGCAACAATTGCGGCGAGGTTTTCAACCTTTTCATCAATAAAAGCTGGGAGCTTGGCCAGAATATTGAAGACAATGGAAGCGTTAGCTATTTTTTACAAAAAGAGATTGTTGGCGCTGCCTGCAGAAACCGGATATATGTGAAAATGCAATTTGACAGAAATAAAAATTTGGTATCCAGAGAAATCCAAAACGGCAAGTTTATCGAATAATGATCTGAAGGCCGACGGATTGCGGGGTCAAGTTTTCATTTTTGATCGAGCTTATAAATCTGTCAAAAATGAACGGGTTGTTGCTCAAATCCTTTTTCACTTTGTCTAAAACGTTTTTGATCAATCTAAAGCTCGTTGCAGGCGCTTTGAAAACTCGTCCCGCTTGCCAGCGGGACTCAAACAGGTTCAAAGCGCTGATCTTCCACTTCGC
>JASFTQ010000080.1:0-15602 GCA_050053515.1 Desulfobacterales bacterium | reverse complement strand
AAAAGGCGTGCCGAAGGGAATTTATCTCTCCTGGATCTGCTTAGCCGTGGGGGGCATGGTGTTCCTCGGCGGTCTCGCACACTATCGGATTTCTTCCGCCTGGTTGATGGCAAATTTCACTTTTGCACCGCGGTTGTTATTTATCCTCGCGTTGTGGTGGTGCGCCAGACTTTGCCGGGACCATGGGTTGAAGCTCGGCGGCGATATATTGCATCTGGCGGGCCATGGGCTCTTTGCGTTGCTGGTCGCTTTCGAATTTGACCGTTGGGGTCGCTACAGCGATTTGATTTCGAGTAAATTGGGCAGCAGCCTGATCTCAGCAGGCTGGGCCTTGCAGGCGGTTGTTGTCATCTGGATCGGTCTTGCCTCGAGAAACAGCCTCTTGCGTTATACCGGATTTATCCTGTTTGGTTTTGCGATTGCCAAAATCTTGTTCATAGACATGAGTGAATTTGAGAAAGTTTACAGAATCGTGTCGTTCGTTGCCAGCGGTTTGCTTTTGGTTTGCGCCGGATACTTTTATCAGCGCTACAGTGCAATACTGCTGGGGCGATCGGATGGGGAGGAAAATAAATGAAGCATATTCTGGTGATGATGATTTTTCTGGCAACGGCTACCGTGACCGAGGCTGCCTTTGATCCCGCGGGGTGGAACTGGCAGCGACCGATTCTGACCCGAGCCAAAGCGGGATTTGTGCGGCTCCCGATTACCCCGGAGGTCCTGGATCAAAGCCAGGCCGGGCTTAATGATCTGAGGGTGCTGGACAGCGACATGAACCTCGTGCCGCATGTCATTCATTGGGGGCGCGTGCAGGATGAAACATTCACCGATTGGCTGCCGGCCCAACTATTGAACGAGACCTTCATACCCGAACAGTCCGCCAGTGTGACGATGGATTTCGGCGAAATGATCAAGAAAAACCAAATCAGGGTGGATCTTTCAGAGACAAATTATCGGCGTCGGGCCCTGCTGGAAGGAGGCAACGACGGTGCTTCATGGGAAGTCGTGGCAGAAGATCTGTGGTTATTTGATGTAAGCTACCAGGGCCGCAACTTTAAGCTGAACACCCTCAAGTTTCCCCAAAACAATTTTCGCTACTTGCGGCTGACGGTCTACAATATGGCCGATGACCCGCGCAAAATCACCATTGAATCGGTACAGGCTGCGTTTTACCGGGTGGCGAGTCAAAGGGAATTGGAGGATGTACCGGTCGAGGATCTGCAAATTACCAACGATGCAGAAACGAATCGGTCGATCATCGATCTGGATCTCGGGTTTCGCAACCTGCCGGTCGTTATCATGGAATGTGCAGTTTCAACGCCGTTTTTCTATCGGGGTTATGAGCTTTACGGACGCAACCAGGCCACAGAAAAAGTGCGGCGTAAAACAGAAAGCGGCTGGCAGGAGATAGAAGAAAATGTCGCGTGGAAAAAGGTGCACAAGGGAGTGCTGTACCGAACATACTATAACAACAAGACCAGGGCCTCGCTCACCTTTGAGGGTTTCAACGCTCCCTTCAGATACCTGCAACTTCGTGTTTTTAACGGTGACAACCCGCCCTTGCAGCTAGACCGGGTGAAATTGTTCCGACGACATACCAGCCTGGTATTTCAGGCCCAGGCACAGCAAACCTATACCCTGTTAGGAGGCAATCTAAGTGCCGGACCACCGGACTTTGATCTGGCCAAAGCCGTTCGAGGGGTGGAGGATTTCAGCATGCCGGTAGTGCAACCGGGCACGGCTTTGATCTTGCAGGCCGATGAACAAGAGGAGCTGCCCTGGAGCGAGCGTCACGCCGGTGTAATACTGGTGGTTTTGATTGCCGCCACGGGGATCATGGCCATTATCATAATTAAAAGCCTGAAAGGTATTTCCGCTAAAAAGAGGGCACGCTGAGTACTCTGATTCGTCAATTAGGTCAGGGGTCGGGATATTTTTTATAGATTTTTTCACCGCCCGCTTCGCTCAAGACGCTGAGAGCGCCGAGTTAAAAGTTTTTTCCTTTGCCGTTGATCCCGCTGGTCAGGGGTACAGGTATCCCGGCAAAGGAAAAGCTATCAACGTTGATATAGCTACAACTAGATGTTTTTACATTAATTTATTCTATTTCCCATAGGGATGGATTCTTTTTGCTTTCCGCCCCCTGCCCGCCATCACGAGCCGCGCAGGCCCGCCCGGCGATCGCCTGCGGCGAAGCCAATGGCCGACGGGCAAGGCGGGCGAGTCTCAGCGGAAAGCAAAAAAAAATAATTCTCTGCGTACTTTGCGTCTGCGGTGAAAATGAAACACACATGCTCGTATTTAAGAATACATGTACTAAGCGCCTGATACCGCGAACTTTAAAACTACTTTTTGAACTCCGGCTTTCTTTTTTCCAAAAATGCGGAGATTCCTTCTTTAGCGGCATCAGAACAGGAAATCTCACCAAAACCTTTGTATCCAATTTCAAGTGCGTTTTTTAAAGATTCGGCTGCGGCGCCTTGCTGGATGGTGCGCATCGTGATGGCAATGGCTTCCTTGCTCAGTCTGCCGCCCGCTGCGGCCGCTTCGGCGTCAAGCCTGATTTCCGGGATTTCGATTCTTCCTGCCGGAATCCGCTTGATTCGGCCCTGCAACCGGTGGACTTCAGCAACGGCTGTTTGGATCAATCCCCGATAATCATCCGCCAGTTTTGAAACCATGCCGAACTCGGTGGCCTCCAGGGCGGAGAGCGGTTTGCCCAGGCAGATCATGTCGTGAAATATGTTGGCGCCTTGCGGCCATTTGCGGTAGGGAACAACACACCCACCGATACCCGGCAGGATGCCCAGCGATATCTCCGGAAATTGCAGGGTTGCGCTCTGGATGGCCACGACGCTGTGACACCGGATGGCAATCTCCAGCCCGCCACCCAGCGCCATGCCATTGAGGGCAGCAACGACGGGCTTTTCCATTTGGTCCATAAAGACCTGAACTTTTGCGCAATCCCTGGCAAACCGGATCGATGCATCTTTATTACCCAGCAGTTCAGGAAACTTACCGATATCGGCACCGGCTGAAAATGCCGTTGTGCCATACCCCGTAACGACAAATCCTTTAACAGACGGATCATCGATGTTTTTCTCGAATACAGCCAGGATCTCGTCGGTCATCTCATCATTGAGAGCGTTTAAGGCCTGCGGTCGTCTGAGGGTGATGATCTTGACGCCATCCATGTCGTCTACCACGATAAAACGCTGGAAGTTCTGATATTCATGCAAGGGTTTCTGCGGCATTGGAAAACCCGGCCGCTCCTGCTGAAATTTTTTCATGACCCGGTTTACCTCGGTTTCTCCAAGGTCCCGCATGATATCAAACGGGCCTTTTCTGAATCCCAGGGCGATTTGACAGCCTAAATTGAGGTCCTCCCTGGTGCCGATGCCCCGGTCGATAATGTCAAAAGACTGGGAAAAAAGAATTGCCAGCAGCCGGTCCTTGATGACATTGCCGAGGTCTTCCGGGACGACCACCGGGGCGCCGGGCCGGTGGGTGAGCCAGCGGTCGACCGAAGCCAATATGGGTGCCGGTTGATAGTGGGAGCCTTCCTCCATTTGCAAGGTATTGGTTTCGATAATGATAGGGTTGCCGTTGGCCAGGTTCAGCACGAAAAACGGGCCGGCAAAAACAAATGATTCGGCCACCTTATCGATTTGGCTGGCGGCAGCCCGGTTCAATAAATAAGCGGCCTCATTGCACCAGTTGTCGAAAACCCGGTCCAGTATGAAGCAAATCGCATTGTCAGTGATAATGGGAACCTTACCGGTCTCTGCAAAAAACCAGAATAAATAGTCCAGTGTCTGCCGGCTTCCCTTGTCCCAGGAAATAATTTCCACCGGCAGACTTCGCCAGGCCGGCGCGAAAAAGTGCGTAATCGTGGTTCTTTCCGGTTTGTGCATCTTTACAAAAAGCCGGTCGGCCGGTATCGAGCTGGTATTTGAGGTGATGACCGTATCATCGCGGACGATGTTTTCTACGGATTCAAATATCTTTTGCTTGAGCGGTATATCTTCCGTGGCTGCTTCGATGACGAGATCGCAGTCCTTGATGTCATCATACACGGTTGTGTAGACGATGTTTTTGCGCACCATGGCAGCCTTATCCGCTTTCATTTTCCTTTTGTGAACGGCTTTTTCAGTGTAACCAACGATCCGCTTTTCGGCATTTTTGAGCGGTTCTTCGGCGATATCCACCAGATAGAGCTTAACCGACGGCAGGGCGCTTTTCAGGTAGTAGCCGATATCCGGGCCGATGGTACCGGCACCGATAATTGCGATTTCGCTGGGCAGGGGTCGCGACGGCTTGATTAATAGAGGATTAAAGACTGTGGGGTATAATTTTTGTTTTGCATCCATGATTTTGTCCTTTTTTCAGATTGCCGCCTTCGGGGACGTTCAAGTCAATCTGTTTAAGGGTGCAATTATAGCGGATGTCAAAATAATGTTTCGAAACAACGCAAAATGAAGAGGCGCAGGCAGGGGGTAAATTTTTTCGACAAGCTGATTACCTCGGTGATGCTAAGCGACAAAGGGTTGTTGCTGCCTGGTTGACCAAACGACTGTGAGTCCTTGTGTTAACCACAATACGTTAACAGGCGGGGGGGCCGTTGATAGGAAGTGGCCATTTGCGGGCCAAGGTGGCGGTGATTCTGCATCTTGACGAAAAAATTTACCCCCTGCCTGCACCTCGTGCAATAGGAATGTTATTTTGACAATTACTATAACTCAGAGTTCGGTGAAAAAATATTTTCTTGACTAAGCTCTGTATACGGTATACACACTGAAGTCAAGCCAAAAGCTGAATACCTTTCAGCAACCCTATTACGGACCTGCTGCTGCAACTCACAAGCAATTTTTTCCCCCAAGACTTGTTGAAGTTGTAGTGATTATCAACCCTCAAGCCAACCGCAAGGAGGAAATCATGGAGAACAATAGATTTTGCTGTTCGATTATAGACTTGGCACCACCTTAGACTTGCCATAGAAAATTGAAGGGAGTTCGATCGGGGAAAAGGGAGAGCTAAAGGAGTATTAAATAGGTATGATGGATTGAAAGCGGTCCGAGCAAAAACTATTGCGGACAAAAATAATAACCGATCAAAGAAAATGTAGGAGGACAAAATGGAGCAAGCAATGTATTTTCTTGAACAAAAGGACATGCCGACTCATTGGTATAATATCCTGGCAGATATGCCGGAGCCGATGCCGCCGTATCTGCACCCCATGACAAAAGCGCCAATGGGCCCTGAAGACCTGGCCCCTTTGTTTCCGATGGAGCTTATTAAGCAGGAGGTGAGCACCGAGCGCTGGATTGAGATCCCAGAGGAGGTTCAAGATGTCTACCGCACTTATAGACCGACAGCGTTGCATCGCGCCTATCGGCTTGAAAAGGCTTTAGACACACCCGCCAAGATTTTCTATAAATATGAAGGAACCAGCCAGGCCGGCAGCCATAAACCCAATACCGCTATTGCCCAGGCATACTACAATAAGCAGGAAGGCATCAAAAGGATCACCACCGAGACCGGCGCCGGGCAGTGGGGCAGTGCCCTTGCCATGGGCTGCGCATTCTTTGATATAGAACTAAAGGTATATATGGTGCGGATTAGTTATGACCAAAAACCCTACCGGCGCATATTGATGGAGACCTGGGGGGCCAATTGTGTACCCAGCCCCAGCCCGGATACCAAAGCCGGCCAGGCGATGCTGGAAAAATGGCCCGAGTGCCCCGGCAGTCTGGGACTGGCGATCAGCGAGGCCGTAGAGGACGCGATGACCCGCGATGATACGCATTATTCTCTGGGCAGTGTGCTTAATCATGTATTACTCCATCAGACCGTCATCGGGGAAGAAACCCGCAAACAGATGGAGATGGCCGATGCCTACCCCGACATTATCATCGGTTGTGTCGGCGGTGGCTCAAACTTCGCCGGGCAGTTTCTGCCCTGGATCAGGGATAAAATAAGCGGAGAGAAACCGGATTTGAGGGTTATCTGTGTTGAACCCGAAGCCTGTCCCACCATGACCCGGGGCATATATGCCTTTGATTTTGGTGATACGGCCGGCATGGCGCCCATCGCCAAGATGCACACGCTGGGCCATACGTTTATCCCGCCGCCGATTCATGCCGGAGGCTTGCGTTATCATGGAATGGCCACGATTATTTGCAAACTCTATGATCTGGGACTGGTCGAGGCCGAAGCCGTGCATCAGACTGCCGTCTTCGAGGCCGGCGTAAAGTTTGCTCGCACCGAGGGGATTATCACCGGTCCGGAGCCATGCCATGATCTGAAGGTGGCCATTGATGAAGCCCTCAAATGCAAGGAATCCGGTGAAGCAAAAACAATCTTGATCGCCCACAGCGGACACGGGCACTTCGACCTGGCTTCATATGATGCTTATTTGACGGGAAAACTCACAGATTTTGCTCTTCCCGAAGATGATATCAAGAAAGCGCAGGCTGAATTGCCGGAAATTCCGGCGTAAACAGGGAAGCCCCGCTATTTGGGGCGGAAAGCTTCACTAAAGGGGTGCGTCAGCGGGCCTGATCACTTCAGGCCTGCTGATGATCATCTTGAATGATGGAGGTGCCGACTTTGATTGAAAAGTATGATAGTAATATGATTAGATGTCCCAGAATAGGCGGATATGTCAATTTTAAACTTTGCCGTTCGGAGAATAATATGCTGCCTTGCAGATTTGTAGTGGGATGCTGGCAAATGCAGCTAGACATCAATGCGTATCTTTCCGAATATTTTTCAAAGGAAGAAATGGATAAAGCATTTGTCCCCCCGAAACCGAAGATTGAAAGTCTTGTAGCAACGATGGAAAAGGCAAAGCAGAGAGCAGAAAGCCAGAGCTAAGCACTTGAGTTTGAAAACCACCTCAGAACTTGACGGGCTGTTGCCCGAATCCTCTTTGACCGGTTCGCTTCCATGCAAGCCCCGCCTTTTAAGGCGGGGTTAAGGGAAGCCCCACCCTTTGGGGCGGGGAGCTTCACTCTGACTAAAACGTTTTGATGACCGCTCAAAAATTTTGGAGCAACCGCAGTTATACCTGTGATTACATGCATATCTGTTCGCCTTCACCTGAATATCCCTATCGATGCGATCGGACCGCGATGGGTCTCGTTATCTCCCATCGGATTAGAACCCTGATAATTTTGTTTTTGTGATCATTGTTCTGCAATTTCATCATAAGGGGGTGAAGATGAAAAAAGTATTGGTCAGTGACGATTTGAGTGAATTCGGCATAAAAATCTTTCAGGAAGCCGAGGGAATTGAGGTGGATGTTAAAAGCGGTTTATCCCCTGAAGCGCTTAAAAACATCATTGGTGAGTATGACGCCCTTGTTATCCGCAGTGCCACCAAGGTTACCGAAGATCTTTTGCAGGCAGCCAAAAAATTGAAGGTGATCGGCCGGGCCGGTATAGGGGTGGACAATGTGGACATTCCTGCAGCTACCCAGCGGAAGGTGATCGTGATGAATACCCCCATGAGCAACGTCATCACGACGGCCGAGCATGCTATTGCGATGATGATGGCATTGACACGCAATATTCCATTGGGCACAGCCACCCTAAAAGCCGGGCATTGGGAAAAGAAACGGTTGCAGGGCAGGGAAGTTTACGGGAAACACCTGGGGGTGCTCGGCTTCGGGAAAATCGGGTCGATTGTAGCCGATCGAGGTCGGGGGTTAAAGATGCGGGTTTTGGTTCATGATCCCTATATTGAGGATGAAATAATCGAAAAAGAGGGATTTGAGCCGGTTTCGCTGGAAGAGCTTTACCGGCGGTCGGATTACATCACGGTTCATGTCCCAAAAGTTAAAGACACCATCAGACTCCTCGACAAAACCGCTTTTGAGCGGATGAAAGACGGGGTGATGATCATTAACTGTGCCCGGGGGGGTATTGTCGACGAGGAGGCCCTGAACCAAGCGTTGACGTCCGGTAAAGTAGCCGGGGCCGCGCTGGATGTTTTTGAAACCGAACCGCCCGGAGCGTCCAAGCTTTTCGAGCACGACCGCTTTATCTGTACCCCGCACTTGGGGGCTTCGACGCTGGAAGCCCAAATCAAAGTGGCAGTGGCGGTTGCCGAGCAGATCATCGACTACCTTAAGAACGGCAAGATCGTGCATGCGGTTAACGCGCCATAGTTTCTTAAAATGAGCCCTAGGCATTTTGAAGCTTGGTGCATCTTTAAAATCTATTGCAGTTGCCTGGGCTGCTGCTGATC
The DNA here is from genome assembly GCA_050053515.1 of Desulfobacterales bacterium. GTDB lineage: Bacteria > Desulfobacterota > Desulfobacteria > Desulfobacterales. The sequence goes on along the minus strand of JASFTQ010000080.1, from coordinate 7,352 downwards.
CTTAAAGAAGTTTCTGTCTTGACACGCTTTCTTTGTATACAGTATACACTAATTATGATTGGACTTTACCTGATCTATTTTTACTCCAGCCACTGAACGGTAACGCTCTTTCAAAAACCAAGCCTATTAACGCTCAATTCAATGGAGAAACCCAATGGATCCTTTCAAAAATCTGACCGTCTTGTCCCTCGAACAGGCTACGGTCGTCCCTTACCTGACATTCAGGTTGGCCCAGGACGGGATGAACGTCATTCGGTTGGAGCATCCGGTCTACGGAGACCCGAACCGATTCATCGGGGATAATGTCCTCGGTGAAGAGCGTATGAACGCGTATTATCTGTGCATCAATGCCGGGAAAAGAGGATTGACGTTAAATCTGGCGCATTTTGACGGTCAGCAGATATTCAAGTCTCTGATTCAAAAACTCAAGGTCGATATATTCATAACCAATCAACTGCCCAGAAATTACCAAAAACTGGGCATCGACTATGAAACCCTAAAATCGTTTAAAGCGGACATCATCTGGCTGGGCGTCACCGGTTTCGGGCCGGACAGCAATGAAGCCGCCTATGATCCTATCTTGCAGGCCCGATCGGGGCTGATGGATTTGACCGGAGAAGCCGACGGCGATCCCCAGGTGCTGGGCATACCGCTGCCGGACATGGGCACCAGCGAACACGCTTATGGGCTCCTGATGAAAGCGCTTTTTAAACGCGAGTTAACCGGTGAAGGCAGCTGCATGAACATGTCCATGTTCGAATCTTCGCTTTCCTGGTTGACGGTGCCGATCACCCTCACCACCAGCTTCAATAAAAAAATTACCCGGCGCGGCAACACCCATGAATTTTTCTGCCCGGTATCGGTTTACAAGACCAGCAACGGCTTTGTATATTTGGCCGTGGGCAACGACCGGCAATGGAAGTCCATGGTTTCTTTGGAACAATTCAAGGCCCTGGATAAACCCCGCTATGAGAAAAATGCCGGTCGGATCGAGGATGTCCAAAATTTGAACCGTGCGATCAATCAAATTACCGTGAACCATTCATCCGAGGATTTGATTGACCTTTTTACTTCCATCACGGTTCCGATCAGCAAAATTAAGACCATACCAGAGGTGGCCGAAGATCCACTGGCACAGCGGCGCCTGTTGTACTCCCAGGACCCGGTCAGTGGTAGCCGGATTACGCTGGCACCCCCACCCAACATGACCCCGTTTCTTGAAGCGGTTGACTGCAGGCTTTCCTTTCCGCCGCGGTTCGGTGAACACAATCAAGAGATTTATAGCCGGCAGTTGGGGTACTCCGATGATGAATTGAAGCAATTGAAAGAAAAAGGGATTATATAAATGGATATTATTGTCTTGGTCAAACAGGTGCCCAATACCACCGACGTCAAACTGGACGAAAAAACCGGCAGCCTAATCCGTGAAGGCTTGGAGAGTATCCTCAATCCCGATGATCGGCATGCCCTCGAGGCTGCCCTGCAGCTGAAAGCGGCGACCGGGGGTCGGATTACGGTGGTTTCAATGGGACCGCCGCAAGCCATTGACGTGTTGACCGAGGCCATCGGCATGGGTGCAGATCAAGGTGTCCTCCTGTCTGACACGGCCTTTGCCGGGGCGGATACCTGGGCGACTTCGTCAACCCTCGGAAAGGCCATCGAAAAAACAGGCCAATTCGATTTGATCTGCTGCGGGCGGCAGGCAATTGACGGAGATACCGCGCAGATCGGTCCGCAGGTGGCGGATTATCTTCAGGTCCCGCAAGTTACCTATGTGGCGGAGATTGAGAAAATCGAGGCAAGCAGCATAACCGTAAAGCGGCGCTTGGAGGATGGTTATGAGAGAATTGCGTGTCAGCTGCCGGCGCTGCTGACGGTAATCGGTGAGTTGAACTCGCCACGCTATCCTGATGTTGGTAAAATGATCGTCGCCTGTCAAGAAGAAGCTCCCATTGAAATCTGGAATGCGGCCGACATCGGCGCGACCGTCCATGAAGTCGGGCTGGAGGGCTCGCTGACCCATGTTATCAAGACCTATGTACCTAAATTCAAGCGGCAGGGTCAAATATTGGAGGGGGACGCAAAAACCGTGGTGCGTGAGTTGATTCAGAAATTGGGCGAAAGCGAAGGGGCCACGGCCTGTAAGGCTGTGGCGGCGGCATGCCGCCTTGAAGTTTCATAAAAACAATTGGGCGATAGGGCCCTAAACCACGGATAAACCCGAAATAAATAAGAAAAATTGAAGATCGAAGATTGACGATTGAAGATTTGTGGATGTCGCTCGCACTGCGCAGGCGCTTGCACCGCGTGCCGCTCAGCCGTTTTGATGAAATGATTCTGCAATTGATAGCATTCTTTAAATCATCAATATTCAGTCGAAAATAGTGAAGCTCCCCGCCTAAAGGGGCGGGGCTTCCCGGAAAGGAAAATATCTGTTTCAGATAGCTTCCCTTAACCCCGCCTTAAAAGGCGGGGCTTGCAGGGAAGCGAACCGGTCAATTGTTCGTAGATAGAGAAAAGTACCAAAACCATTTTGCCAGAAAAAGCAAAGAAATAAGACTTGCAGAACTATCATATGCAATCCGTACAAACCGTGGTTAAATCAGAGCAGAATTTATTATGGCGTGTTTTCTATGTTTTTACTTATAGCATGGAGGAAAAATGACCGTCTGGGTTGAAACCGAGCTGTGTGACGCGTGCAAACTTTGCATAAAAGCCTGTCCTTACGGTGCTATTGAGATAAAAAGGGGTGCGGCTTTTGTTTTGGAGCGGTGTACTTCCTGCGGGGCATGCCTTGAGGTGTGTCCGAAAGAGGCTGTCTTAACAGATTTCAAACCGCGGACGATCCCTGATTTCAGCGACAGACAGGGGATTTGGGTTTTTGCGGAGCAACGGGAAGGCCGTTTGACTCGCGTTTCGCTGGAACTTCTTGGTATCGCCCGGGATCTGGCCCGAGAGCTTAATCAGGAAGTTTCGGCTGTACTGCTGGGCCATCAGATCGCAATGCTCACCGAAACACTGGTCGAATATGGGGCAGACACCGTCTATTACACTGACCATGAAGCTTTGAAGCATTATCGCTGCAACGCCTATACCAAAGTGATCGAGGGGCTGGTGAATCAATACAAACCAAATATATTCCTGATGGGAGCCACCCATATCGGACGGGATTTGGCACCCCGTGTGTCACGTCGCATTGGTGTAGGTTTGACGGCTGACTGCACCGAGCTGTCCATTGATCCAAAGGAACGTATCCTGCTGCAGACCCGACCTGCTTTCGGCGGCAATGTCATGGCCACCATCGCCAACCGATATTCACGACCCCAAATGGCTACCGTGCGTCCGGGCGTGATGCAAATGCATCAGAAGCACGGCAAAGGAAACCTAATCGAATACAAAACTAAACTGAGCGAGACTGAAATAAAGACAAAAGTTCTTGAAGTTGTCAGAGAGAAAAAAAGGGGCGCTGACCTATCCGAGGCCAAGGTTGTCGTTGCCGGCGGAAGGGGTGTTGGTGACGCCGGGGGCTTTGATATTCTCCGGCAACTGGCCGAGGTTATGGATGGCCAGGTTGCCGGGACCCGGGTTACGGTTGAACAGGGCTGGATACCGCCTGAGAACCAGGTGGGTCAGACCGGTCGAACCGTCCGGCCGGAAATATATATTGCCTGCGGCATATCCGGCGCCGTGCAGCACCGGGCCGGCATGATGAATTCACGGTATATCATCGCCATTAACACCGATGCCAGAGCGCCGATATTTCAGATAGCTGATTGGGGCATTGTCGCGGATTTGTTCGACGTCGTTCCCGAAATGACCAGACAGCTGGAAGAAGCCAAGGATAAGACATTTGGGATATAAATTAAATTCGATCATGTATAATATTTTGTTCTCACCACAGGCGCAGAGAACGCAGAGGTGTTAAATTTTTTCATTTGCCGCTGAGAGGGCGGCAAATGAAAACAATCAGCCACTTCATGGCAGGGTGTTATTATTATTAACCAATACCCAGTATATCAAACAATCAAAATACCCGAAGGGTTGCGCTTTTTTTGCTTTCTGGCGTCTCAGCAGAAAGCAAAAACAAAATAACAAGCTCTGCGAACTCTGTGACTAAAGCGAAGCGGGCGGTGAAACAAGGCAATAAATACACCATACACATCACGAGTTGGAACGCCAAGAAAAAAACAGTCGGATTTGGAGGTATCAATGATCAGAGCCAATGCTGAAGATTTAATCCGAAAAAGCATCGCTCGATTTGTCGATAAAGAGGTCATCCCCAGAGCCCAGGAAATCGATGATCAAAAAGAGTTTCCCAGCCAGCTTCTCAAACAGATTGCAGAAATGGGTGTTTTCGGAATTCGGTATCCCACAGAAAAAGGCGGCGCCGGCGGAAACACCACGCTTTACTGCATTATCTGTGAAGAGTTGGCCCGGGGACTGATGAGCGTGGCCGCCATAACGGCCATGCAATGTCTTATGGGTACGAATTTCCTTTTTCACTTCGGCACCGACGAAATGCGGGAAAAATATTTTTCACCGGCCATGCGCGGTGAAAAATTTTCCAGTTTTTGTCTGACCGAACCCGAAGCCGGTTCCGATCTCGGCGCTGTGTCGACATCGGCTCAAAAAACAGAAGACGGATATTTGGTAAATGGTATGAAAACCTGGGTGACAAACGGTCCCATTGCCGATTTCTTCACGGTTTTATGCCAGACCAATCCGGCCAGGAAATTCAGGGGGCTCAACTTCTTTTTTATCCCCCGCGATACGCCGGGGGTTTCGGTGAGCCAGCCTTTTGAGACGCTCGGGACGGTGACCACCAAAATGTCGGAGTTAGCTTTCAGCAATGTTCATATCCCCGAAGAATACCGCCTGGGACAAGAGGGCCAGGGTCTCGACAATCTAATGACCATCCTGGCTGAGATACGATCCATGACAGCCGCTCTGGCAATTGGGTTGCAGCGGGCGGCTTTGGCAGATTCCATACGGTATGCTCAAGAAAGAGAAGCCTTTGGCCGCCCGGTCAGCAAATATCAGCTTATACAGGCCAAAGTTGCCAATATGGCGACCCAGTTGGAGGCTTCCAGGCTTATGACTTACAGAGCCACACGCATGATTGACGACGGCATTCCCTGCATGACAGAGGCCTCCATGGCCAAGTATTTCGCCACGGAAGCTGCCTGCACCGCAGCGGATGAGTGCACCCGGATATTCGGTGCCTATGGCTATGCCATGGAATACTCTGCTCAACGCTATTACCGTGATAGCCGGTTTTTATTATATGGCGGTGGTACGCATGAAATCCTGCAAACGAATATCGCCCGCTGGGCTGGGCTCTAAAAACGGCCGAGGGATGCCTCATGGCGGGTAAAGCTTATCAGCGGATAGGCCCTTTGCGGCAACTGCCCAGCAGAAAGTCACTGGGCCAGCATGTCTTTGAGAATCTTAAACAGGCCATCATCAGGGGAGATTTTCCATCGGGGGAAAGACTTGTTGAGAGCGTCATTGCGAGTGCGCTTGATATCAGCCGGACACCGGTTCGCGAGGCCATCCACAAGCTGGAGCGGGAAGGATTCCTCAAAAAACTACCGCGAGGCGGCTTCACCGTTATCGGTTTGACCAGAGAAGATATTGAAGAAACTTTCGGCATTCGCAGTGTTCTGGAAAGCTATGCCGCAAGACTCGCCGCCATCAAGCACCGCGAAAAAGACCTGATTCCATTAGAGAAGAAGGTTGATGAATATCAAAAATTTTTAAACATGGGCAGGCTGGACTCCCTTCCGAAGATCAATACGGAATTTCATGATTTGCTCTACAACTTAAGTAGGAGTCCCAAACTGGTCAAGATGATCAATGCTCTCAGCGACCAGATTTTCCGGTTCAGACGGATTATTTTGAAAGACGAAAATATGGCCGAGATCAGCCACAGAGACCATCGGCAGATGTTGGCAGCCATCCGAAAGCGGGATGCCGGGGGTGTCGAGAAGCTGGTCAAAGCGCATATTATGCGCGGGCAGAAGGCCGTGCTGAAATTATTCGACGGACAGAACCAGGAAGACAATCCCTGACGGGAGAGTGCAAACCAATGGGAAAGTATTTGAGGGGTTGGGGTATTTTTTTCACGACAAGCTGATCGCCCCAGCGCTTCTAACGGGCAGGGGGTTATTGCCGCCGAGAAAGGCAAAACACGGTGTCGGTTCCTGTTGGAGTTGCTGTTTTAAACAGCAGGCAGTAAAATGCAGGGCAGTTGCCGCTGTCAGGCTTGGCAGGCAACAAGCCGGCATCTTGCCGTGAAAAAAAATACCCCGACCCCTCAAGTATTTAGTATTTGGTCTCGGTAATTTCGAAACACGAAACGCTAAACACCAAACACAAAATACATTATTTTAGAAAGTGATGAACATGGCAGACAGAAGAATCCGAATCTTAGTGGCCAAACCAGGCTTGGACGGTCACGATCGCGGTGCCAAGATTGTCGCATTGGCTTTGCGCGATGCCGGGATGGAAGTCATTTATTCAGGGCTTCATCAAACCCTGGACCAGATATTGCAAACCGCCATCCAGGAAGCGGTGGATGTTGTTGGCCTCAGCATTATGTCGGGAGCCCATATTCCGATATGTCAACAACTGTTGAAAATGATGAAAGAACAAGGCATTGAAGATGTTCGTGTGGTAGTGGGCGGGGTCATTCCGTCGCGGGATGTTCAAAAGTTAAAAAAGATGGGGGTCCAGGGTGTTTTCCCCGGCGGGACGTCCTTCGATGAAATTGCAAAATCCATCACGGCACTGTCGCTGTGAAAGGGAGAAATAAGACCACGGATTACCCGGATGAGAAAATGTCAGGAAGTTGTCCGTGCCATCCGTGTCATCAGTGGTGAACAAATAAATTTTGCATGATTATTGACGCATATTCGGGAGAGAAAAAATGGGGGTTGCAAAATATATCAAGGACGAGAAAGATGCGATTAAGGAAGTCACTTACCAATCCGGCATTCAGGTAAAGCCGGTCTATGGTCCTAATGATCTTGCAGAAATCGGATTTGATTATCAATCGGATCTTGGAGACCCCGGCGAATACCCTTTCACTCGAAGCCTCCATCCGCAGGGATACCGCAGCCGGGCATGGACTACCAGACAATATACCGGTTTCGGTACGCCCCAGGAGACGAACAGGCGTTTTAAATATATGATCTCCCACGGTCAGACGGGTTTGAACGTGGCTTTTGATTTACCGACTCAAATGGGACTTGACTCGGACAACCCCAGGGCGATGGGTGAAGTGGGACGGGTCGGAATGGCAGTCGACTCGCTACGAGACTTTGAAATTGCGTTTGACGGTATTCCCCTGG
>JASFTQ010000079.1:0-15778 GCA_050053515.1 Desulfobacterales bacterium | reverse complement strand
TGGGTGTATCGGCGGCATATTTTCCCTTCGACCAACCGAGCCTCATGGAAAAAGCCGTGCAAATCGTACAACCGCACGCAATGGTCTTACTCGAATCCGAAATGTGGCCTGGACTGATGGCCGCCCAAAAAAAATATGGCTGCAAAACCCTCATCATCAACGGACGAATGAGAGCCAAAAGTCTGACCCGCTACCGCTGGTGGCCCTCGCTGTGGCGCTCCATCAGGCCTTATAAAATATTAGCGATCTCAGAAGATGACGCCCGGCGTTTTATGGCATTATTCGGCAACGACGGCGTGGAGGTGATGCCCAATATAAAATTCGACCGATTTGAATCCCACAAAGACAAATCCGTTGAAGAAAACCCGCTCGTGAAATTCATCCCCAACAACACTGCTTTTGTGGTATTGGGCTCTGTGCGGCGGCAAGAAGAACCCCGGATTGAAAAGCTCATTGCAGGTGTCCATAAAAAGAAACCGGATACGATCATCGGATTGTTTCCAAGACACATGCAGCGTATAAAATACTGGCAGGATGTTCTCAGTCGCCTGGGTTTGCCCTGGGAGCTGCGCTCCCGGCTCAAAACACGCGTTGTGGCCGGAACTGTCGTTTTATGGGATACCTTTGGTGAACTGTCCAGGGCTTATGCCCTTGCGGATGCTGCTTTTGTCGGCGGCAGTCTGGCGCCCCTCGGCGGCCAGAACTTTCTTGAGCCGTTAAGCCATGGCGTCGTGCCGGTTATCGGTCCTTCATGGGAGAATTTCGCCTGGGTGGGGGCCGACATAATAAAAGAAGGCTTGCTGCGGGTGGCAGCGGATTGGAAAAAGGCGGCCGATCTCTTACTCGCAGACTTGGAGAGCTCCTCAAATCGGGAAACCGTGCGTGCGGCAGCCGACAGATATATTCAAAGTCGGCAGGGAGGCACGGCCCGGGCTGCCCGGCTAATTGAAAAAACTTTGAGCGGGGCCTGAGCCAAAGGCGGTATTGCTGCTTTTCACCATTACAATAACGCTGGAGCCATACCGAAATTGTTATCAAAATAACTATTAAGCGAATGGTTCCGGGTTCCCCGTTCAACGTTCAGCCTGCGACGAGCTCAGCCGAGTCGGGCTATAAAGGCATCAAGCCCCCGTTGACTGCTGTCTGCTGTTGAACATTTATAACAATCGATGGTAAAAGCGACAGGCTACCCTGGATTCGCTATAGCTTCTTGTAAGTCGGTAGCATGAAAATTTTCAACCTTGCTTGCCCCGTTAAATATATCGAAGATATGGAGCGGAGCGAATTTAACTGGGGAACCCCGGGTCCCGCGCCGAAGCCCTTGGGCCGAAGGCTGGAACTCTGAACCGCTTAATTTAAGCAACCCTGACTAATCAGACATGAATACCGCTTCAATCAAACTGCTCGATTCTTTTCATATCGGATCTTCAATCGATCTTTCCGATCACCAGGTAAAACAACTTGTCGCGTTATTTAACAAGCCTTCCCGGCCTGTAAACTCGGTTCTGGGGGGAAGAACTTCGGCGACCGCCGGGCATATCAATGGGATCGGCGACGTTGTCGTTAAACATTACACCCGTGGCGGTTTTATACGCCACTTCGTTAAAAAAAGATATTTGAGATGGGGCAAAATAAGATCCCGGGTGGAATTCGAGGTGCTCCAAAAAGTAAGACAGCATGGAATCAATGCACCCAGACCAATTGCCTATGCCTACCAAGGCGCACTATATTACAGAGCCTGGCTGGTTACCGAGGAAATAAGACAGCATCAAACACTGGCCCAACTCAGTTTGACCGATCCAGACCTGGCATGTCTGCTGACAGGCAAGGTCGTTGGGCAAATTGCCGCCTTGATTGACAATGACATCTTTCATGTCGATCTCCACCCGGGCAATGTTCTCGTCGACCATAAAAAAAATATTTTCTTGATTGATTTCGACAAGACCCGTTTCACGCAAATTCCCAAGGATAAGCTGCGGAGAAAATATGGAGACCGCTGGAAACGGGCCGTGATCAAACACCGCTTGCCGGACAGGCTTTACGACGCAATGAACACGGCCCTAGTGAAATAAAGTCTCCACGCCTTAAAGAAGATTTCGGAAAGGAATATATTCCTATCAGCTAACTCAGGGATCGGGGTATTTTTTGCACGACAAGATGATCGCCCCGGTGCTTTTAACCGGCAGGGAGGCTGCTGCCGCCTGGTAAGGCAAACTGCGGTGTCTGTTTCCGGGAAATTGACGGGTGTCATCAGCAGGCGGTAAAATGTGAGGCAGTTGCCGCTGTTCGATGGAGCAGGCGACAACCCGGCATCTTGTCGTCGCAAAAATTGCCCCGATCCCTGAGTTAGCTTCCCTTAACCCTGCCCCAAAAGGCAAGGCTTGCAGGGTAGCAAACCGGTCATGACAAAGGAGTTCAACGGTGAAAATTGAGGTGTCCATCGGCGAGGTGATCGATAAACTTACGATTTTGTCGATCAAATTAAAAAAGGTCAAAGATCATCACAAACTGGAAAATATCCGCAACGAATACAATTTGCTCAAAGAAGCGTTGAAAAAAACCGGCAGCGGTATTCCCGAGGAATTCAAGGAGCTTGAAAAAATTAATCTGCGGCTTTGGGATATTGAGGACGGCATCCGCCTGAAGGAAGCCCGAAAAGAGTTCGACGGGGATTTTATAGAACTGGCCCGCAGTGTTTACCTCAGCAACGATGAACGCTCGGCTATCAAAAGAAAAATCAACCTGAAGTATGGTTCAGAGGTAATGGAAGAAAAGGAATATACGGACTACGGTAAAACCTGAACACCTGCCCGTTAAATACTGCATGGTCAAAAGCCTCGATGTTATAGCGATTCTCAAAATAAGGTTCGGAAATAGAGCCCCAAGAAAATGTCCGGGCAGGGAGTAAATTTTGGTCGTCAAGGTGCGGAATCACTCTAAGTGCCTGGCGCATATTTCTTCAGCCCCAGCTCGATTTTTTCAATGACATCTGCAGGCGCAATCCTTTGCATTCTGCCGGATCTGGTGGTTCGCCGAATGGGTGTTTTTTGTTCCCCTTCATCCAAATAGCGATCGATCAAAAGATCATGATACCGTTGATAGGGACCGGTTCGCCGAGGGTCCGTAAAGCCGTATAAACCAACGGTCGGAATATTCAAGGCGACCGCAGCGTGAAGGGGCCCGGTATCCGGAGCAACCACCAGAACCGAACCGGACAGCTGCAGTAAAGTGTTCCGGATCGGCTTTTCAAGCGCCAACCCCGGGCTGCACTTACAGTGTTGTAATATCTTTTCGGCTTCTAAACGCTCCTGCCGACTGGGACCACCGACGATCATGGGCTGCATCTTCAAATGAACGTCGACATAATCCATCACCTCTGCAAAACCACGGGCATGCCAGTTACGCTCGGCAATTGCCGAAGATACGACAAATGAAATGACCGGCCGGTCAAATTGCTTAAAAAATGATTGGCGCCAACTTAATTCTTCCGCAGAAAAAACAAAATTCCATTCCAACGGGTAATCTTTGATTTCGAGATATTGGAGAAATTCGAAATAGTGATCCTGCACATGCTGCGGGGATCGCGGTTCCAATTTACGGTTGGTAAAAAGCCCGTGAAATTCTCGCGAGCGCCGCCAGTCGAATCCGAGCTTTATATCGGCCCGAACGAGCATGGAAATCAGGCCCGCTTTTAAACTCACCTGCGGCAGCAGAAGCAAATCATAGCGTTCTTTTTTTAAGCTTAAAAATAACTTGCGCCAGGCGTTCCAACCGTCATTTCGTTCAAAAATGATGAAGCGATCCACAGTGGGCTGAAGTTTAACAACTTCGTATGGAACTTTTTCTATAATCCACGTCAAATGAGCGTCGGGAAAGCCCTTCCGCAGTCCGTTGACCAGCGCCAGGGCGTGGATAACATCCCCGACAGCAGATGTTCGAATCAAACAGATTTTTTGCGCCTCGACTCTTGGCATTTATTCACCAGGCGACAGATCCTGCGCTTTGCCTGCATCGGCAAGCCGCAGGCTCAATTCGGCAAGAAAGTTAGCTTCATCCTCACCAAAGGTCACTTCAACACCGATTACCGCAAGGTCCATGGGCCAAGTGGCTTTGTTGTCGATCCGAACATAGTCCTTTGCGGTGGTGCAGAGAACATCGGCACCCGCATCGCTGGCACAACGGCTTATTTTCGACAAATCTCTCCCGCTGTAAGCGTGATGATCCGGAAAACCCATAAATCCCAGGAGGTCACCCGCTAAATCTTCCAGGGTGTGCTTAAAGTCCTCATTGTTGGCAATGCCGCAAAAAGCGAAAACCTTGCACGCCTTTAGGGCGCTAAAATCAACCGCAGATCCAAACGCCAGATGATTACCGCCGGGGGTTGTGCCGGCTTTTATCCATTTGTGAAGAATCGGCACATGCCTGGTTTTATAGAGTTGACGCCCTTTGAGATATCTTTTTATGATTTTCAGTGTTTCGGGGGCCAAGATACCCGAACCGCTTTCGAACCGCGTGAGAATAAACATATCAGCCCTCACCAGTGAGGACACCGGTTCCCGCAAAGGGCCTCTGGGCAAAAGATGGTTATTGCCGAAAGGACGGTTACCGTCTAGCAGGACCACGTTGATGTCACGGGCCAAGCCAAGATGCTGGAATCCGTCATCCAGAATGATGACATCCGGTTTGAATTTAGCCAGGGCCAATAGACCGCTGCGATATCTGTTTTTTCCGATCAGCACCGGCACACCGATGGTTTTCAGCCGCGCGGCCAGCATGATGGGTTCATCACCGGCCTGCTGAGAGTTCATAAGAATTTCACGACCATTGCTGACGATGCCGCCGGGCTTCTCGGCACCACTGCGATACCCCCTGCTGATGACCACAGAGCGATACCCCATTTCATGAACTTTTCCGGCAAGACGCAGCGTCATGGGCGTTTTTCCGGTACCGCCGGCGGTGATATTTCCGACCGATATCACTGTGCAGGGCAGCTTTTTTGATTTGAATACGCCCCCTTGGTAACCGGCCGTTCTGAGTCCTACCCCCGCCCGATAAACAAACGACAACCCGAGCAAAAACGAATCCAATACGGTCCAAGGATGCCGGGACTCAGACTGAATCCGCCTCTGAATCTTAAGTATCATTGTTTTAATGTCCAGCCGCTGTTGTTTCGCCACGACCCCTTGTGCATGAGTCGGCATCCCGCCGCAACGGGACTGCTGAATGAAGCGTACTCTGCGTTCCGCCGGCAAACGACGGCGGACGGGGTATCTTCACCGGGAGGAATTCTTTCTGTATTCTGATTTGCTCGCCAACCCCTCTGAAGGGTGCGGGGATTGCGCTCGCTTTTGCGGTCCAGGCAGCGACCCCCTCCAAAAATTCTCCGACCCCTGATTCAATCGGCGTTCACAAAAATATAAATCCCGATACATAGGAAGGTAAAGTTCGCCAGCCAGGCAGCGATGAAGGGATGCAGCTTGCCGCCGGAACCAAGAGACAAACAGAAAGTATAAAAGATCCAGTAAATGAATATCAAACCGATACCGAATATGATGTTGAGAGCCAGGCCTTCCTGCACTTTTCTTCGAAACGCAATGCCCGTTGCCAACACACACATAATGACACACACCACTGGAAACGCGAGTTTGGCGTGGAGTTCGACCCGGTAATTGGTCGCATCATACCCTTCGGACTCCACGTCACGGATATATTCGAGAAGCTCCATGAAATTCATTTCCTCCGACTTTTTGACAACCCGCTTTAAATCATCCGGTAAAAATTCGAAGGGCTCAAAGCGTTGGGCTTCAAATACAATACTGTAATCCCGGGTGGCTTCATTCAACCGCTGTTCCATTATATCGCGGAAATCCCATTTTCCATTTTCATAATAGGCAGTTTTGGCATCCAGGCGTCTGATTAATCTAAAATCCGGGTCGAAATAATAGCGGGTGATCCGCGAAATGGTTTGGTTCGTTGGATTGTAATACCGAATGTGGGATATGGATCGCTTGCCTTTTACCCAGATGTTTTTCTTGCGGGATGTTACTGCGGGCTCCTTTTTCACTTCTCCGAGCCAAATCCTGTTGGCTTGACTGACGGTCACAGGCACAACCCGGTCCGCCAGAAGAAACAGAAGAATACTCATAACCACGGCTAGAGAAAGGACCGGTTTTAATACATAGTAAACACTGATTCCGCTGCTTCTCAGGGCGATAAGCTCATAATTCTTGCTCATCAGGCCAAATACGATGAGCACCGCCAACAGAATGCAAACCGGGGCGATTTGAGAAAGAATTAAAGGGATCCGGAGGTGGAAGAATGTCACAATTTTTACCGCAGGGAGTCCGGCTTCCAAAAAGTTGTCGACCTTTTCAAAAAAGTCGACAGCCAGATAGATACCGACGACCATGAGGAGAATGATACCAAAATATTTCAAAATCTCTTTTGTCAGGTATTTACCAAGAATCGACATGTCAGCTGGAATTTTTACCGGCAAACCTTGCGCCCAGTCTTCGAAAGAACGGAAGTAATATACCGATGGGTATGGGCTTATCACGGGCCGCCCGGAAAAGCAGAAAGACCCCGAGGCCGATGCTAACGAAATTGGGCAGCCACATGCCGATCACCGGCGGAAATGTACCTGCTTCGCTCCATACCGTCCCGGCGGATAAAAGCAAATAGTATATCAAAAAGAAAACCAAACCCAGTATCAAACCGGTGGATCGCTTGGCGGATTTGGACTCAAGGCCTAATGGAAAGGCAAGTATGCCCAGGGCAAAACAAGCGAACGGTATCGAAAATTTTTTATGAAATTCAATTAAGGCCTTGTAATACCTCTCGTCTTTTTGGGCGACACGCTGCAAGTACCGACGCAGTTCCGTCAAACTCAGCTCTTTTCTGCGCCGGCTTGAACCGAGATCCAGCGCGGCTTTTTTCAGATCCAAAGTTAAATCATACGTATTGAATTTGATGGTATTGGCTGTCTTGTTGTCCATTCCCACTTGATTGATGATCCCATCATATAATTTCATATGAAAAATCAGTGCGCCGGGTTTACTGAATAATCTGCCCCGTGGAGCGATGACGGTGCTTGCGATGTCCTCGTTCCTTTTGTCCTCGATAAAGACGTCCACTAGAAAATTATTTTTTGTGTCGACCTTGTTTACATACAGCATCACTCCACTGAAACTGTCGTTGAACGTCCTTTCTTTGAGACCGATATCGAGTTTGGAAGAAAGAATTTTCACCGAAAGCTCTCTAATTGCCTTTCTGCCCCAAGGCATGCCATAAATGGACATCATCAGCGTCAACGCAAAGCCGATGAAACATAAAAGTAAAACAGGGGGAAGCAATCGATAGGTATTTAAACCACCCGTTTTCAGAGCCATGATTTCGTTGTCAGCCGATGATCTCAGAAAAGCTAAAAGCACGGCGATCATGACCGCCATGGGTATCACAAATACGAGAAAATACGGTGTGGAATATATGAGCATCTTAATCACGGTTAAGAGACCGACGCCGTAGTTTACAACCAAATCCGTGATCTTTAGCATCTCGGCCATCAAAAACACAAAGGTAAAAAACACCACACTGATGGCAAGCGGCGCAATCATCTCCCGGAAAAGATATCTGTTAATGATGGTGTTGACCTTCATTGCTGAATTGCATCTGATGGAGCCTGTAGTACGCGCCGTGACGGGCAATTAATGTCTCATGATCCCCTTCCTCAACGATCTGCCCGTCAACGAGTACGATAATTCTGTGGGCATGGTTGACCGTGGACAAGCGGTGGGCGATGACAAACGTCGTGCGCCCCTTCATCAGGTTTTCCAGGGCCTTTTGTACCCATAACTCGGACTCTGAATCCAGCGCTGACGTGGCCTCGTCAAGAATTAATATGGGTGCATCCTTTAACAGCGCCCGGGCAATGCAGATCCGCTGTTTCTCGCCGCCGGATAGTCGGGTACCCAATTCACCGATGCGCGTATCGAACTTTTGCGGAAAATTCTGTATAAAATCGTAAGCGTATGCCGCCCGGGCGGCCGCTATGATTTCGTGCTCAGCGGCGTTATGTCGTCCATAGGCGATGTTATTTTTTACCGTATCATCGAAAAGTATGGGCTCTTGGGTAACTACGGCGATCTGATCTCGCAGGGATTTAATCGAAGCATCTCTGATATCGATGCCGTCAACCAGGACAGCGCCTCCGGCCACATCATAAAAGCGTGGAATCAAATTCACCAGGGATGTTTTTCCGCCGCCGCTCATGCCCACCAGGGCCAATATCTCACCGGGTCGGACATCCAGATCGATATCCTTTAAGACCAACTCCTCGTCGTATTTAAAGGAGACCTTGTTAAAGGAGACCCGGTGTGAGCCGGGCTTAAGGGACACCGGGTTGGAACGCTCCGTAATGTCCGATTCTTTCTCGAGGATGTCGAACACCCGATCCGTGGCAGCAAGCCCCTGCTGCAAAGCATTGTTAAGCTTGCTGAGTTCTTTAATGGGCCTGTACAGCAATATGACGGCGGCAACAAAAGACATAAACGTACCGGCGGTATAAACCCCCTGGATGACCTGCAGTCCGCCGTATGCGATGATGGCCGCAACCGCAATGCCCCCCAGAAAAAGGTTGATGGGGCTGGATATCGCTTTGTATTTTACCTCCTTCATTTCAAGCCTGAATAACTTGCGCGTCTTTTCAAAAAAGCGCTTTTTTTCGTGAGGTTCCATGCCGAAAGCCTTGACGATTTTGTTTCCGGCAAATGTTTCATGCAAAAATGCGCTCATATCGGCCATGGCTTTTTGACATCCGGTGCTGGTTCGGCGAACACGCCGGCCAAAGACGACAATCGGATAAATCGCAGCCGGTAAAACCAGAAAGGCAACAAGGGCCAGCTGCCAGATTTGATAGAATATTACTATCGTCAGACCCAAAATCGTGAAGGCATCTCTGAGGGACCCGGTGACTGCCGTCGAGACCATATGTTTGATAATGTTGACATCATTGGTAATTCTGGACATCAGGACGCCGGTTTTTTCTCGATGAAAAAATGAAAGCGGCAAGTCCTGGATGCGGTCATACAAACGGTTGCGCAAACGCCGGATCGTATTTTGCCCCACATAACTCATCAAATATTCCTGTCCAAACATGGCGAAGCTGCGCAAAAGGTAAACAACAAAAATGGCCAGCGGAACGAGTTTGAGCATCAGCCGATCCTTGTTGATGAAAACATCGTCCAGGGCAGGTTTTATGAGATAAGCGGCCGCCGAAGTCCCCCCCGCCTCGACCATCATGCAAAGCATCGCCAGCAAGAGAATGAACTTGCTGTCCTTTACCATGCCAAGAAGCTGTTTATGCCGTTCTTTTAGTTGTATGTTTAAAAATTTCATAATCCAGCGTCCACCGGTAGCTCATGGCTGCTGAAACAAAACGGAAGATGAACTAAAGGTCATTGCCTGAGCATATTCATGGCAATTTGGGCCACCCGCTCAGATGCTCCCGGACCGCCCAGCGACTCCTTAACCCTGGACATCTCGCGTCGCTGCGTTTCCAAGGCAGCCGTATTGTCAAGCAAATGCACAACGGATTCGGTAATGTTTTCGGCAGTCGCATTTTCTTGCACGAGCTCGGGGGCGATCTGCTTTCCGGCAATCAGGTTCACCAGACCGATGTTTTCCACCCGAACCAATATCCTCGCAATCAGGGCCGAAATCGGCGAAACTTTATATACAATTACAATCGGTGTGCCGCAGATGGCGGCTTGCAGCGTAACCGTTCCGGAGGCAACCACTGCCAGACTGCATCTTTCAAAAATATTCTCCACGCGATCGGATACCAGCTGGCAATTTGAATCGAGACCGTGCTCTTCAACCATAGCCTCAATGTATCCTTTTGCGACGGAAGGGGCGATGGAGATGATGAATTTGATGTTTGGGTTGCGCTTGTGAAGGTTGCGGGCTGCCGCAAGCATAATTGGCAACAGGCTGGCGATTTCCTTGTCGCGTGAGCCGGGCAAAAGGCCAACAACCGGGTTATGATGCAGTGAACGCGCCCGCGGTAAATCCGATGGTCCGGCTGTGTTATCAAGGAGGGGGTGCCCGACGAAGGATACCGGAATTTCATGCTGGCGGTAAAAATTCTCCTCAAACGGCAAAATGACGGCAAGGTGATCCACCCGCCGGCCAATTTTTTTGGCGCGACCGGGCCGCCAGGCCCAAATTTGCGGGCTGATATAGTAAAGTACCGGGATACCGAGCTTTTTGGCGGTGGCGGCTATATGCAAATTAAAACCGGGGAAGTCGATCAAAATCAGCAGGTCCGGCTTTAGGCTTTTAAGAAGTCTTTTGGTTAAGCCGATACCCTTCAATATCCGTGATGCCTTGGCAAAAACCTCGGTGATCCCCACGACAGCCAAATCGGCGGCATCAACTAAAATTCGAACACCCGCCGCTTTGAGTGCGTCGCCGCCAATTCCGCAAAAAAACAGAGACTGATTTCTTTGGCGCATGGCCGCAACCAGTTTTGCCCCATGAAAGTCACCGGAAACCTCCCCGGCGATGATCATCACGCTTTTTTGATCCTGAAGCGATTTCATGGGTTTCACGCACTCAGAAAACGGCTAATCGTCGTGTTAATCTGATCCATAATACTTAAGGCGATTTTCAGGGCCTCACGCCCCACCTGCCCGTTGACCGCCGGGTTTTCACGGCGTTTCACCGATCTGACGAAAGCTTTCAGTTCACCTTCCAGGGCGTCTCCCTTGGTAAAACAAAGCTGGTTGATCTCCATACCGGGTATCAAACTCTGCCGTACCTTTTCATTTTGCTTGATAACGGTGATTTCATGATTGGCGAAATCAACAGATATATAGGCATCCCGTTGGAAAAGCCTTATTTTCCGTTCATTTTTTGTCGAAATCCTGCTGGCGGTGACATTGGCCACACAGCCATTCTCAAATTCCAGACGGGCATTGGCAATGTCAACATGTTCGGAAATTACCGGTATCCCGGCAGCATGAATTGTCCTGACCTCCGAACGGACGAAGTTGGAGATGATATCGATGTCATGGATCATCAGATCCAGCACGACGCTGACATCGGTGGACCGCCCTTTATAAAGGCTTAGCCGGTGAGACTCGATAAACAACGGTTTGCTGACGATACCATCCAGGGCCAGCACGGCGGGGTTGTAGCGTTCCAGGTGTCCGACTTGAATGATAAGTCCCTTTGAAGATGCGAAGTCAATGAGTTGATCGGCCTCCTGCAGTGTTGTGGTCATCGGCTTTTCGATCAGAACATCGATATCGTGCGCTAAAAAATCTTTGCTGACATCGAAGTGGGCCGGGGTGGGGACCACAATGCTGACAGCATCGACCTGATCTAAAAGGTCTGAGTGGCTGTTGTATGCCCGGGTGGCGTATCTTTCGGCAACCTGCCTGGCCAGTGAGGTATCGATGTCCACAACCCCCACCAGGTCGACATCTTCCATGGCGGCATATTTTTCAACATGAAATTTACCGAGATAACCGGTTCCGATTACACCGACCCGCAGTTTTTGTGGTGATGATTTCATAATATTTTAAGTGATTGGCAAGCTTATCCAGCGCTTTAACCGCCTCTACTTGCTCAAGGCAACAATGGAAATATCGTGGCTATCTGCCAGGGCAATCATTTCTTGTCGATCAAATACCACTGCCCTCCCGGCTTCGATGGCAAGGGCCCGTGCATTGGATTCGTGCATGGTTGCAATCGTTTGGGAACCCACGGCAGGAACATCAAAGCGCTTATCCTGGTCGGGCTTGCAAACCTTGACAACCACGGCCGTTCCGTTGCCCAGCCTGCCGCCCCTGCGGATCGTTGCATCCGTTCCGTCGATGGCTTCCACAGCTAAAACCGATCCTCCACCGACGACGATGCATTGACCGATATCCAGACGCCCAATGGCTTTGGCCAGTTTCCAGCCCAGCTCGATATCGGCAGTCTCCGCGCGGCTGGGCTTCCGGTGGGTCCAACAGCCTTCTGCCGCCAGGAGTTCCGGCAGCAAAAAAGTTGAGGCTTTTACCTGTATCCCTTCGTCCTCCAATATTCGCGCAAAGGATCTTAAAATCCCATCGTCATGGGTGTTTTCGAGTCCGAAAACTGCCGCCATGGCCTTGAGATCGGGCCTGACATCTTTAAACATCCGGGTTTTTCTTACGGCCCCCATCATGACCGCTTGTTTTACCTCATGTCTGTGAAAAAATTTTATGAGGCGCTTTAACTGCCCCAGATGCAGCCATTGGATCGCATCCACCTGGCCTTTGAGATTCGGATCGGTTTCGTTGTGAAAAGCAATGGCATAGATGTCAAAGCCCTTTGACTTGGCCTTTTTTGAAAATAATATTGGAAACTGTCCGCTTCCTGCTATAAGCCCGATCTTCATGATTATTTCAATGCCGAATACCGGATGCGCAAGGTTCACCATCACGCCCAGGTGACTGGTTTACAATAGAATTCATCTTGTGATTCCGCGTTCGGAAGATTTGATGAAATCCAAAAAGTTGACAACTTCCGGTATCTGCTCGACTTCCGATTTGACCCGTTCAATGGCCTCATTCAAGGTGATGCCGATCCGAAAAACAATCCGGTAGACTTTTTTTAGCTCGGATAAGGTTTTGCGGGAAAAGCCGTGGCGCTTGAGACCCACCGTATTGAGACCGTGCAGTTTGGCCCGGTCGCCGGCTGCAATTACATAAGGCGGTATGTCTTTAACCACCGCAGACTTGCCGCCGACAAAGGCATGATTGCCGACCTTAACAAACTGATGGATAGCCACAAGCCCGCCGATGGTAGCATAATCGCCGATGGTAATGTGGCCGCCCAGGGTGGCGTTATTGGACATAACGACCTTTCTGCCGATGACACAATCATGGGCGATATGCGTATAGGCCATCAGAAAACATTGCTCTCCAATTTCGGTGATGCCGCCCCCGAACTCGGTGCCCCGGTGAATGGTGACGAACTCCCGCACGATCGTACCCTGCCCGATCTTGATATAGGTACGCTCACCGCCATATTTTAGAGACTGCGGGGGGGCACCGATGGCAGCATACTGAAATACCTGACAGTTGGGCCCGATGGTTACATAAGGTTCGATGACAACATGGGATCCGATCACCGTTGCGGATCCGATGGAAACGTTTTCTCCGATTATTGAATACGGACCGATTGCCACGTCCGAACCGACCTCGGCTTTAGGATCTACGATTGCCGTTGGGTGTATCACTTTGATCCTCCTATCGTGGCCATGAGCTCGGCCTCGGCCACCAGGTTGCCATCGACGGTTGCCGTTGCGGACATCTTGACCACTTTGCTGCGCAGCTTTACCAGGCGCACCTCCATTACCAGTTGATCCCCGGGGGTGACCGGCTTTCTGAACCGTACCTTGTCAATCCCCATAAAATAAAAGATGGTATCTTTTTCTGGTTTTTTTTGGGTCATCAAAAACAACAGCCCGCCGGTCTGAGCCATGGCTTCGACGATCAACACCCCGGGCATAACGGGGTTTCCGGGAAAGTGTCCCTGAAAAAAGGGCTCGTTCATGCTTACATTTTTGATGCCTACTATTTTTTCACCGGGTACGATTTCCAAAATTCGGTCGACGAGTAAAAACGGATAGCGATGCGGTAAATAATTTAATATCTCCCGTATGTTATAAGCCGTCTCCATCTCTTTTCTCCTGCTAAATGAGGGGCTTGCCTGAATCAATAATAACGATAACCAAAACTGACTGAGTATATTATCTGGGTTAAGCGGTTCAGGGTTCCCGCCTTCGCCTCAGGGGCTTTGGCGCAGGACCCAGGGTTTGAAGTTCAAGCTCGTAAAATTCCAATCTTTCAATTTTGTGTTAAAATTGTCGGCTACCTTCGAGATCGTTTTGGACTTGAACGACCCTCTATGGTGTTCAATCGCTTTTTTAGTTCGGAAAGTTGTTTGCTGATTTCGGGGAGCTTTGGGATGATTCGCTGCACTCTCAACCACAAGCGGTGGGGAATCTCCGGAAATCCACTGATAACCTCGCCCTTGGCAACCGATTTTATCACGCCTGACCGTGCACCGATCATTACGTTATCGCCAACGTGCAAATGCCCGCCGATACCAACCTGGGCCGCAATGGTAACATGGCTTCCGATGGTGGTACTGCCGGCGATGGCAGTCTGTGCGACAATAACGGTGTTTTCTCCAACTGTCACGTTATGGGCGATATGCACGAGATTGTCGGTCTTTACTCCCCTTTGAATCCAGGTTTTTCCAAAAGTGGCGCGGTCGATGGTGTTGGCTGCACCGATTTCCACATCGTCATCGATTTGGACAATCCCCAGCTGGGGTATCTTGCGGTAAGATTCTCCGTCGGGGACAAAACCATAACCATCACTGCCGATAACCGAACCCGCGTGAATGATGATCCGGTTTCCCAGTCTGCAACCTTTCAGCACAGCTACATTCGGATAAATTTTGACGTTATCGCCGATCACAACATCATCACCAATGACGACACCGGGATACAAAATTACACCATGGCCCAACGTGACATTGCTTCCGACGACCACCATCGGCCCAATAGACACATCCTGACCGCATTTGAAGTTCTTGCCGGTTACCGCGGCGGAACTGATACCGGCTTCGGGCGAGGTGGGCGGATGGAAGGCGGCCACCAGCTTGGCAAAAGCCACCCTGGGGTTATCAACTTGAATGATATTAATATTCGCGACGGTTATATTCCGAGGAACGATGACGGCACCCGCTTCGGTTCTATCGAGGTTTTTATAAAATTTGGCGCTGTCGGCAAAGGTAATGTCATGATCGCTGGCGGCTTCGAAAGGGGCCACATCACGAATTTTTTTTTGCAAATCGCCACTGGCCTCTCCGTTTATCAAGGCAGCGATTTTTTCAACGGATAACTCCATAAACACACCTAGATAACAACCCCAAAGCGTACTGAGTGCTCTTTGCTAAAGATTAGTCGTTTTGTTTGGCATATTTGGCATTGTATTCTTTTATGAGCTGATCGGTTATGTCGATCGACACTGGAGAATAGAGCACACCCACGCTGTTTACGATGAGAAGATAGCCCTCCCTTTTTCCGATCCGCTCGATAAGCTGAGAGACATCTTTTTGTATGCTTTTGAGATGCTTTTGTTCCTGCTGCTTTAACTCCGCGACGTACCTTTTTTGTAACGTCTTAAAATCATTTAGTTTTATACGCCCTTCGCGTTCTTTTTCCTCACGCTTTTCCCTGCTGAGGACCATGGCGTCTCGCTCAAGCTGCTTGCGCAACTCTTCAATTTCTTCCTTTTTTCTTTGCAACTCGGCTTCCATTTCTTGCTTTTGATTTTTGATTTCTGCGATGGCAGCTTTACCGGCGCTGGATGTTTCCAAAACTCTTTGCATATTTATAACACCGATCTTTGCGACGTCGGCGCCATATGACGTCATGACCAAAAATACAGAGAGTAAAATGTTAGCCGCTGTAACAATTTTTATCGCTTTCATTTTCACCCCCTCAAAAATGCTGTGTTTGACGCATTCGCGCAACATGCATTGCATGAGGCACGCTACAATTCTAACCTGAATGCCTGGTACTATGGGTCAGTTCAGAGATATGTGGCTTTGCCTCAAAATCTGTGATGCTGATTAAAATCAGAAGCACGAAATGCGAAATTCGAAACAAATTCCAATGACCGAAATTCAAATAATCCAAAAAAAAACCAGCTCATAGCATCATCCCTGTTTCTGT
>JASFTQ010000078.1:0-16046 GCA_050053515.1 Desulfobacterales bacterium | reverse complement strand
ATTGCGTTATGCCAGGGGGGATCTTATCGGTGCTGCGGCGGCCAATACCGGCAAAGTGTTTACCGAATCGGATCCTGAGGTCTCCGAGGCCGTGGATTTTACCGAATACTATCCGTATTCGGCCAAAACATTTACCGAGTTGGAACATCTCACCGCCCGAGGCAAAGGGGTGGGGTGTGTCGTATCACCCTGGAATTTTCCCATTGCCATTCCCTGTGGCGGAATTGTGGCATCCCTGGCGGCCGGTAACACGGTAATTTTCAAACCGTCATCGGATGCCGTACTCGTCGCCTGGACGCTATGCCGGTGTTTCTGGAACGCCGGTATATCCAAAAATGTCTTACAATTTCTCCCGTGTGCAGGCACTAGGATCGGCAAGAAACTGATCGGTCATCCGGATGTGGATTATGTAATTCTTACGGGAGGAACCGAAACCGGTCTTGCCATGTTGGCCCAAAAACCGGATATTTTTCTGGCCGCTGAAACCGGCGGTAAAAACGCCACCATTGTATCGGCCATGTCCGATCGTGATCAGGCCATAAAAAATGTCGTCCATTCCGCTTTCAGCAACTGCGGCCAAAAATGTTCGGCCACCTCTCTGCTCATCTTAGAAAAAGAGGTATACCAGGATCCGGTTTTCAAAAAACAATTGATCGACGCTGCCGGCAGCTATCCGGTGGGTTCGGCCTGGGATTTTGAAAATAAAATGGGGCCGCTGATTCACCCCCCCCGGGGAGATCTAAAAAGAGGTTTAACCCAATTGGAGCCCGGAGAATCCTGGGCCTTGAAGCCGCAAAACATCGATGACAATCCCTATCTGTGGACACCGGGGATTAAATGGGGGGTGCAGCCGGGATCCTTTACCCATCTGACGGAACTATTCGGGCCGGTTTTGGGGGTCATGTGCGCCGAAAACCTGGAGCATGCCCTGGAAATCGTCAATCAAACCGGCTATGGTCTGACATCGGGTCTGGAAAGTCTGGACAAACGCGAAAAAGCGTATTGGAAAGATAATACACAGGCCGGCAATCTTTATATCAACCGCGGCACCACCGGTGCCATAACACTGCGGCAACCCTTTGGCGGTTGGAAAAAATCCGCCCTGGGCCCGGGGATCAAAGCCGGCGGACCCAATTATGTCAGTCAGTTTATGGACTTTGAAGAAACCACGCAACCCTCATTTGGCCCCATTCAAGGGGAATATGCTTTCCTGCGGCTGGCCCAAGAGTGGAAAACAAAGCTGACCTGGGATCACATGCAGGAATCCGCAGCGGATATTCGGAAAACAATTCGAGCCATTAAAAGCTATTTATACAATTTCGAACAGGAATTTTCCCGGCCCAAAGATCATTTCCACTTGAGAGGCCAGGACAATATCCTGCGATATCTTCCGGTGGGAACGGTGATGGTGCGATTACACGAAAATGACAGCCTGTTTGATGTCTTGGCCAGGATTGCGGCGGTACGCATATCCGGCTGCCAACTGATTGTCAGCGCCCCGGTTGATTTTAATCCGGCCATTATCGATTTCTTGGAGCAAAAGGATGGCAGAACACTAACAGGGGGCGAGTCTCCGCGCGTTGAAGCCGACGCAGATGTTGTCGAGAGCATTGCCCAGATTCAACGGATTCGGTATGCCGCACCGGACCGGGTGCCCGTCAAAGTACTTCGAGCAGCTGCTGAAACCGGATTTTACATCGCCCGGGCACCAGTGCTAATGGAAGGCCGCATCGAACTGTTACATTACTTTAAAAATCAAAGCATTTGCGACAACTATCATCGTTACGGGAATTTAGCCGAACGGGCCTTGGTTTAACCGGTCAAGGGGTCAAATCTTTATTCTTGACAGTTTGAAAGAATTTGCAGAGTATTTGTTTGTTATATCCGAAAATATAAATTGCTTTGTGCGCCTTACCTTAATAAATGATATCTTAGACGGCATCCGAAAGCCATATTCTCATTCCCCACGGCCCCACTATATGTCTAAATCGTCCACAGAAAGCCAATTGTCAAGAATAAAGATTTGACCCCATCGTCCCCGTCGTAAAAGCTGATTACACCGCCGGTTCTAATTTTTATTTGACACACTAAGTTCGTTTCCCTATATTCCTCTGAGACACATGTATTAAAAATAGGGTTGCATCACGGCAGTACGGTCTGGAAAACCTATTCCTCAAGAACAATGAAGGATTCAGCAAATGATAAAATCTCTTAAGGTTTAAAGAATATTTTTTTTCCAACTCTTAATCCTCCGGTTGGTTATGATCAACACACATCTTGCGTTCCTATTTTTATAATCAATTGAATGAAATGTTTGACGATTAAAGGAAAGTTTTGTGGAAAATTATTTTGATGATCGTGAGCCTCGAAAACGGTGGTGGATACTGATCACCGCTGTTATTGTTGTTATGCTTGTCATCATTGTGGGCGGATACATGGCCTGGCGAGCATTGAGAGGAGACGTTTCGACCAAGGAAACCTCCAAGCCCGCCCAACTGCCCCGGATGGCAAATTTACCGCCCAAAAAAGTGGCGCCCGAGCCTGTTTCGCCGCCCTACACTCCGGATGCCCCTTTACTTGAACAAGTGCGAGAGGTTATGAGAAAGGGCACCGATCCGGTGAGTGCCGTGGCGCTTGCCAAATCTTTGCCGGACAAACCGGAAAGAGCCGACGCCGCCTTTATCTTATTGGAGTACGCGGCTGAGGCCGGACATGCAGAAGCTGCCCTGATCGTGGGACGGTATTTCGATCCCTCTTATACAGGGGACAGAGGAACCATTATCAAAGATCCGGAGGCTGCGTATGAATGGTATCAGGCGGCTTTGTCAGGGGGAAAGGTGCAGGCTGAAAACCATCTCTCAAATCTTAGACGATGGGTCGAAGAAGAAGCGGCTCAGGGATCCATTAAAGCGCGTGAACTATTAAGCAGCTGGCAATAGTTCTTTAACAATGGGGGACATACGATGCAATTCAAGAAAATGAGACCTAGGGATCGATTTAGGTTCATACTGCCCGTAATGTTTTCTTTAATCTGTTTGGGGCTTATGGGGGAAGATATCTATGCAGCGCTACAAAGCAAACCTTTGCTTATCCCCGGTAAACGGACATTATATCAAAAGGTGATAACCCACCCGGGCACCAAACTGTATGCCGCAGCAGGCGATTCGGCGCAGGTTTTGAACAATTGGGTCAAACCCTTCACGGTTTTTTACGTTTATCAGCGGGCCACGGTAGATGGTAGACCGTGGCTGGAGATCGGACTTTCGAGCACCGAAGGGGCGATCGGCTGGATAAAAGGATCAAAGGCTTCCGATTGGAACCAGGCCCTGACACTCGTTTTTACAGAAAGAACGGGTCGTCAGCCGGCGCTGTTTTTCCAAAACATGGAAACACTTAAAGAGGTTGCAGCCTCGGCCTCCCCTGGCAAGAGGGCTGCCCAACTGACCTCACAGTTTTCCGATATTCAAGCGGGAAAAATCTCTCGGCCTGCCGAATTCCCGGTAAACGCTGTTGAATCACCGGAGGAAGCTGTTTCAAAAGAGAGATTCTATCTCATGCCGATTTTTCAGGCGCTCGAGCTTTTTGAGGGTGTTAAATTTTTGGAAGTTGCGTCTATTGACCCCGGTACAGGAAAATTGCCCCAGGAAATAGAATTGCGCACCGGCATCGTATTTGTAATAGATACGACTATTTCCATGAAACCTTACATTGAAAGAACCCGCAAAGTCGTCCGCAATATTTATGACGCCATTGAAAGCGCCGGTCTGTCGGATAAGGTGGCATTTGGACTGGTTGCATTCCGCAACAGCACAAAAAAAACCCCCGGGCTTGAATATATAGCCAAGGTGTTGTCTGATTTACGGGATGGGCGACAACGTGAACAATTCGAGGATGCCCTGGCCCTCGCTCAGGAAGCCGAAATCTCCACCCATTCCTTCAACGAGGATGCTTTTGCAGGACTCAAAATGGCCCTTGAAGATCTTAATTGGTCACCTTACCTTTCGAGACTCGTCTTTCTCATTTCAGATGCAGGCGCTATTCGCAACGACGATCCCTATTCCTCTACCGGTATGAATGGAACAGAGATAGCCGACATGGCCGCGGCCAAAGGTGTGAAGATTTTTGCCCTTCATCTCAAAACCCCGGCGGGCAAAAAACGAAACAACCATGCTTATGCCGAAAGGCAATACAGAGCCCTGACCGGACATTCCGACCCCATGATAGGGGATCTTTATGTACCCATCGAAGCCGATCAGCCGATAACCGGCGTTAGCGGCTTTGGTAGCGTGGTTGAAGGAGTATCCGCCCAAATGGTTGAGTTGGTGCGGGCAACAGGTGCCGGTGAACGTTTGACACTGCCGGTTCTTGCTTCCACCCGGGAGAAAGATGTGGTCAAAGAAGCGGTGCGTAAGGCTGCAATATTAGGATATGCCATGCAACTGGATTATCTGGGTAGTCGCGGTGGCGTAAAAGCACCCGAGGTCGTTACGGCCTGGGTTTCGGATATGGACCTGGCGCGACCCGATACACCTACCTTTAAGGTGAGTGTGCTCTTGACCAAGAACCAACTCAGTGACCTGAGCCAGCGTCTTACGGTGATCCTGAACCAGGCTCAGAGAACCAAAAGAACCGGGGCCAGGGACTTCTTTCAGAGCATCCTTGCAGCGGCTGCCCAGACCTCGAGGGATCCGACCCAGTTCAGCAAAAAGCCCAGCCAGAATTTAGGTGAGCTGGGCATCCTTGCCGAATTCCTCGATGACTTGCCTTACCGCAGCAATATTATGCAGCTGAATGAAGATGATTGGTACCGACTGAGCGTTGGAGAGCAGCAGGCCATCGTAAACAGCCTGAAGTCCAAGATTAAAAGATACACACAAATCCACGACGATATCACCAACTGGGCAACCTTCGGTGCAACCGAACCCGGCGACGCGGTCTACCGGGTGCCTCTGAGCCTCATGCCATAGCCGGGGAGGCCTGCCGCCGTGTCCAACCACAAGCGTCAATCGATCCAAAAAGAAGGCAATGCTCCGGCTTACAGGCTGAGCTCTGTTGAAGCAGATGAAATCTTCCGTCTCCGAGACGTCACCAAAAGCTGGCCCGGGGAATACGGCTTTATCTTGAAGGTGCCGGAGCTTAGTATCCGGCGGGGGGAAAAGGTTGCTATGGTGGGCTTCAGCGGCTGCGGCAAGAGTACCCTGCTGGACTTGCTGGCCATGGTGCTCCGGCCTGATAAAGCCCAAGATTTTACGTTCTTTACCGAAAAAGGGCAAGGGTTGAAAGTTATGGATGCCTGGCGGCGCAAGACCATGGATAGCCTGGCCCGTGCCCGCATGATGCACATCGGATATGTCCTGCAGACCGGCGGCTTATTCCCGTTTCTTTCGGTGCGTGAGAACATTGCCATCAGCCGACGGGGCCTCGGTTTGTCGCTAAAAGACGCCGTTGAAGGGATAGCCGATCGTCTCGATATCGGGCGTCATCTCGACAAACTCCCCGGGCAACTGTCGGTTGGAGAGCGCCAGAGAGTGGCGATTGCCCGAGCCATGGCCCATCGGCCTTCGGTGGTCATTGCCGATGAACCGACCGCCTCCCTGGATCCGATGAATGCTGAGAACATCATGAATCTATTTACCGCCCTGACCGACGAATACGGTTTAACCCTTATCATGGCCACTCATGATTGGGTAAGGTTGGGCGGGCGCGGCTTCAGGCGGGTGGAGTTCGGTTTCGGTCGGGATCCGGCCGATGGCGCCGTGCAGGCCAATGTATTTGGTTAGACGACGTGAGAAAGATGCACGGGTTCAAAACTCTAATTCGGCTGTCCTTGCATGATTATTTTTACGAGCGCTTGCTGTCTGCCTGTGCGGTGATGGGCATGGCGGCCGTATTGGCACCTTTGCTGGTGCTGTTCGGTGTGAAAAACGGAATTATCAACACCATGTCAGACCGCTTGATTCAGGATCCCAGGAACCGGGAAATCTCTTCGGTGGGCAGTGGGCGATACGAGCCGGACTGGTTTGCAGCCATGGAGAGGCGCTCCGATGTGGCCTTTGTGCTTCCCCAGACACGCTCCATTGCAGCCAGTATGATCCTTTACAAACAGGATTCTATAGAACCACGAACGGTCGTGGTATCCCTTATTCCTACCGCCGAAGGTGATCCGCTTCTGACGCAATGGGGGCGCGTCCCGGTTGAGCGGACGCAGATAGTATTGTCAGAACCCGCTGCCCGCAAGCTCGATGTAAAAGCGGGTCAGAAAATCATCGGGCAGGTGGGCCGTTCGAAAGCCGGTGTTAAAGAACAGGTCACGGTGGTTTTGGACATCGCTGCCGTACTGCCGCTGGAAGCCACCCCCCTTGAAGCAGCATTTGTGCGCCTGGAACTTTTGGAGGCCACCGAAGACTATCGTGACGGCCGTGGCTCTAAAATATTTGGCTGGCCTGGCAAAACGAGGCCGGAGGGACCGCGGGTTTACCCCAGTTTTCGGCTTTACGCCCGCTCGATTTATGATGTGTCCGATTTGCGCGACATGCTCATGGATCAGGGGTTGGAGGTCTTTACCAAAACTGAGGATATCGAGACGGTTAAACGCCTGGACCGGTCGTTCAATCTTATTTTCAGCCTTATCGCCGTCGTAGCTGTTTTGGGTTACTTTGCCTCGATGACAAGCAATGTCCTGGCCAATGTGAATCGCAAAAGCCGATATCTTGGGATTTCAAGCCTCATCGGTTTTTCAACAGGCAACATAATATGGTATCCAATCCTGCAGTCCATAGCTACCAGCCTTCTTGGTTTTTTTGCCGCGGTCTGCCTCTATTGGATAGCGGAGAGTTTGATCAATGGTCTGTTTGGTGAATATCTGGCGGCCGGTGAATATGTCTGTCGGTTGGCGGTGGGGCATATGCTGATTGCACTGGTAATGACGTTGGCCCTTGCCATATTGGCATCGGCTTATGGTGCTTTCCGGGTTTCACAGATTGAACCATCAGAGGTTATCCGTGAAGTTTAAGTTTTTGAAAAAGGAATTTGTGAAAATTTTAGTCCGCCCCTATGATGATCGGAACACTGGTAATGATTCGATGCTCATTTTTCTTTTTCAACCGCTTCTGAGCCTGGGGAAGGGGCTGATTGTCGTTGTGGGATCGTTTCTTTGCGCGCTGCCACTCCAAGCCCAGGAGTGCCCCCCAGAAAAGAGGGCATTGGCACCTGCTGTTCCGGCCTTTGAAGATATGATCAATCCCAATTCCTCACCAGCGGATATCGAACTTCCGATGCCGTGCGATGCTAAACTGATTCTGCGACATGTCTGTGTTCCCGCCGAAGGGTATTTCGGGGATGTGCGGCTTGAGTTGGGCTGTAAAGACTGCGGCCGCCTGGATCAAAGTTTTATGGAGGGAAAACACAAAAAAGCGATTTCAGGACCGTTCACCCTTCAGGACATACCTGCAACCTGGCGCTTGAAACTGACCGAATTGTCAAACACCGGCGATGGCCGCTGCCCAAAACCCGAGGACACGACGCAGAAAGGTTTTTACTATTTCATCAGCAAATACGAAATTACCAATTTCCAGTGGAAGGCCGTAATGGAGCAGGATTGCCCCGTTTTGAAAGGGTTGCTGACGGTTGATGATCCGCGACCCAAAACCGATATTACCTGGTTCGAAGCCGTCGAATTCACACGAAAATACACCGAATGGCTTATAAAGAATGCGCCTGACGCACTTCCCAAATTTTCCAATAACCGTTTCGGCTATATTCGGCTGCCCACCGAGGCCGAATGGGAGTATGCCGCTCGAGGCGGCCATCGGGTCAGCGAGACTCAAATGAATGAGGCCGAATTTTTCCCTTTGAATGAGCGGCTCATCACGGACTTTGCCGTATTTACCGAGCAAAATGCGGCCAAACCTCCGGAAAAGATCGCTTGGATCGGCACCAAATGTCCCAACCCGTTGGGGCTTTACGATACGGCCGGCAATGCGGCTGAAATGGTCTTGGATCCCTTCCGTTTTTCGGTGGGATTTCGACTGCACGGGGCTACCGGTGGGTTCATCATAAAGGGCGGCAGCTTTCGCAAAGGCCGGTTTGAGATTATGCCCGGCAGGCGCGAGGAGCAACCCTTCTTTCTCGGTGATGGCGCTTTTCACAGCTCCGATGTCGGTGTGCGGGTGGTGCTTTCCGGAATTCTCACAGCTGCAGATCGCAAAGAGGGTCTCGCTCAGGAGTGGGCCTTGCTCGGCAGGCAACAATTTTCCGCACAGGGAACACCAAAGTCTCCGGAGTCAAATATCGAAATGGATCAAAGCAAGGATCCTGTCTCCGAAATTGACCGCCTTCTGGCGCTAGCCGGAAATGAGACCGAAAAAAAGAATCTCCTTTTTATAAGGGAAGTTCTCAAGCAAAACAGTATCTTGCTTGGGGAGCAGAAAGCGGAAACAGTCCGGGGTATCATCCGCAGCGCTATTCTGACTGCGGAATCCATGCAGAATTACGCCATCCGGCGCAAGGTCATCGTTAATGAGCTCGGCAAACTTGAGCGGATGAAAGCGGAGACGGTCTCCCAGTCAATTCTTGATTCAATGGAGGGCGGAATAGCTAGGGCAAAGGAGACGATTCGCATGATAGATGCTGCCGTAGCTCACTTCGCACAATTCTACCTCAACCGAATCAGAGAGATTCAGCGGTACCCCGCCGAACTTTTCGAGCGTCAAATCAGTCTCATCGCACAGGAATTGAGCCTGGAGGAAGGTTTCAGCCGCAATTTGAAAAGCAGGTTGGATGAATTGAAAAGACACGTGGCGCACTATAAAAATCAGGCAGGAAATGTAAGTCAGAAAGAGGTTCAAGAGGATATTTTAGGTAACTGAGGGGCCGGGGTGTTTTTTTCACGACAAGCTGAGCGCCCCGGTGCTTCTAAAAAACAAAGGGCTATTGCCGCCGGGAAAGGAAAAACACGGCGCCGGTTCTTGTTGGAGTGAACGTTTTAATAGCTGTCAGTAAAATGCAAAGCAGTTGCCGCTGTCAGGCGTGGCAGGCAACAACCCGGCATCCTGCCGTGAAAAAAACACCCCGACCCCTGAGGTAACTAAAATTTGGACAAAGTAACACCCCATCACAATTGACCGGATTGTTTCCCTGCAAGCCCCGCCTTTTTTGGTGGGTAGCTTCACATCCAAACAAGGAGAAAGATTATGTGCACCAAAAGCGCTTTTTTAGGGTTATGCTTGACTAGTTTACTGATTTTGGCCTGCGGGTCCAAAGAAGAAATTTCGGAACTTGAAGCCTCGCTCTCCGATACCCAGGCGAAGCTTGAACAAAAAAGCCAGCAAGTCCAGCAACTGGAATCAAAACTGGGAGAACTGGAAAAAAGCCGCAACAAGGAACAGCAGGATGCTGTCGATCTTAAGGCGCGTTATGAAAGCTTGGAGAAGGCTCGGCAACAGCTTTCCCAAACTCTGGAAGAAACAAGACTTGAATTGGAACAGAAAAACGCTGTTTTGCAGCAAAAGGAAGAAATGGTCCAGGATCTCGCTGAAGACAAGCGTCAGTCAGAAACCACGCTGCAATCTCAAATAGAGGCCCGCGAAAAGAAGATCGCAGAATTGGGGAAGACAATTTCGGAGTTGGAAAAAACAAAGCAAAATATTGAAACCACTCTAACGGATTTGAAAGAGCGCAATACTGCCCAGCAAGAAAAGATCATTGAACAGAGAAATATTATCGCCGAACTGGACGCGACCAGGCTGACAATTGAAGACACTTTACACCTCAGCCAGTCGCAGTTGGAGGCGCGGCAGAAAAAGATAGAAGAGCTGGAAAATACCCTTGCCCGGCTGGACAAAACCAAAGATCAGATTGAAACCAACCTGAAAAAACAGGTAACGGCTCAGCAAGTCAAGTTAGAAGAGATGGAAGGAAAATTAACGGTAACATTTGTCGATAAGATTTTATTTAATTCGGGCAGCGTAATGATCAACCCGGAAGGTGAGGATTTGCTGTCGACACTTGCCGAGAGCTTAAAGCAATATAAAAACCATAACATCGTCGTGCACGGGCATACGGATAACCTTCTGATCAAACCCGAATTCAGAGATAAGTATCCAACGAATTGGGAATTGTCGACAGCTCGATCCGCGGCCGTGGTCCGCTACCTCCAGGAAAAGGCCGGAATTGATCCTGAAAGGTATGTAGCATGCGGGCACAGCTACTTTAAACCGGTTGCATCCAATGATACAGAAGAAGGCCAGCTTCAGAATCGACGGATTGAAATAGTTGTGGCCCCCCCGCGCAAGACTGAAGAGTGATGGGGTCAAATCTTTACGGGCTGTTGCCCAAACATTTTTGATCGGTCATTAAAAGGTTTTTTGCCCATAAATCTTGGCGCAGCGCAAGAAAAGCGCATTGAACCTGTTTGAGTCCCGCTGTCAAGCGGGACGAGTTTCAAAGCGCCTGAAGCAAGCTTTAGATTTATCAAAAAACGTTTTAGACCCGGCGAAAATCTGTTTGGGCAACAGCCCGTCAAGCTTTGACCTAGCGCCTTTTAATGGGTGACCCCTCACTTCCCCTCACTTCTATACAGCCTCTGCACGTTCAGTCAGGTTGGCTGAGCAGATTTTTCTTGATAAATCGACAACGAATTCATACTTTGTATAGTAATCAGAGCAAGTAAGGGAGGCAATTATGGCAACAAAAGCACTCATCATTGTTGATATGCTCAACGATTTTGTCGATGAAAAGGGAGCCCTGTATTGCGGTGAAACCGCGCGGGAGATCATCCCCTTCGTCAAGGATAAACTTGAGTCTTGCAGAAAACAGGGCGATTTGATCGTTTATCTTCAGGATGCTCATGATGAGGACGACAAGGAGTTTGAACGATTCCCCAAACACTCTGTCGCCGGCTCATGGGGCAGCAGCATCATCGATGAACTCAAACCGCTGCCGGCAGAAAAGGTGATACCCAAAAAGCGCTACAGCGGTTTTTACGGCACAGATTTAGAGGGAGTTTTAGAAAAAGCAGGTGTTGCGGATATCGAGGTGGTGGGGGTGTGCACCTCCATCTGCGTCATGGATACCGTGGGAGGGTTGGCCAACCGTGATTACCGGATTTCGGTGCCGGTTAAGGGGGTGGCCGATTTTGATCCCGAATTTCATGAGTTTGCCTTAAAACGGATGAAACAGCTCTACGGTGCCGAAGTATCATGAGAAAGAGATAGGAGGTTTTACAGATGTGGTCCAAAAGGGCTTTGCTGACCGATCTCTATCAGCTCACCATGGTGGGGGGGTATGTCCAGGAGGGAAAGACACACCAGTGGGCAAACTTTGACTATTTTTTCAGAACTATCCCCGATAACGGTGGTTATTGCATTTTGGCCGGTCTTGCCGATATGATCGAATATATACAAACACTTCGTTTCAATCAAGAAGATCTTTCTTTTCTCGAAGGGCTAAACATTTTCTCCGAGGATTTTTTGACATACCTTGCGAACTTTAAATTTAGCGGGAATCTTCAGGCAATTCCAGAGGGCACGGTTGTTTTCCCCCATGAACCCCTGATCCGGGTAACGGCGCCGTTGCCCGAGGCTCAACTGATCGAGACCACGCTGCTAAATATCATGAACTATCAGACTCTCATTGCCACCAAAGCAGCGAGAGTAAAATGGGCGGCGCAAGGGGACATTGTGATCGATTTCGGTCTGCGGAGGGCCCATGGACCCGACGGGGCTTTAATGGCATCCCGCGCCGCCTATATCGGCGGTGTGGAAGGGACCTCCAATGTTCTGGCGGGGCGCCTTTATGGAATACCGGTACGGGGAACCCACGCCCACTCATGGGTGGAAAGCTTCCCCACAGAACTGGACGCATTCCGGGCCTATGCCAAGGTTTACCCCGATGCCTGCCTTTTGCTGGCAGACACCTATGATACCTTAAAAAGCGGGGTGCCGAATGCCATTCAGGTGGGGCATGAGTTGAGGAAAAAAGGTCATGAACTCCAGGGAATTCGGCTGGACAGCGGCGATCTTTCTTATTTGAGCAAGCAGGCAAGAAGCATGCTGGATGCGGCCAATCTTCCAAACGCAGCCATCGTTGCATCCAGCGATCTTGATGAATGGCTGGTGCAGAGTTTAAAAAGGCAAGGAGCCAAAATAGATATCTGGGGGGTCGGCACCCGATTGTTGACCTCCTTCTCATGTCCCGCTCTCGGTGGCGTTTATAAATTAACGGCCTTGGATGAAGATGGTGAACAAATGGTGCCCAAAATAAAACGGTCGGACAATCCTGAAAAAATAACCAATCCGGGGATTAAGAAGGTTGTGAGAATGTATGATCAGCAGGGGCATATGAGAGGCGATGTTCTATTTCTTGATGAAGAAGAGATTCCCAGGAAACGTTCATTTCGGGCGCATCACCCCATCTTCCCGCACGTGCATAAGACCTACCCCAAAAACTTTGACATGCAAGATCTTATGATGCCTGTTTTTCAAAACGGAAAACTTGTCTATGATTGCCCCGAAGTCCATGAATTACGGAATCATAGCCGGCAAAACCTCGAGAAGTTAGATCCTGCCTTCAAAAGGTTTCACAATCCCCACACGTATCATGTGAGCCTTAGCCCGCATCTTTTCAGGATCAAACAGCGACTTTTGCATGATGCTGCAAATGCGGCTGCCACGGTTTCGCAATCGTGAATCGCTGGGCCAAACTGGATCGTTGCAAAAAAACTCCCTTTCAACAGCTCATAGCCCGCTGGCAGAGATGGGGAATCCCTGCGAAAGGGAGTTTTTATAATCCGGTTAAAATCGCCAGGTCAGACCAAATTCAAAACTTTGTTCGCTTAATTCCGATTCAATGGTTACCGGGTTGCCGAAAGGATCCATTCCGGTTTCCTCAATTGTTTCACTGAGTCCATACACATAGCCTAAATTGACGGCGAAGGTCGGGGTGAACTCATAGCCGATACCGAAGGTGATGTGCTGTTCGACAATGGCCGGAAAACCGATTATCCTGAATGTCTCATAATAGTAAGTCGGGAACGGAATCCCTTGGACCGTCGTTGTACTGGGTCCTCCGGGAAACCCGTCGTTTTCTTCTACCGGATTTTCACCGTAATTGTAGCCGATTCTCAGGGTGAGTTTCTCGGTTGCCCGATATTGGGCGCCGATCGCAAACACCCACTGATCATCCCAGTCAAAATCACCATAGCCGTCGGTGTCCGCCCAGTTGATCCATTTGGCATCGGCTTCCACCAGAAAATCGCTCCATTCATAAGCCGCTCCGGCGCCCACTTGCTGTGGTGCCTCCAATTCAAGATCGAACAGGTTG
This sequence comes from Desulfobacterales bacterium, assembly GCA_050053515.1. Lineage (GTDB taxonomy): Bacteria > Desulfobacterota > Desulfobacteria > Desulfobacterales. The sequence continues at coordinate 2,726 of JASFTQ010000078.1, read as the reverse complement.
CCGCCAAAATTAATGACATCTTCGTGTTTTGCTTTTTGGGCGGATATGTAGGTAAGCCCCAGAGAAGCGGCATCGGTGGGTTTGAAGATGGTGCCCAGTTGGACACCGTAGGAATAATCGGGTGAGGTGCCGTTTCTTAAATCAAGGGTCGCCCAGTTTATATGGACGGCAGCACCAAAAGACCACTGATTGTTGGGCTGAAAGGCGATGGCGGGGGCAAATTTCATGATGTTGAGCTGGCTGAATTCACCGGTGACAAGGGGAGCAGGTCCATTGGGGGGCGGGATGGGAAAGAAACCGGGTTGATCCAATGGCGACCCGCGATAATCGACGCCCAGTCCGGTAACACCATAGGCAGACAAGCCGAATCGCCAGAAGGGTGAATCCTTGGTGATGGGGGTGGATATCCCGATAGCCGGGATAGGGTAGGTGGCATCATTGCTGTTAGCAGATAAAGCGCCGCCACCGCCGGCACCATTGACCTCCGCACTAACATCCGGCATAAACAGGGTGCCTGCGAAATTAAATTCGGATGAAGGGCAGTAAGGGCCGAAACACATGGCTGCCGGGTTGGCAAAAACGGCACTGATGGCGTCCTGGGGAGCAGCAATTCCCACACCTCCCATGGCCCGTGAGATGGGTCCGATACCAATTAGATTGTCTCCGTTGGTTGCCCAGGCAACCGGGGACAGCAACATAATCATCGCAACAACTGTCGATACTTTGAGCTTTTTTCTCATTTTGTCCTCCAAAACTTTTTTATTACAAATCCACATTTCCGCTATGAATCTCGGATAGCCTTATCTGTTTGTCCATATGGCTTAGATCTAACCCGGTGCTGCGGTTTTTGCCCGGCAGCAGCCCCATTGATGTCTGAACCTCTTGTTTCCCGACGATTTAACCGGTTTACTTCCCTGCACAAGTCCTGCCTTTATAGGCGGGATTAAAGGAAGCTAACTCACAAAACGGAGTATTTATTCTTGCCATACAAACCGGGTGTTTCACAGCCGGTTGCAAGTGCAACGCTTGAAGCACTCGCGTGCTTGACGCCACGAAAAGGCGATCGCTTTTGCAAGTGTCAGTTTCCGGGAAAGTGACGGGTGTCATCAGGCAGGCAGTAAAATGCAGGGCAGTTGCCGCTGCTCGATTGAATAGTAATATATTCCTTTCCGGGCTGCGAAGCACTGCCGAACGGCAGAAACCCCGGTCTTTAGGGCGGGAAGCTTCACAATATCAGAGAGCACAGCCCCCCGATGCTTATTGCTGCACCAGGGCATCGGCAATCATCGATGAAAGAAAATAGACGTCCATTCCCATTTTGTAGTGATCGTTCAGATTGCTGAGCTGGGTGTGACAGTTCTCACAGGCGGTGGCCAGGATTCCGGCTCCGGTGGCATTCACTTGATCAACTTTAACCTTTGCGGATTTCATCCGGAAATCCAGCGTCTCCTCGCCCAGCGCTACCAGCCCACCCCCGCCGCCGCAGCACCAATTATATCTTGGATCCGGTGTCAATTCCCGGTAGTCGTCGGTTAGCTGTCGCAGGATGTAGCGGGGTTCGTCCATCACGCCCCCGTTTCGGGCAATTTGGCAAGGGTCGTGATAGGTTACGGGTTCCTTGAACTTGGTTTTGTCCAGTTTAATACGTCCCTCACGGATATAGCGGGCATGCACTTCAGTGATCGTCGTGACTTCGAAGGGCTGCTTGCCCGATAGTTGTTTCATTACTCGGAAAGCCGTACCACATTCACATATACACACCTGCTTTACTTTGAGCCGTTTTGCTTCGGCGATGATGCGGTCCATGATGAGCTTCGTTCGGGTTGGATCCCCTACAAACGCGCCGAAGTTAACCGCTTCAAAAAAACTCAAGGTCCAGTTCTCCCGGGCGGCATTAAACACGACGGCTGCCGGTATGATCGAATGGGCACCGGCCAGCGCAACGTAGAGAAGTTCCGCACCTTCAACATCTACCGGTATGGCAGTTTCGCCGGCTTCCATTTTCCATTTTTCGACGACCTCAGCCTCCAGCTTCTTTATACCGGTGAGGAAACTTTCCTTATACAATTCCAGGGATTTTCCCTTTTCGATGGAAGTATCCGCCAGCATGGTTAATATGTCCGGTTCCGCATTGGCACCGACCAGCACAAGTTTGGCGATCGACATGAGCATTTGGGTGTCGATGCCAAAGGGACAATACACCATGCAGCGCCGGCAGCCGGTGCAGGAATAGGCCGCCTCGTAAAGCTCCTCAAGGGCCATTTCGTTCAGATCCTTGGCCTCGCCGATAGCGGGCCATAGCTTGCCACGCATTTTGAAATATTTTTTATACAAACGACGAACGATCTCATGCCGGTATGCGGCAGTATATCTTGTCTGTCCCATGGAATTATAGACATGGCAGGCCTCGTTACAGACACCGCAACGGGTGCATGTTTCCAGGTAATATCGCATGGCGCGGTTTATTTTGTTCCGGAAGAGATCAAGGAGTTCATCTCGTGTTTTATTATCCATGGTTAACCTCTTCTCAATTTGTTCATGGGTAACGATAAAATTGAATGCATCAGCTGGCTGAAAGGGAAAAACATCAGGAAAAGATTGGCAAAGAAAACATGCAGCAGCAGCATAAAGGAATGACCGCTAAAGGTCACATTGTAGGGCAATTCCGGTTTAAGATACAGCAAACTGTTCAAATAAACCCGATAGTCCTCCACCGTTAATTCGCC
>JASFTQ010000077.1:0-16084 GCA_050053515.1 Desulfobacterales bacterium | reverse complement strand
CATATGCTTCTAACTAAGCCTGAACTTTAGGCACTTTAGCTCATTTTAGACACTTTAGGCATCTTTTTAAGTGTCCGCTTGCGCAACAGGCGGTATACGTCAGCGGACGCTTTTAAATTACCCGAGGTTAAAGGAAGGGTATTACGATAATTAAATTTTAAAGGATAATCCTATTCATCCTGTAGATCCTGTCCAAATTTTATTCATACCTGAGAGAATCCACCGGATTCGCTGTTGCGGCTTTGTATGTTTGAAATATTACCGCCAAAAATGTGACCAAAAACGACAGGACGCCGGCAAAAATAAAGGCACCGATATCAAGATCCATTGGGTATGCCCACCCCCACGTTATGACTTTTTTGCCCACATAATAGGACAACGGCCAGGCAATGATGTTCGCCAGCACAATCAACCGGAAGAAACCTTTTAACAGCAGACGGATAATACTCGAGACGGCGGCACCGTGGGCTTTGCGGATACCGATCTCTTTTGTTCTTCTCCCGACAGAATGAGATGCCAGTCCGAGCAAGCCCAGGCATGAAAAAAATATGCCGATAGCACCAATAGTTCCAACCATCAAACCCCATTTTCTGACTATGGTATACCGATTGCTAAACGCGTCATCCAATGTCCAATACTCAAAGGGTAGATCAGGAATGAAATCGCGCCACTTTTTTTCAATGGTTCTGATTACCTCGGAAATAGGAACCCCTGAAATCTTGATGTGCAGGAAGTTAAGGAAATCGGTTCGTAAAAAGAGTACACTGGGGAATATGTCTTGAAATAGATTCGTGAAATGAAAATCCTTCACAACTCCTATAATGACACCTTTTCTGAAACGGAAGGATAATTGCTTGCCAATTGGATTTTGCCAGCCTAACTGACGGGCAGCGGTTTTGTTGATAATAAAACTGTTTGTATCATCATAGTCGCGTGAAAATGATCGTCCATTCACTATTTCCATTTCCAGGACCTCGATAAAATCATAATCAACACCGTAAGCATTCCAGTTCCAGCCTTCATTTGCGGTTTTACCCTCAGGTGTTACTCGATACTCAGTGCCCCAGTTCACGGGCATGTAAGCCGCTGATGAAACAGCAACGATGTTTGGATGTCTTTTGAGTTCATTTTTAAAAGATTCCAGATTTGGTGAAAATTTGCCGTAGCCCACTCTGGCAACTATTACCTGATCCCTGTTGTAGCCGAGATCGAGACTAAAAAGATACTTCTGCTGTTTAATAGTAAGGGTTGCACCTATAACCAGACAAATTGACACGGTAAATTGAGACACTACTAATAGCTGACGAATAATTGAGCCCGTCTTACCCCTTAAAAGATTTCCTTTGAGGAATTGAGCCGGTTTTAAGCGGGATATGTAGAAGGCCGGATAGCTGCCGGCAGCTAGCCCCAAAAGTATGGTGACCCCCAAAAGTTTTAATAATAACATCGGGCTGCTCAGCAACCCCGGCCCCACCATGCTCAACACTTCGTGTTCCCAAATGGCATTGAAGGGCAGCTGCAATATCTCGTTGAATAGGATCGCCACGGGAAAAGCCATGAGTGCGATAAGGACAGATTCGCCCAAAAATTGGAAAATTAGCTGCACCCGGGAACCACCGACGACTTTTCGCATGCCCACCTCACCTGCACGGGCCATGTATTGGGCGGTTGCCAGGCTCATAAAATTGAAGCAGACGACCAGTAAGATGGCGGTTCCTATGGCCAGCGTCATGAGTAAAAATGTCTGGGGTTCTACATGCCACATACCGCGTATAAGCGGCCAAGATTTGTGATGAATATCGGACAAGGGAAGAAGGTAAAGACTTTTGGGGCGAACTTCCAAATCTGATATGTTTTTCTCTATAAAGGTTGGAAACCTCTGCTCGAGCTTTAACGAGAGAGCTTGTTTGTCGAGCCGTATAAAAGTGGTGCACCCAAAATGCCAGTTGGTATCCCAATTCACGGCCAATGTATTCAATGAGATCAGCATGCCGTATTTGAAACTCGAATTTGAGGGAACGTCTTTGGTAACACCCTTTACCACCACATTGAGGTTGCTGTAGAGTTTCACTGAGAGTGTCTGTCCTATGGGATTTTCATTCCCAAAGTATTTGCGTGCGACCGATTCCGTTAGAACCACCGAATTGGGCTCGGAAAGGGCGGTCGTCGGATCTCCGGCGATGGTTTCAAAAGTAAAGAAGGATAAAAAATTGGGGTCCACACACCAGGCAGTGCCCGACCGTTCGAAAAATTTCTTATCGCGATGTCTTACAGCATATTCATCAAGGGGGATCAGGCGGGTGGCATCTTTTATCTCAGGAAAATCATTTAACAGGTATTGCATCAAAGGCGTGCGGGTTCTGGCGGTATGCCTTGCTCCGCCTTCACCGGATGGGAGGACCTGCACAACGCTGTATATACGATCAGCATCTTTATGAAACTCATCAAAGCTGAAATGAAATTGAACAAATGAAGCCACTAGGCTGAAAACTGCCAACCCCAGCGCAAGGCCAACGATATTGATAAATGAGTAGCCCTTGTTTTTGCGGAAGTTTCGAAAAGCAATTTTTAGGTAGTTAATTATCATGGTTCAGTGTTCAAGGTTCAAGGCTCAAAGAAAAAGACGATTCAGTAAAACACTCAGTGCCAGGTGTCCGTTGCTTTAAATTAAGAATAAAGTTCTAATTTTTTCACCACAGACCACTTACAACGGACTACGGACAAATTGAATTATAACTTAATTTAGTTTTAAACTTCCGATAATGGCCGCATGTGACGGTCGTACTTTTCTTTCAAGTTCTCGGTAACGATATGGCCGTCAAACAGATGGATCACCCGATTGGCATAATCGGCATAGGCCGGCGAATGGGTGACCATCACAATGGTGGTGCCGTTTTCATTCAGATCCACCAGTAATTTCATGACTTCATCCCCATGGATGGAGTCCAGGTTACCGGTGGGCTCATCCGCCAAGATGATCTTGGGATCGGCGATAACGGCACGAGCCACCGCCACCCGCTGTTGTTGGCCGCCGGATATTTGCTGGGGAAAATGGTTTTTACGCGGCATCAGCTCCAGTTGCTCCAGGGTTTCGTTTACTTTCTTTTTGCGATCGGATGATGAAACACCGAGATAAAGCAGCGGCAACTCGATGTTTTCAAAGACCGTCAACTCATCGATGAGATTAAAGCTCTGGAAAACAAACCCTATATTGCCTTTGCGTAAATTGGCGCGTTTTTTCTCAGAGTATTTCGAGACTTCCTCATCCATGAAATAATACTCGCCATCCGTTGGATTATCGAGCATTCCGCTGATGTGCAAAAAAGTGGATTTGCCGCACCCCGAGGGTCCCATGATGGCCACGAATTCGCCTTCCTGGACTTCCACGTTGACATTGTTCAACGCGGTGGTTTCCACTTCTTCGGTGGTGAAGATTTTGGTAAGATTCTTTGTTTTAATCATTTCAGCCCTCATCGTTGTTTCTATTTTATTTAATGAATTGGATTCTATTTTCTAATTTTTGTTAGACAGGATTTACAGGATTTTTCTGATATTCTTTTCAGGGCTTTCCGGATGAAAGCCCTGAACCTCAATTCACCTTCGGTGAAAAATCGTATTTATTAATTCGGGAACAGTTAAACCATTGTTTCATGTCGTCTTTAGCTAGCAGCGTCCTACAATTTATTCCTCCCGCCGAAGGCGGGATTGGGCTTCATCACTTTCTTCCGGAAAGTGATGAACACAAATACTAATCCAAAAAATCCTGTTAATTCTGTCTAATAAAATTTTTTTATTTATTTCAATTTTACTTCAGCATCAATTTGTCGATATTGTCTCCAAAATTGTCATATGAGGATGTGATCACCTTCTCGCCCGGTTTCAGTCCGGCCAACACCTCATAAACCTCGGGATTCTGGCGGCCGAGATTGATTTTTCTTTTGACGGCCAATTCTCCGGAACCCTCCAAAATGAAAACCCACCGGCCGCCGGTTTTTTGATAAAAACCGCCCTGGGGTAATAATATGGCCGTGGATAAATTTCCCAATTCCAGCCTGATATGCAGGGTTTGACCGCGCCGGATGCCTTCGGGTTGATTGCCGTTAAAGGCCATATCGATTTCGAAGCGGCCGTCAATAACTTCCGCTAACAATTTTAGGCATTTTAGTCACTTTAGATCATTTTAGGCATTGTTCTTACTCATATCTTAGTGCTTCTATTGGATTAGCCCTGGCCGCTTTGATGGCCTGATAGCTGACCGTCAGCAAGGCAATGAGTAAAGTCGACATAGCTGCCAATAAAAAAATCCAAAGCGAGATATTCGTTCGGTAAGCATAATCTTCCAGCCAGTTATTGAAAACAAAATATGCCATCGGCCAGGCGATGATATTTGCGATCAGCACACACTTTGTAAACTCTTTGGAAAGCAATAAAGCGATGCCTTTTACCGACGCTCCCATCGCTTTGCGTATGCCGATTTCTTTGGTTCGTTGTTCAGATGCGAAAGAAGCCAGTCCCGCTAGTCCCAGACAGGAAATGAAAATTGCCAGAAAAGTAAAATAGGAAATTGTCTCGAACAACTTTTTTTCAGGTGTATAACTATAGTCAAAATCTTCATCGATAAGCCAAGATCTGAAAGTCTGCTTAGGATCAAATTCCCGTAGTTTACTTTTTATAAATTCTAGAGTTTCAGAAATATTATCGGGTTTTATTTTGGCCGAAACATATCTAAATTGTGAGGGGTCGTATTCAATATAAATGGGTTGGATTTTGTGGTGCAAAGACGCGAAGTGAAAATCCCTGACAACGCCAATAACGGTTTTGGTTCTATTTTTGCCAAGTTCATGGATTGTCTTTCCTAGGGGATCATCCCAGCCGAATTGCTTTGCTGCGGTCTCATTTATAAGGATCGCATCACTGCTATCGGTTGGACGATCGCGAGAAAAATTTCTGCCGGCAATTATTTTCATTCCCATTGTCGGTATAAAATCGGGGTCAATGCTTTTTTGAAACATGATTTGCACTTGACTAAGTTCAAATCCTTCCGGAAGAAAAGCATCGCGATGAGGCGTCCAAGGGGATGCCGGAACGGATGATACGCATACATTTATGATTCCCGGGTGAGCTTTTAATTCCTGTGTTATGGCATCCAATGAGTTGTGAATGGCATTACCCGCGAACGGGAGGGTGACGACATGTTCTTTGTCGAAGCCAAGTTTTTTATGCTCAATGTAGTGAAGTTGTTTTAAGATGATGCTCATTCCGATGATCAGAGCAATAGATATGCTGAATTGAAATACAACCAGAAGGCTGCGAAAGCGGGCACTTGCAGTTCCTGCTCTAAGCCTGCCTTTTAAAATATTCACCGGTTGAAATGACGATAGAAACAAGGCCGGATAACTGCCGGCAGCAAAACCGACAACGATCACAATGCCCAAAAGTCCAGAAATAAACCAGGGCTGGGTTAAATAATTGTGGCTCAAATCACTCCCGGTCATTGATCGAAAAGTTGGCAGCAGTACTTCCACAAGGCAAAGCGCAATTAATAACGAGAGCAAGCTGAATAGAAAGGATTCACCCAGAAACTGATTGGCCAGATTTTTCCGGTAAGCACCCAATAATTTTCTGATACCGACTTCTTTGGCCCGATTTGCTGAACGGGCGGTAGAGAGATTCATAAAATTAATGCCCGCAATAGACATGATGCAAACGGCAATAACAACAAATGCATAAACAATCAAAACATCGCCGCTGCCCGAAAATTCGTACCTTGTTCTCGAATGGAGATAAATGCTTGTCAGGGGCCGGAGAAAGAATTCTATCTTTCCGCCGGCAGCCTTCAAATCTTCCCCGACGTACTTGTCGATGAGAGCCGGCAGCTTATTTTCCAATTTTTTGACGTCAACGTTTTTTTGAAGCAGCAGATAAGTGTAAACATTGGTATCACCCCACCATTGATCCCACTGTTTTTGGCTGAAATGGTACAGGCTTTCCATGGAGATGAGCATGTTGAATTTAATATGAGAATTATCGGGCACGTTATTCATCACCCCCGTGACATTAAAATCTAAATTATTTTTAAATTTTTCAAAAACATCTGTCATCCTTTGAAAGTTGATAGTGAGCACTTTTCCGATGGGGTCCTCATCGCCAAAATACTTTTTGGCCATGTTTTCTGTTATGACAATCGAAAACGGCCTGTTTAGAGCTGATTTGGGATCGCCTTTGATCATAGGAAAGGTAAAAATATCAAACACGGAATTTTCTGCAAAAATAAGGTTTGTTTCGTGAAATTGTTTATCCTTGTATTGTACCAGGGGCCGTTGCCATGAATGCCGAAACCTGACGGATTGAACTGCCTCGGGGTATTCTCTGACCAAAGCCGGACCGGCCGCATGCTGGGCAAATGGAAACCTTACTCGGTTTTTACCGGCATCCCACTCCCATTTCATCTCAAGGCGGCAAATCCTATCTTTTTTTTCATGAAAACTGTCAAAGCTAAACTCATACTGCACCCACATAAGAATGAGAATGGTACAGGCCATGCCGACCGACAAGCCGGCAATGTTGATGATGGAATAGACTTTATGACGCAGAATTTTGCGGACGGCTATTTTGAAGTAGTTTGTTATCATGGTTCATGGTTCAGGGTTCAGGGTTCCCGCCTTCACCTCAAGGGCTTCCGTCTTCGTCACGACTTCGCCGAGACAGGTCGGCGCGGGACCCAAGGTTCAGAGTTCAAAGCTCAAAGCGCTGGGGCGGACTTCGAGCACTTTTTTTATAATCTTTGAGCAAAGGACGTGCCAGTGTTAATATTGCTTAGAGCCGTGTTGGAGGATACTGTTTAAGTGATCAAAATATATGGGAAAATTTATCGAGCAAGAGGAAGAATATGGCTGTTGTACTACTAAATCATATTTCACAGTTTTTTGCAGTGTTCGCCTGTGTTACAGCAGGTGTACGAAATCGTACAGTTGTGATATTATCCAGATTCAATCGGAACAACTTTTGTAGGGACATATTTTCACTTGCCACTGACTTTTCATAATTATTCAATAATTACAAATAATTAAATTATATTTTCCCCAATTATAAAAAAATGAGTCATTTTTTAGAGGCGTTAAACCTTTTGGTACGATTTTAGCAGTTATCCAGGAGTGATTGGTCACGGACAATAATCTTTTCTTAACGCGACCTTGTCCCCGCTCGCCCTTTTAAATAGTTTGAGAATTTACCCGGCATTGATTCAACGCATTACCTGAAACAGGAATTTTGCCATGGCTAAAAAGACCGGAAACATACTTATAGTTGATGACAACCAGGATCTTTTGCTGGCGGCACGGTTATTATTAAAGCAGCACTTTTCGCTGGTTCACACCGAGCACGAACCGGATAAAATCCCCACTCTCATGAACAACGAGAATTATGATGTTATTTTGCTTGATATGAACTTTACCCTGGATGCCACCAGTGGTGTTGAAGGCTTCATGTGGCTTGACAAAATACTCAAAATCGATCCATCGGCCGTGGTCATATTGATTACGGCCTTTGGTGATGTGGAAATGGCGGTTCGAGCGGTCAAAGCCGGAGCGACCGATTTTGTTCTCAAACCCTGGCAGAATGAAAAATTGCTGGCTACGATATCGTCGGCCCTTAATTTGCGGCATTCGCGGCTTGAAGTCGACAGACTTCGCTCTCAACAAAAACAGCTAAGCAATGACATTGATCAGAGATATCACAATATGATCGGTGTGAGCCCGGCAATCCAGAAGGTGTTTGCGACGATAGAGAAAGTTGCCGTTACGGATGCGGATATTTTAATCCTCGGCGAAAACGGTACCGGCAAGGAACTGGTGGCCAGGGCCCTTCACCGTCAATCCCCCCGGGCCGGCGAAGTCTTTATCAGCGTGGATATGGGCGCTATCGCCGAAACCCTTTTTGAAAGCGAATTGTTCGGTCATATGAAAGGGGCCTTCACGGATGCCAAAGAAAACCGCCCGGGAAGATTCGAGCTGGCTCACGGAGGAACACTGTTTTTGGATGAAATCGGCAATCTCTCACTGGCCATGCAGGCCAAACTGTTGAGCGTTTTAGAAACTCGCAAAGTTACGCGCTTGGGGTCCAACAAATCGCTGGGTATTGATATCCGCTTAATATGCGCGACCAACATGTCGATCTATGAAATGGTTGCCCAAAACGACTTCCGGCAGGATCTGCTATATCGTATCAATACAGTTGAAATTCAGCTGCCGCCGTTGCGCGAGCGGCAGGAAGATATTCACCTTTTGATCGATCATTTTTTAAAGATATTTTCAAAGAAATATCAAAAAACCATCACCGGTGTCAGCGCACCGGCGTTGAAAAAACTGGAACGTTACCACTGGCCGGGAAACATTCGGGAACTGATACATACTCTAGAGCGTGCGGTTATCCTGTCGGAAACCCAGATGCTGCAACCAACGGATTTTTTATTTCCGGAGACGGAAAAAGAAATTGAAGGCCTCGTTCTTGAAAATTATAATCTCGAGGAGGTCGAAAAAACCGTAATCCGCAAAGCGCTGAAAAAACACGCAGGCAACATCTCGCATGCGGCCAAGGAGTTGGGACTTACCCGCACCTCGCTGTACAGGAGAATGGAAAAATACGGATTATAAAAAAGTGCCTAAAATGATCTTAATCCGCCAAAGTACGGTGGCGGATAAAATGTCTGAAGTGTCTAAAGTATACTGGATGACAGTTCATGGCTGATAGCTGATAGTCGATCCTGATGAAATTTTACAAGCAACGGACGACGGACAACAGACAACGGACTCAAAGAATATAATGGTTTACAAACGATTCTACATCAATTGCATCATACGGGTGCTCATTCTCAGCGCCACGATTTGCCTGCTGGCTTACCTGTTTTTTAAAACCGATTTTATGGCGGCTGCCATCTTCACTAGTCTGTTTGCGGCATATCAAATTTTTGCCCTGATCCGATATGTGACCAAGACAAACAGGGATTTAACCCGGTTGCTAGATTCCATAAAATATTCCGATTTTTCCCAGTCGTTCACCAATAGCCTGAAAGGATCCGGTTTTGAAGAGTTACACACCGCCTTTACCGAGGTCATCAGGGAATTTCAACGCACCAAAATAGAAAAGGAGGAACATTTCAGGTTTTTGCAAACCATTGTCGACCATGTGGGTATTGCGCTGATTGCTTTTAATCCGGACGGTGCGGTTGAACTGATCAATAATGCCGCCAAAAAATTGCTCAAAGTGCCGAGATTGGGAAATATCAATGACCTGGAACCCACCAACCCAAGATTGGCCCAAAAACTGCTCGCCTTGTCCCCCGGCGGAAAGGATCTGGTTAAGGTGCAACAGGGCGATGACTTATTGCAATTGTCCATCTATGCCACCGGTTTTGTTTTGCGCAAACAGCAATTGATACTCGTTGCGATGCAGAATATTCACAGCGAATTGGAAGAAAAGGAAATGAAATCCTGGCAAACTCTGATTCGCGTGCTCACCCATGAGATTATGAATTCCATTACGCCGATTGCCTCTCTGTCGGCAACTGCCTATGGGTTGCTGAAAAATAATCAGGAATGTAAGATGCCGCAATCAGTCAATGAAGTTATCGGCGATGTGCGTGATGCCGTCAACACCATCGAAAAACGCAGTAAAGGGCTTTTGGATTTCATTGAAAACTACCGAAAGCTCACCCGGATTCCCAAACCGGATTTTGAAATCGTTAAGGTGAAAAATCTTTTTGAAAGGGTGGCAAATCTAATGAAGGATCAATTTGAACACCAGGCCATAGATTTTACGATGCAGGTTGATCCGGAGACCCTTGAGATTACGGCTGATCAGGCACTGATTGAACAGGTCTTGATAAATATTTGTAAAAATTCCGTGGAAGCTGTCGACGGTGTCAGTCAAGCGAAAATCGAATTATCGGCCGGGACGGATGGATTGGGCAATCCTGTCGTTAAAGTAATTGACAACGGCAAGGGAATATCAAAGGAGGTGGCCGAAAAGATTTTTATCCCCTTTTTCACCACCAAAGCCCAGGGGTCGGGTATCGGTCTGAGCTTATCCCGCCAGATCATGCGGCTGCACAAGGGAATCTTAAGTGTCACATCAAAGCCGGGAGTAGAAACCACATTTGTGCTGAGATTCTAGAGTGATTCTCAAAATAATATTCCGATTGCGTGAGGTCCGGGCAAGGGGTTAATTTTTGTCAACGAGCTGATCCCCCTCGGTGGTTCTAAATGACAAGGGGCTAATGCCGCTTGGATGGGAAAGCAACAGTGAGCCCTTGTGTTAATCGGATTTTTGTAACGGGCAGGGGGGTTAATTGAAAGCAAGTGGCCATTTTTAAGCCAAGGGGGTAAGGCATGTGCATCTTGTCGACAAAAATACACCCCTTACCCGGTCCTATACATGCTGCTTTGTTTCTTGCTATCTAAACCGGATGCTTCGCATGCGGTTGATGTCCGTGGTCAGTGGCTTAAGGATGGAGTCGGGCAATAGCAGTTGAGGTTAGATGGGCGCCCTCATTTTGCGCCAGCCTTCTTCGGTGAAGCGTTTTTCCCGTTTCAACCCCCATTCTTTCATGGCCTGGTAGTAAGCCAGCAGATCGGTTTTGGCAAGTTTTAAAATTTCGGCCCGTTCCTGCTCCTTTTTTTTATAATCATCGGGAATAATGCCGACCCAGGTAGCATATCCGGCATCGAAAACCCATGCGGCGGTAGCCTCGTCCGGCGAAATATCCATGGTCGCTGCGTATGTTTTGACAACGTCCATGTCAAGTTCAAGCACCCAGCCGTTATCCCAGACCCGGTGATCACAATCCGTATCGATGTTCTGACTGCATTCCGGACAATAAACCTGTTCCACCGATTGCTCATCCAAAACCATCTTCCCAAAAAATATCTCGGCGGTATTTTTACCGCAGGCACAATCTTTTCGGTAGCTTTGACACATATTGACCTCCCTTAACCCTAGAACCTGATTTAGATTTTGGAGCATATATTAGCTACAGCATATATTGCTTTCAAGGGGATATCTTTGACTTAGATCAAAATCAAAATAAATTATCAGGCGCCAAATAAAGATAAAAAGTTAATTTATTTAATATTATTATTAAAATAATTAATTTTATTGTTGACATTATATTAATTTATGTTATTTTAGGATGAAAAATATCAAAAGGAGCACAGCGTGGAACACGATTGGCAGCAATTAACGGAACTCACCCAAAATAAACAAATTACCATCGAGCGGGTAAAAATCACGAGGACGGGGATTGCCCTGGAAGGAAATTTTGAGCTTCCGCCCTTGGCCAAACTCGCTATGGAGGATCAGGTATTTGTGGCGGCCTTCGTGAAGAGCCATGGTTCCATCAAAGAAATGGAGAAACTTTTCGGGGTCAGCTATCCGTCCATAAAAAACAGGTTGAACCGGATATCAAAAGCATTTGATTTCATTGACGTCACCCCGGCCACCCCGCTGCACGACATTCTTGAGAACCTCGATAAGGGGGCAATCTCATTCGACCAAGCCATTAAGGCGCTCAAAAAATGATTCCAACCGTATTTGTCGATTCAATAATGAAAGGAGAAAAACCATGACCGAGGAAAGAAAAAAAATACTCGAAATGCTGGCAAACGGAAAAATTACCCCTGCCGAGGCCGAAAAGCTGTTGAATGCCGCAGAACGTAAAATCGATGAAACACCGAAAGGCGAGGCGTCATTAAGCACCAAAATCCCTAAATACCTTTTTGTAAAAGTAGATTCCACCAACGGGGACAAAGTCAATATTCGCGTGCCGCTAAAAATCATCCGGGCCGGGATTAAATTAAAATCCCTTATTCCCCAAGAGGCCCAGGATAAAATTGACCAGAAGCTAAGTGAAAAAGGTGTCAACTTCAAGCTTGAGGATATCAGCGATGAGAACATCCAGGAACTCATGGAAGCCTTAATCGAATTTGAAGTGAATGTTGAAGATAAAAAAGGAGAGAATGTAAGAATTTACTGCGGAGATGCTTAAAAAAATCCGGGGTCGCCTTTTAATGGGCGGCCCCAATTTATTTCAGTTGAAGCGGCTCGTGATGGACTGTTCATTGAGATTTAAACAATAAACGTTTTCCTTCCATAAACCGCCACAATCTACTTACATTCGAGAGGCGGTTTCAAAACCCCCTTTAGTGCCTGTTTGCGACTTTTGTTAGGCGCTAGGCTCGCTTCACTAAATCTTTAAAACTCGGGCTTACGCCCTCAAACAGTTCAAGATTTTACGTATCCCTTCGCCAAGCGCCTTGGAACAAAAGATCGCAAAATGTCTCAAAAAGAAGTTTTGAAGCCACTTCTCGTCTTATATGTAAAATTTGAGCAGAAATACGGCTTATCCATCTTTTCGCGATATGAAAACTTGACATACCAGTGGGTAGTTGTGGTATTTGCTGTGTTAGAAAATTATAAGGTGAAAACAAGGAGAGGGTATCATGCCTGATGGTATCGCTTTAATGGAAAAGGCGGTTATTTATGAGGATCCGAGGCTGATCAAGGATATGGGTCTCTACCCATATTTCAGGGAAATTTCTTCTCCACAGGGGCCTGTTATCAGGTTGGCCGGGAAGGTGCTGGTGATGCTGGGCTCCAATAGTTATCTTGGCCTTACCACCCATCCTGAAGTCAAAAAAGCCAGTGTGGAGGCTATTGAAGAATACGGCACGGGGTGCGCCGGATCCAGGTTTTTAAATGGAACACTGGACATCCACCGCCAACTCGAGGAGGAGCTTGCTGAGCTGGTCGGTAAACAAAGTGCCCTTGTTTTTTCCACCGGGTTTCAAACCAATCTCGGGATAATTTCTGCGCTTGTCGGCAAAGGTGAATATATCGTGACAGACAAGCTGAACCATGCCAGTATTATCGACGGCGCCAGGCTCAGTTTCGGCAAAAAGGTCAATTTCAGTCACAATGATATGTCGAATCTCGACAAAGTCCTTGAAAGCCTGCCTCTGGCAAAAGGCAAACTCGTCGCTGTAGACGGAGTTTTCAGTATGGAGGGCGACACGGCCAAACTGCCGGAAATCACGGAATTGTGTAAAAAACATGGATCGGCACTCATGGTCGATGATGCTCATGGCATCGGTGTTATGGGTAAATACGGCGCCGGTACAGCCCATCACTTCGGTCTTACCGATGACGTACAGATCATTATGGGTACTTTCAGCAAATCCTTGGCATCTCTAGGAGGCTTTGTCGCATCCGATGAAGATACCATTGAATTTCTCAAGCACCGCGCCAGGGCCTTGATCTTCAGTGCTTCCATGACGCCGGCCAATGTTGCCGCGGTCAAGGCAGCGCTGGGAGTTATGAAAAAAGAGCCGGAGCGGATTGAGCAACTGTGGCAAAATACACACCGGCTGAAAAAAGGGCTTGATCAACTCGGATTTGACACCGGTAGTTCCGAAACCCCCATCATTCCGATTAGAGTCGGTGATACCCTTAATACCTTTACCTGCTGTAAAAAGCTTCAGGAAGAGGGCGTCTGGGTCAATCCGGTGGTAGCCCCGGCAGTTCCCGAAGGAGATTGCCTGATACGGCTAAGCTTAATGGCGACCCATACTTTCGAGCATATTGATTTTGCCCTGTCCAAGCTCGAAATGGTCGGACGGGATCTCAGAATTATTTAGGGAGAACCTGAGTTGAAGGTTGTAACGCTCGACGCTTCTTCAGGAAAGGACCGTCTTAAATTCATCAAGTATCCCCTCGAACTTTATTCCCGTTCAGAGCTTTACGTTCCCCATCTTGTATTAGAGCGAAAAAACTTCTTCAATCCCAGGAAAAACCCATTTTTTAGACACGCAGACGTCGAATATTACCTTGCACTATCCGACACCGGTGAGGTACTGGGCCGCATCAGTGCGCAGGTCGACTGGAATTATATCGAATGTCAAAAAGACAAGTCAGGGTTTTTCGGTTTTTTTGACTGCGTCGATGATGTTGCGGTGGCCGGAGCACTCTTTGAAAAGGTTTGCGAATTTCACCGCAAAAGAGCCATGGAGAGGGTTCTCGGACCGATGAATTTCAATACCAATGACGAGCTCGGTCTCCTGGTAGATGGATTTGACACAATACCTTATATCATGATGCCCTATAACTACCCTTACTACGAGCAGCTCATTGCAAACTGCGGATTTTCCAAAGTCAAGGACCTTTACGCCTATCAGGTAAAATATGACGGAACCGTGCCCGAATTTATCACCCGCATTAGTGACAGGGTAAAAAAAAGATATGGGATACACCTGAGGAAATTCAACTTAAAAGACTTTGATTCCGATCTGCGGCTGGTTAACATGATTTATAATTCCGCCTGGCAGCATAACTGGGGATTTGTCCCCCGAACGGATGAAGACATCGAGTATATTGCAGCGGATTTGAAGCAAATCGTGGATCCTGATTTGGCTTATTTCGCCTATGTGGGCGATCAACCGGCCGGATTTTTTCTGGCCCTGCCGGACTACAACCTCATATTCAGAAAATTGAAGGGCCGGCTTTTTCCTTTCGGTATTTTGAAACTCCTTTTGGGGCGTAAAAAAATTGACCGGCTGCGGGTACTCGTTATGGGGGTCATCGAAGAGTATCGAAAGATCGGAATTGAAGCGCCTATGTTCCAAGAAATATACCGGGTGGGACCGACCAGTGGATACTTCGAAGGAGAAATATCCTGGATACTGGAAGATAATGTCGCGATGAACAGAATTATCGCCAGAATCGTTGAAAGGCCTTATAAAATTTACCGGATATACGGCAGGGGTTTGTGAAAATCCTGCTGACCGGCGGGACGGGCTTTATCGGAAGAAACCTTGCGGTGAAGCTTTCCCAGAAGGGATACACCGTCCGATGTCTCGTGCGCGACATAGGTCGGGCGGCCTGGATGGAGAACTATGCCGGTCTTCAACCGGTGAAAGCAGACCTGGAGCATAAACGCAGTATTTTCTCTCACCTTACAGACATAGAGGCGGTTTTGCACCTTGCGGGTGCCACCAAAGCAAAAAATAAAGATGACTATTTCCGCATAAACGGCGTAGCAACCGCAAATCTCCTCGATGCGGTGTTAATGCAGGGGACAACGGTCAAAAAAGTTTTGTATGTGTCCTCCTTGGCAGTTGCCGGACCCCATACCTCACAACAGCCCGCTCTGGAGAACGAGCCCGCTGCCCCGATAACCTATTACGGCGAAAGCAAACTTTTGGGAGAACATCTCTTACGGCAAAAGTGTAAGGGTATATCCTGGACAATTATTCGGCCGGCAGCCGTTTATGGCCCTTTTGACAAGGATGTTTTTTTGTTTTTCAAGCTGGCTCATTCCGGCATTGTGCCGGTTCTGGGCGATGCCCGAATGGAACTTTCCATGATTCACGTGGACGATGTCACCGAAGGAATTATTTTGGCGGCATTTGCCGAGGAAAGCGAGGGTGAAATTTATTATCTTTCCGATGGGCGGGTCCATTATCTCGAAAATATTTTGAAATTGTTAAAAGAAATTACTGGTGGTGGGAAAGTCATCCGGGTTCCCCCAATTGTCGGCAGGATTGCAGGATTCATCGGTGACTGTAGTGCCTATATCAGCGGAAAACCACAAGTCATCAACAGCCAAAAGGTGAAAGAAGCCCTGCAAAAGGGCTGGGTTTGTAATACAAAAAAAATAGGCGGACAACTTGGTTTTACTCCTGCCGTGCAACTGGAAGCGGGGTTTGAAGCGACCTACAACTGGTATAAGACTGCGGGCTGGCTGTGAATTTCAACGGGACCGACAGAATAACACTCTGCTATAACCTGATCCTGGTTCTTTTCACTCTCGTATTCTGGCAAAAGATTGCCCAGCCGACCACGCATATCCTATTCAACCTTTTTGTTATTATTATTGTCCTGACCCTAAGCCGCAGCAGGGGAAAAAACCCCTTAATCTTTCTCGTGAGCCTTTGGTATCCACTGGTGTTGTATGCATTTTTTCATTATCAGTCCGGTATGCTCAACACGGTTATTATCCCGCGGTTTCTGGACGAAGTTTTTATGAATCTTGACG
>JASFTQ010000076.1:0-16103 GCA_050053515.1 Desulfobacterales bacterium | reverse complement strand
CTATTGACACGGCATGGATATGGCAATATGTAACAAATAACGCTCTTTCGTCACAAATGTTGTGACAATATGCCCTGTTAATTATGAGTCGGGATTGGCTTTTTTGATCCTGAGCACCACAGATCTCTGAGGTGGTTGCCCTTTAATTACCCAAACCTACTACTTGCCGCGTATATATGCTTGTGATGAATCACAAGGGGAGCGTTCCTGCTGGATTGGGGAAAAAGCTTCCGTCAACGTGTCACGATAAATGGAACTATTGATGATTAACCCGATTCACCCATAAGGAGGTATACAATGGTGAGACGAAAAACAAAGAAGTTAATCTGTTCATCTTCGGCTATCGTAATGGTATTGACTCTGGTTGGGTTCGTAACCATGGCCCAGGCGGATTCTATTTATGACCGCATCAACAGCGGTAAAACCATTAGACTCGGTTTTGCCAATGAAGTTCCATGGGCCTATCCGGGTGACAATCAGCAGCCGCTTGGCTTTGTCAATGCGATTACGTTGGGGATTCTCAAAACCATGGGCCACACGAATATCGAACCCGTGGTGACGGATTGGGGCGGGCTGATTCCGGGATTAAGAGCGCAACGCTTTGATATCATCACTGGCGGTATGTATATTCTCAAGAGCCGCTGTGAAAATGTCAATTTTTCCGAGCCCATCGGGGTGTTCGGCGACTGTTTCATCGTTCCCAAGGGGAATCCCAAAAGCCTGCAAACCTATCAGGACATTAAAGAAAAAGGTGCCATTCTTGTAACCGGCGCCGGTTACAATGTGATTGAGTATGCCAAAAAAGAGGGCGTGTCCGCCAAAAAAATTATGGTCGTTCCCAGTCAAACCGAAATTCTGGCGGCTGTCAGAGCTGGTCGTGCCGATGCTGGTGGCATGACCTACTTCAGCGCCTTGCACCTGTCCAAGGAGAGCGGCGGTGCTGTCGAACCCACTGACCCTTCAAAACTCCCCGAGTGGACTTTTAATTGGGTTGGCATCGGCTTTCGCAAAGCCGATAAGAAGTTTCTGGCGGACTTTAATAAAGCCTTGGAAAAATATATTGGTTCAGCCCAACACTTGGCGGATGTTGCGCAATATGGATATTCGAAATCACAACTTCCCGGAGATAGAAAGACAGACTGGGTCTGCACAAATCGCTAATCATCGGCACCGCTACACTAAAACCTGCAGCGAAAATGAATCCGGGGTAACGCATTCGGGCGTTACCCTAGATGTATCTACTTCTAATTGTGGACGTTTCTCATTTTTCTGCGAGCACGCTGTAACATCTTCGAATAGGCGCTGAGGTGGACGCGTAGCAGTCCATTTACATAAGAGATAAATCAAGATGCTATCTTATTTCGAGTATCTCAAAACATACGGCGCAAGGTTTGTCGATGGAACCATCATAACGCTCGAGCAAGTAGCATTGGGCGCACTTCTGGCCATCGTTATCGCCTTGATCGCAGCCTTTATGAAAATGTCTTCATTTTTTCCTCTGCGATGGGTGGGTATCGCGTATATTGAAATATTCCGGGGTACTTCACTGCTGGTACAGATGTATTGGATATTCTTTGTTCTTCCGCTTTTTGGCATCACACTGGCAAAATTTACGGCGGGTTTCCTTGCAGTGGGGCTGAATTTAGGGGCCTATGGCGCCGAACTGGTTCGAGGCGCCGTTCAGGCAGTACCTAAGGGGCAATATGAAGCCGCCATCGCTCTCAACCTTCACCCATTCACGCGCATGCGAAGAGTTATCTTTCCCCAGGCTCTGGTGATCATGTTGCCGCCTTGGGGAAACTTGCTGATCGAATTGTTAAAGGCAACCGCACTGGTTGCTTTGATATCCGTTGCTGATCTTATGTTCGAGGCCAAACAGATCAACGCGACGACCTTCTTGTCTGCACAGACATTCGGAACCGCTCTGATTATTTATTACCTGATCGCACGGTTGATTATCACTCCGGGAATGCGTGGGCTTGAAAAAAGGCTGTCGCGAAAATTGAGCAGAGGATAAGGTTATGTTTGACTGGAAATGGAGTTTTACGTTTGAAATTTTACCGCGGCTGCTCTTAGCAACCTTAAACACCCTGCTAGCCGCCGGTTTCGGTTATTTAATCGCTCTGATCCTCGGGTTGGCCTTAGCCCTGGCTCAGCGAACGACGTATCGACCACTGACCTACATCGTAAGAGAGTTCGTCGAATTTGTACGATCCACGCCGTTGGTCCTGCAGATCTTTTTTGTTTTTTATGTGGGTCCTCAATTCGGTATGCGCCTGTCCCCTTGGACTTCGGGAATGATCGCCATTGGTCTGCATTACGCATCCTATCTCTCGGAGGTCTACCGCGCCGGACTGGACAGCGTCCCCAAGGGCCAGTGGGAGGCGTGCATCGCTCTGAGCTTGAGTGTTAAACGGACTTACTTTAAGATCATCATACCACAAGCCATCCCTATCGTTATCCCCGGTTTCGGCAACTACCTGGTGGGCATTTTCAAAGACACCCCCATGCTTTCGGTGATCGGTGTCATGGAGCTCTTTCAGGTGGCGACTTCCATCGGCGCTGAAACCTATCGTTTTTTGGAACCCTACACGTTGGTCGGGCTGATATTTTTAGTGATGTCATTGCCGGCGGCGATGTTTATCCGACGCTTTGAAGATTGGGTTCGTGCTTCGCTGGGTATGAAAAAACTCTATGCAAAGGATTGAATCTAATGGACAATAAAGATTTCCCGCTTGAATTGACGGGTGACGACATCCCCATGGTTCGGTTCGACCGAGTGACCAAACGGTACGGGAATCTGACGGTTCTCGATGCACTGGATCTTGACGTCAAAGCCAATGAAATGGTCGCCATCATCGGACCATCCGGGTCAGGTAAAACCACGGTCCTGCGCATGCTGATGACTTTGGAGTTGATCGACGAAGGGGTCATTTATGTCGATGGCAGGCCCCTGACGCACATGGAAAAAGACGGACAACTGGTTTGGGCCAGCAAGTCACACATTCGTAAGATGCGCACCCAACTTGGCATGGTCTTTCAGCAGTTCAATCTGTTTCCGCATATGACCGCCCTTGAAAACTGCATGGAAGCGCAGGTACAGGTTTTGGGGCTGAGCAAAAACGAGGCCAGGCAGCGGTCTATGGAATTGCTGCAGATGGTTGGCATGAAAGACAAAGCGGATCAGTATCCCGCACGGTTGTCGGGGGGACAGCAGCAACGGGTCGCCATTGCCAGAGCGCTGTGCATGAGACCCAAAATCATGCTGTTAGACGAGATCACATCGGCGCTCGATCCGGAAGTCGTCGGCGAAGTGACAAATGTCATCAAAAAGCTCAACGACGAGCATAATCTGACAATCATGATGGTGACCCACCAAATGGGATTTGCCCGTGAAATATCTGACCGGGTGTGCTTCTTCTACGAAGGCAAGATTGCCGAGCAAGGGCCTCCCGATCAATTTTTCGACAACCCTCAGAATGAACGGACCGCGGAGTTTCTAAGTGCCGTGTTGGCAGCCGACTAGCGCCAAATTTGATCCACTTTAGAGGCCGCCACAGATGCGGTATGATCAGTAGCCCGTGTGGTTTTGAATTGTTGAAAAAGAATCGGGTTCCATCAAATCCGATGACATCGCAGAACCAGGGGGAAACTGTCCCATCCGTTAACCGGCAATGAGCTCTCCCCTCGCGTTGGTCGTGTCAGAACTGTCATGTCCGAAAAAGCGCTCGATGCTGTTTTTTTGTTGAGCCCCGCAAAATATATATTGTCTCACTTGGCTCGATCACCAGGTTGTCTCTTTTCAGATCCTGGTCGCACCCCAGAAAAGAGACATGTAGTCGATTCTGCGGGCAATGGAAGAGGCCGACTGCTGGGCGCAAGTTAAAAAGGCGTTTTTCCAGCTTAATACCGGGGGAGGCAAGGTTTTGCGGTGGTTTCTGGTTTTCTGGGGGATCCACCGGCAGTCCTCTATTAAATTCCTATAGAAATGCTTGACAGTATTATGGTAGCGCAATATTGTCATATATAATAAATTATAAGTCACATATAATGAACAACTTATCTTTGTCTGGTGAAAACATGGCGACTGTCAAAAAGAAATACTACACAATTACTTCCCTGGAAAAAGGCGTAAAGGTTTTGGAGTTATTGGCCGATCAAACGGCTCTCACCGTATCGGAAGTAGCCGTTGGACTGGGTACCCACCGTGCCGCTGCTCACCGTTTTCTAGCCACGTTACGGGATCTGGGATACGTGGAAAAAAACGAAGAAAAACGCTACCAGTTAACCTTCCGCATTTTAGAAATGGGAGAAAAGGTTGCGGGCCGTCTCGAGATCAGGCAGGAAGCTCACAAGTTCATGCAGGAGTTGTCAAAGAGCTTCAAAGAAACTGTAAATCTTGGATTCTGGGATGGGTCAGAAATATTGCACCTGGATAAGGTCGAGAGTTTAGAAATATTAAAGATTGATGCACCGCTATGGTCTAAAACCCCGGCGTATTGTACGGCACTGGGCAAGGCCATTCTGGCGCATCTTTCCGAGAGGGAAATTAATAACTATCTGAAACGTACCCGGCTTGTTTCTCATAGCCCTAATACGATCGTGTCCAAGAAAAAATTGCGGCAAGAGTTACAAGAAACATACGAACGGGGATATGCCATAGATAATGAAGAGTTGGCTCAAAATCTTCGCTGTGTTGCCGCCCCTGTTTTCGATCATACCGGCCGAGCAAATTACGCAATGAGTATTTCCTATCCTTCCATGCGGGAGCCGAAAGATGGCATCGAAAACATGCAGTCGAAAATCAAGGATATCTGCCGGCAACTGTCGGTACGGCTGGGTTACCGGCCCGGTGGCGCAGTCAATTAATAAGAGCAATACATCTATGTGGATTCACGATTATTTCAGCAAACAAGAGTTTGATCAACGCCTTCAGGCTGTGCACAAAAAAATGATAAAGAGAGGCCTGGAGGTGTTGCTGGTCTCCAGCCCGGAAAACATCTTTTACCTGACTGGTTTAGATCATCAGGGCCATTTTGCTTACCAGATGCTTATCATACCCGATAACGGCAAAATGATCCTCGTCACCCGGGCCATGGAAGAAGTGGTGATCAAAGAGCAGGTGGGTGACCTGGCCTGGTGGTATGGTCATGCAGATCATGAAGATTCAGCTGAATTTACGGTAGCCAGAATGAAGGATCACATGCTGGATGCAAAACGGATCGGCATGGAAAAAGACCATGCTTTTTTTACGGTGCGAGATGCCGAAGGTATTATGGCAGGGTTGCCAAATGCTACTTTTGTGGATGCCTCCGGTATCATCGAGGACCTTAGGGACTGCAAGTCACCCAAAGAACTGGAATATACCAGAAAGGCTGCCATTGCTTCCGATCTCGCCATGCAGGCAGCCCATGAGACGGCCGGGGCAGGAGTTACTGTACAAGAAGTAGCAGCCGAGCTTTATAAAGCCATGATAAAAGCTGGAAGCGAAATACCTGGATTTGCGCCTTTTGTGCACTCCCCTACCAATCTGCGCCAGGAACATACCAGTTGGAACCCATATGAACTCAAGCATGGCGACCCCCTGATGATCTGTGTAAGTGGTTGTTATCACCGTTATCATGCCCCGGAAACCAGGGTGGTCTATATGGTTCAGGCTCCTGAAGGGGCGGAGAACCTGATGAAGATCAATCTGGAAGCGAATGCTGCCCTGATTGCTAAAGTAAAACCAGGCATGACGACAGCTGATGCCTACAATGCCTGGCAGGCTGTGATCGATAAGGCAGGCATCGATTATCATCGCCATCACTGCGGATATATTACAGGCGTCGGCTTTCCTCCGAGCTGGATAGGGGGCACCAAGGTCAGAAGCCTGCGCGCTGAAAGTGATCGCGAACTCAAGGTAGGCATGGTTTTCCACTTGGAATCCTGGATCAATCTGGGGCATCCTGGAGACCCTTTTATTTCTAATACTGCGATATTAAATGAAGATGGACTGGAGGTTATTACGCATACCCCTTTAGACCGATTGGTACTCAAATAAAAATGCTTTTATACACCTCCATAAAGGACAGGGGCCTCGAAAGACAATTTAATGACTGCCTGAGCAAATCAGAACAACAGGTGATAATTTAGATACGTTATTCAACAATATTATATGGAAAGGACCAAAAGAATGGATAGGCGTTCAAATTATTACGAAGTTCTTATCCCAGAAGATGTGAAAAAGATTCACCTAACAGCTTTGCGAATCGCAGAAGAAATCGGCTTATGCATGCCTTTCAAGGAGGCTTTAGAACTCTATGACGCTGCTGGCGCCCAAGTAGATTTTGACAAGAAAACAGTGCGCATCCCCTCAAGCTTGATTGAAAACAGCCTTAAAAAAATTCCTTCCCGCTTTACTTTTCATGCTCGCAATCCTAAATATAGCCTTGACATGAATAGCTTAGATACCTATTTCAGCGGCCCAAATTGCGCCCTCAATGTAATTGATGCCGGTGGTAAACGTCGAGCTGCGGTTGCCCAAGATGGAATTGACTTCTCCCGCCTTACGGATGCATTGGTGCATTATGATATATCTACCGTAGGCGTCTATCCTGCCAGCATGGCTCCGGGTGTCTTAGAAGCCTGGGCGTTTATAACCAGCTTAATCCACAGCAATAAACCCGTGTTAGGTTGTAGCTTTGATGGTCAGTGTGCCCGAGACCATATTACCATCGCCGAAATAGTAGCTGATGCCTGTGATATGTCAAAGGGACAGCTTCCCATCATGGTGGTGTGCAATACCAAAAGTCCCTTGGCTAACTCAGCAGAAGAGCTGGAAGCTTTATCTGAGTATGCCCATCGGGGAATAGCGCTGATGATTTCTCCCGAAGTTATGGCTGGGGCCACAGGGCCTGTTTCCATTGCTGGAACCTTGACCCAGGCAGTGGCTGAGTTCTTGGCGCATGCCACTTATGCTCAGCTTATCAATCCCGGGAATCCAGTGATGTTTGGTTGTGTATGCTCCGCCTTTGACATGCGGACAACCATTCTACCCTATGGGGCACCGGAGGGCGATCTTCTTTCCATGGCAATTGCCCAGATGGCCCGCTATTATGGCATTCCCAGCCGAGGAACCGGTGGCGCCAGCGATGCCAACTGTTTGGGAATGCAGGCCGGGGTAGAAAGCCTGATAAGTAACCTGCTTTGCCTGCTGGGGGGAATCACTTATGTTAATCATGCTGGGGGCGAGCTGGAAAATACCTTGGCGGCTTCATACGAAAAGACCGTAGTTGATCACGAGATTATTGCCATGGCCAAGCGAGTGGCAGAGGGTATCTCTGTTAATAATGACACCTTAGCCTTTGAGGAAATCAAAGCAGTGGGCCCCAGGGGGGATTTTTTAAGCAGCGATCATACCTTTAATTATTTCCGCACCGAACACTTTATCCCCACAATCCTGGACCGGGATAAATACGATATATGGGAAGCAGCCGGTGGTCTCACCGCTGAAGAAAAATCTCAGGACCTGATAAGTGACATTTTGAGAAATCATGAGCAAGAGGTACCCATGCCTGATGAGGCTGTGCAAGAGCTAGAGGCTTTTTTAGATTCCAAGAAAAAGGCTGCTGGGATGTAAATTATTTTAAACGCTATTAACCTGAATAGGATTTAATCATGCCAGCATTAAATTTAGATTTTTCAAAAGATGAGTACCTTGATCGGCAGAAAAAGGTGCGCGTTGCCATGGAAAAAGAGGGGATTGAGCTATTGATGGTCCACCAGCCGGTAAATATAAACTACCTTACCGGCTCCAGGGCCAAGGGTTGGCAAACCTATCAAGTGCTTTTTTTCCCGCTAAATGAGGGACCGCTCACTTTTCTGACCCGGTTGCCGGAGATCCCGGAAGTCCGCAACATGAGCCTGATTGAAGATATCCGCCCCTATGGCGGCAGAGAACCGGAAAATCCCATTGATTTCGTAGGCGCCATTGTGCGGGAAAAAGGTTACCTGAACCTGCGTATCGGCATGGAAGCACCCCAGTATTATCTGACACCTGATGAGTATAAGCAGCTCAACGCCATCCTGGGTGATGCCAAGGTCTGCGAACCGAACACCCTGATACAGGATATCAAGCTGATAAGAAGCCCTGCAGAGCTGGCGTTCATAAAAAAGGCAGTTGCGATGACGGATCCCGGCATGAATGCGGCCATTGAAGCCATGCGTAGAGGCAGCACCGAATATGAAGTGTCAGCTGCCATACATCATTGTATCATCAGTATGGGTAGCGATCCGCCGGCCAGCCCCCTGAATATTTGCATGGGTGATCGCAGTCATTACTCCCACTGGCAGCCCGATGACAAAATGCTGAAGAAAGGTGATTTTGGACACATCCAATTTGGACCTTCGTACAAGAGATATAGCGCCACCATCGGCAGGCAAATTTGTCTGGGCAAGCCAACTGCCCGGCAAAAGGAAATTTATCAGATTGCCAGAGATGCCACTGAGGCGGTGATGTCGCGGATGAGAGAAGGGGTGCCCGGGGCGGAAATGCATAAGGTGGCTCGTGATGTTATCAGCAAAGCAGGCATGGATCATGGTCGCATTCATTCAACTGGATATGCCATGGGTATGGCATTCCCGCCATCCTTTGTGGATGCCGGCGTATTAGACGGTGACAGCAAATACATCCTTGCGGCAGGCATGGTGGTAGCGGTGGAACCGCCTGTGTTTAGCTGGGACGAGTGCACTGGTGCCCGCTTAATTCAAAATGTGCTGATAACCAAGACCGGCATCGAACAGCTGCCCAAGACAACCTTGGATCTCATTGAAATACAATGATTCGTTAGGAATGTGATTGCATAAAGAAAGGATAACCCAATGGCTTCTAAAAAGCTCACCCGTTTTGATTTGCAAAAAATGAAAGATGCCGGTCAGACGGTTGTTTGGATTACATCCTATGATTATTGGACGGCAACTTTTGCCGAACAAGCCGACATGGATATGATACTGGTAGGAGATTCTCTGGGAATGTGTGTTTATGGCTATGCCGGAACCGTGCCCGTTACCATGGATCAGTGTGTTTGGCACAGCGAAGCGGTTCGCCGAGGAGCCCCGAATACCTTTATTATTGGTGACATGCCATTTTTGTCTTACCAGGTAAGCATCGAAGAAGCTGTTCGCAATGCCGGAAGGTTTTACAAAGAAGCCGGGGTCGATGCCGTCAAGCTGGAAGGCGGTGTCCGTGTGTGCCCACAGATTCAAGCGATTGCAGACGGCGGTATGCTGGTGATGGGACATATCGGATTGACGCCCCAAAGCTCCGGACAACTGGGTGGTTTCAAGGCTCAGGGCAGGACCGCCGAAGCGGCCAAGGACGTGATCACCGATGCTTTGGCCATCGAAAAGGCCGGCGCTTATGCACTTTTGGTGGAAGCGGTTCCACCCGAA
Organism: Desulfobacterales bacterium; assembly: GCA_050053515.1. Classification (GTDB taxonomy): domain Bacteria; phylum Desulfobacterota; class Desulfobacteria; order Desulfobacterales. The sequence continues at coordinate 6,671 of JASFTQ010000076.1, read as the reverse complement.
GTCTGCGGCATTATTCGCGATAAACTGACCATCCCTGTCTACAGTATCGGTGCGGGCTGGGAAGCCGACGGCCAGCTCATGATCTGCAGCGATGTGCTGGGCATATTTCAGGCCTTCACACCAAAGTTCGTCAAAAAATATGAAAATCTAGCGGAAAAGACAATTGAAGCCTTCAGACAGTATGCTGATGAGGCCCGCAGCGGCCAATTTCCGAAAGAGGAACACGCATACAAGATGGTGGAAGGAGAACTTCCGAAACTCGAAAAACTACTGGCTGACAGCGAGTAACCACATTCGAAACTGCTGAGCGCTATAATAAGGGGGGTTATCATGTCTGATGTTTTGAATAAGATTCGTAACTTTATGGAAAAAGAGGGCATCCCCGGACGGGATGCCTGGAATCTGCCCACATCCGGAAAAAGCTTTGCCGACGGTGCCAATTACCGCATCGAGATTGCCGGTGTGGAGCGGGCATCGACCATGGCGGCCATGATCAAAGAAGCCGAAAAACGGGGGGTCACTGTCCACCGGGCCATCGCCGCTGTGGGGGGTTCTACCTATTGCGACTTTCAGGAACTCAAGGATATGGCCCAGATGGCGCACGATGAGAAGATCGAGATGATCATGACTGTTGGCCACCGCAAGGGTTGGGACCCCGGATCCAAGGAGATCTCAACGCCGGAGGGTGGCATGCAGGGCTTCCGACTGCGGGGTTCCGACAACATTTCCTATCACATCGCCGACATAATGCGCAACATCGAAGCCGGCCACCGGGGATTTCTAGTTTATGATGAAGGGGTGCTTTTTCTCTTAAATAAAATGAGGGCTGAGGGCCTAATCCCGCAAGAAACCATATTCAAGTATTCCGTTTTTGCCGGATACTGTAGTGCAGCAGGTGCTAAAGTCGTTGAATCCATGGGGGTTAACTCCTTGAATCCCATATCGGATGTCTCACTCCCGATTCTGGGTTCTATCCGCAAGGCAGTAGATATTCCTTTGGATATTTATATCATCATCGTGGATGCTTTCGGTGGTATGTTCAGGGCCTACGAGACCCCCGAAATCGCCCGTGTGGCTTCGCCATGCTACTTTAAGATCGAGCCGGGCACCTCTGAAGGAGATATTTATAAGCCCTGGATGACAGAGGATTGGCACCAGGGACTTATCGGGGAGAAGGTTAAAATTGCATCTGTTGTTCAGGAGATTATGCAGCGGCATGCCCCGGAAATGAAAACGTCTCAAAAAGGAGCGGCGGATCTTGTTCTACCGGTCGTGGCATAGAAAATTAAACAGTATGCTACATTCGAAAAGATAAGGAATAAGCGTATGACAACCCAAAACTTTCTCGCTGATCGAACCCATGAAATCGAATGGTCCGGTATCCGTATCATGTTTGCCCTGGCAGATGAGATCCCGGATATCGTTAACCTGGGTATTGGACAGCCTGATTTCGACACTCCTGAGTTCATTCGTGACGCCGCCAAACAGGCTCTGGACGACGGTTATACCCGCTATCCGCCGGCTAAGGGATTTTTAGATCTCCGTCAGGTAATCGCTAAAAAATTAAAGGAGCAAAATGGTATCGTCGCCGATCCGGATACAGAAATTTTCGTGGCCGTGGGAGCCATGCAAGTCATTTTCAATACCTGTCTGCACATAATCAATCCTGGAGATGAGGTAATCGTCATCGATCCGGGATACGATTACTATTCACAGATAAGGCTTTTTGGTGGCCTGCCGGTGCCTGTTCCCGCCCATGAATCCAATCGGTTCAAGGTCGATCCCGCTGACATGCGTTCGGCAATTAGCGATAAGACAAAGTTGATGATCATCAACACACCTTCCAATCCAACTGGTGCGTTCTTTGAGGAAGAGATATTGCGCTCCCTTGCCGAGATGGCCATTGAGCACGACATCTGGGTGCTTTCGGATGAACCTTATGAGCACATCCTGTTTGATGGGAACAGGCACATCAGCATTGGATCATTCGATGGTATGGCGAAGCGGACGATTTCCGCATTTACGCTCTCCAAGTCCTATGCCATGACCGGCTGGAGAGTCGGTTATACCGTTGCTCCGAAGGCAATCATCGATGAAATGGAAAAACTCATGGAGCACATGGTGTCAGGTGTAACCGCCGTTGCCCAGCGGGCCGCCCTAGCGGCCATTTCCGCGCCCCAAGACTGCGTACGAGAGATGGTTGCCACCTATGACAAAAGACGACATCTTGTCCATGAGGGTCTTAACGCTATTGATGGAATTCAGTGTCTCAAACCGGAATCGACCTTTTATGCCTTTCCGAATGTTTCATCGACCGGACTCTCCTCATGGGATTTTGCCAAATTCCTGGCCAAGGAGCACAAAGTAGCGGTAGTCCCAGGCAGCATTTTCGGAAAAGCCGGAGAAGGCTATGTCCGCATCTCATTTGCAGCAAGCATGGAGAAGTTAAAGGAGGGAATTGCCCGCATCAAGCGGGGTGTCGATGCATTGAAAATATAAAGTTACTCTATCAATAAAAGGGGGAGACGATGGCCCTATTTTCAAAAGATGAATACCTTGATCGACTGCGTAAGACAAAAAAGCGCATGGCAGATTCCGGAATCGAGGTGTTGGTCATCTCGGACCCGGCCAACATGAATTATCTTACCGGCTATGACGGTTGGTCCTTCTATGTGCCTCAGGCAGTTGTGGTCGCCATCGATGTGGAAATGCCTTTGTGGATAGGTCGCGGAATGGATGCAGCCGGAGCTCGACATACCACTTTTTTAAACATGGATTGCATCATCGGCTACCCGGACGATTATGTGCAAAATCCGTTCAAGCATCCCATGAATTTTGTAGCCGACGAAATCAAACGCCACGGCTGGGAAACGCGGACGATAGGTTTGGAAATGGACGCTTATTATTTCAGTGCCCGGGGGTTTTTGGCGCTTCAAAAAGATCTGCCCGAGGCCGAAATCAGGGACGGCAACCTTTTGGTTTCCTGGGTGCGGCTCATCAAATCCGATGCTGAAATCGGCTACATGATGGAGGCGGGAAAGATTGCCGAAAAGGTGATGCAGACCGCCCTGGATAACTTGAAACCGGGTGTGCGGGAATGTGATGCCGTTGCGGCGGTTTATCGGGCCCAGATTGAGGGAACCAGGGAGTTCGGGGGGGATTATACCGCCATTGTGCCGATGATGCCAACCGGAGAGAAGACTTCTGCCCCCCACCTGACGTGGACCGATGCTCCCTATAAGGACGAGCAGGCAGTGAATCTGGAGTTGGCCGCCTGCCGTCACCGTTATCACGCTCCACTGGCCCGCACCGCATATCTGGGTAAAAATCCGCCGGCGAAGCTCTCCAACCTCGCCGATCACACGGTTGATGGCCTCAACCTAACGCTTGAGGCCATCAAGCCGGGCATGCTTTGCGAGGAAGTCGAAATGGTCTGGCGCAAACATATTGCCAAAGCCGGGCTGGAGAAGGAATCTCGCATCGGTTATTCCATGGGTCTCAATTACCCACCCGACTGGGGCGAGCATACGGCCAGCTTGCGTCCGGGGGACAAAACGGTTCTGGCGCCGAACATGACCTTTCATATGATTTTGGGCATGTGGATGGACAATTACGGATTTGAATGCAGTGAATCTTTCAGGGTCACCGACGACGGTTGCAAAACCTTTGCCGATTTTCCACGCAAGCTATTCATCATAAATTAACCGGGTTCCCTCGAGAAAAATGAGCCCGGATTAAATCAGGGGTCGGGATGTTTTTTTCACGACAAATGAAACAAAGTTCTCAATGATTTATACCACCCAAAAAGGACAGGTAAGCGCGGGAGAGGCAATCGGCATCTTGCTGCTTGAAACATCAGTGCCGTTTATCCCCGGGGATGTCGCCAACGCCACCACTTACGCTTTTCCAGTGAGCTTCCGAAAAGTCGAGGGCTTTAGCGTGCAGCGCGCGTTGAGCAAGGATCCGTCGATATATGAAAATCTGCGCAAAGCCGCCAGGGGTCTGGTACAACAGGGAGTGCGCGCCGTGACTGGAGATTGCGGATTCATGGGGATCCACCAGAAAAAACTTGCCCGCGAGCTCGGCGTTCCGGTGTTTCTGTCGAGCCTGCTGCAGATTCCTTTTATTTCGCTGCTGATCGGTGAGGAGGCGAAAGTGGGCATTATCACGGCTGCCTCAAAAAGCCTCAGCGCCGATTTATTGACAGCGGTGGGCGTGTCCAATCCCGCGAATCTGGTTGTCGCTGGACTGGAAGATAGTCGGCAGTTTTACCGGTTTGCCATTGAAGAAACGGGTTCTCTGGATGCCGAGGCTGTTGAGAAAGAGGTGGTAGTCGTCGCCCGCGAAATGGTATCACAAAACCCGCAAATCCGGGCGCTTCTCCTGGAGTGCAGCCTCTTGCCGCCATATGGCGCCGCTGTTCAGAATGCCGTAAATTTGCCGGTGTTCGACTACATAACCATGATCAATTTCGTTTTTTCGGCCGTGGTCAAGCAGCGATACATCGGATTTATTTGATTACGGCCTGTCCGGGTTTGGATTCTGTAACAACTATCGCTGCACCTGTGAGGTCGACATCGTTTCTGGAATCATTCCCCTGATCAGCAACGAGGGGACAACTTGTCCAATGGCGTGACAATGTATGTGAAAGGGGCGTTGAATTTTTTTAAACATGCCGAGCGCTTGAAATTTCTCAACCGCAAAGGGAGGTGATATAACATACCCGAATAGTGCATGAAATTTAATTAGAAATTATGATTATTTGTAAATCACCCTCAATAAATGAAAGGAGTAGTATTATGAAAAGGGTTTTTAATCTGATCGTAATCTCGATGCTTTTGATTTCTGTCGGTGTCGCCACCGCCGCGGATTACAAGGGAAGAGTCATTAAGGCCCGGCTGGCATCGGAGGAAATCGAAGGCGATTTTATGACCGTATGGGCCAGAAATTTCTCTGATCACATGAAAGAATGGTCCGGCGGGAAAATCGACATCAACGTCTATCCTTACGGGACATTGGGCGCAACCGGCGATATCAACGAGCTTTGCCAGCTCGGCGTAGTGGAATACGTCTTTTCGGATTATGCCTGGATCAGCTCATTCGTACCCCAGGCCCAGGTCCTGGCATTGAACTATCTATTTCCTACCGAAAAGGTACCGGAGGTGCTGGACTGGATGGCCAGAAACGGTGAGTTTATGCCGCTTATGGAAAAGGCTTTCAGGGATAACGGCATGGTGCCGCTTTCGATCATGTTTGAGGGGTGGCAGTGGCTGACTTCCAAAAAGCCCATCAACTCGCTGGATGACATGAAAGGTCTCAAACTCCGCCTGATGTCCTCCAAATTGTTGGTGGAAGACTATAAGGCTTACGGGGCCGCCCCGACGCCCATGAGCTACGGCGAGGTCTACAGCGGACTTCAGATGGGGCTGATCGATGCGCAGGTCAACCCGCTTTTTGCGATCCACAGCATGAAGTTCTATGAGGTGCAGGATTATGTCACCCAGTTGAAAAGCGAGCCCTTTATCGGCATCCCCACCGCCAATCAGAAATTTTTTGACAACCTGCCAAAGGAAGTACAGCAGGAGATGCGAAAATTCTGGATCGATGCCATCATCCCGGCCGGCAAATGGATCACGGAGAAAAATGCGGCCGACAAAGAAAAAATGAAAAAAGCCAAACCCGAGCTGACATTCACCGTACTGGATACCGCGACCATTGCCAACTTCAAGGAACGGGCTGAAACGGTATATCCCAAATATACCAAAATCGGCGGTAAAGGATCCCAGGCCATGCTCGATGCTCTCCTGAAAGACATTGAAAATGCCAAAAAAGCCTTAAACATCGAATAACAGAGATCGCGGCACTGCAGCCACATGATCGCTGCGGTGCCCCAATCTGTTTACACCTAAATTCAGCGATTGGCGAGGTCGAACAATGAACGAGGAAAATGAACAGCAAAAAGCGTTGACCTTTTTCCAACAGTTCAACCGCCATATCGGTACAATGGTCAATGCGATTGAAGTGTCGATCCTGGTTTTTTGCGTTGCATCACTCGGGGTATTGCTGATCACCAATGTGTTTGCCCGCACATTTTTTCAAAGTATTTATTTTGCCGAAGAGGTGTCGAAGTTCCTTGTGATGTTGACCACCTTCACCGGCGTGAGCTACGCCGTCAGAAAGGCGCGGCATATCCGCATGGGCGCATTTCTGGACGCCATGCCCCAAACAATGGAGAAGGTGTTCATTATCATCATTTCAATCGTCAGTGCAGTTGTGATGGGGATCATGACGTGGTTTTCCTACAAATACCTGATGAATGCTATGGATATGGGGCACGTGACCCCTGCACTGAGAGTGCCGAAATGGACCTTTTATGTGATTATTCCCATCGGATTCGGCCTGGCGTGCATTCAGTATATCCGAACAATCATTAAGAATTTCACCGAGAAGGAACCCTGGCAATCACCGGATCAACAGAGTGAATACGAAGATGAAGAGATCGGGGGGGCAGCATTATGACACTTTTTGGAATAAGCCTTGCGTCCATGCTCTTGTTCGGCTTCCCTTTTATGGTAACCCTGCTGGGCTCCCTGATATTATATGTGTATGTTTACATGCCGGGCTTTGCGCCGAAACTGGTTACAACAATGGTTCAACAGGTGATTACGGGG
>JASFTQ010000075.1:0-16251 GCA_050053515.1 Desulfobacterales bacterium | reverse complement strand
TATTGACAAGCGGCGGGTCAGGGTATAACGTAATTCATAAAAAAGTTCATTATGGTGAACTAATGACCGCCAAATATCGAGCTCCTACGGTAAAAAAAGCCTTTCAAATATTGAAGCTCATTTCCGACGCTGAACAGGGAATGCGACTCAGTGAGCTTTCCAAAGGGCTAAAAATAAGTAAAAGCACCGTCCACGGGATCGCTGCGGCGCTCGAGCAACTGGGCGCCATCGGTCGAGACCCGTTGACCAAGCGATACACACTGGGTTTCACTCTCTTCGAGTTGGGGCGGGCAGCCTTCTCCAGGATCGACCTGAAAGACATGGCCCGGCCCGTTATGGAAGACCTGATGGAAAGGGGGCAGGAATCCGTCTTTTTGGGGATTAAAAATGGGGAACATGTCACCATTCTGGATATCGTCGAGACCAGACATGACTTAAAAATTACGGCATCGATCGGCATGCGGATTCCCCTTCTTGCCGGTGCGGTCGGCAAGGTCTTTTTGTCATCCATGCCGGAAACCCAGGCGATAGAGCTCATCCGGGCAAGCGGCATCCATAAATTCACCGAAAAAACGATCACCGATCCGGAGCAGTACCTTCAAGAAATAAGAACCGTCCGAAAAAAGGGGTATGCTACGGATGATGAAGAATATATATCAGGGGTTCGGGCCGTGGCTTCAGTTATTCCGCGAAATGATCAGCCCCATTCGGCCATATGGGTTGTCGGATTCAAACCCAGCATGGGCGACGATAAGATCAAGTTTCTGATACAGGAAACAAAAAAGGCGGCAGAGGCTATCAGGCGCCGGATTGAAGAAAGATCAGCATATAGTTAGAATACCTGGTCCATTGGGCCAGGCCGGAAATTTGCGGCTTTGATTTGAGATCTATGGCGCTGATCAAAATTCGAAGCACGAAATCCGAAATTCGAAACAAATCCGAATCTCGAATTTCCAATGACAGAAACAGGTGTGACAATAGCCGGTGTTTTTCCGTTTGGATAATTTGAGTTTTGGTCATTGTTTCGTATTTCGACATTCGTATTTCGAATTTAGGACAATCTGTTAACCAAATATCCCTTCCAGGGTTACTCCGAAAACTGGTACTCTGGTCCAAGATTTTTCACACAATACAGAATTTGGATTTCACTAAACCCGCTCGAGGGGTTGTGATGGCACAAACTACCCACGGGAGTATTCATGCCCCTAAACCGTAAGATTGCCTACATCGATCTGTCATCGAAGGAAATCGACATCAACCCCATCCCCAGGGAATGGCGATCTAAATTTCTGGGCGGCAGGGGCCTCAATGCCTATTTGCTCTACAAGCATTTGCCTCCCGGATGTGATCCTTTAGGTCCCGATAATATCATCACAATCGGTTCAGGACTACTGGGCGGCACGCTTAATATGCCCTTGGCATACACCGATGTTTCAGCCAAATCCCCGCTGACCCGGCTTTTGGGGCGCGCTGCCCTCAGCGGGTTTTTTGCGTCGGAAATGAGATGGGCCGGCTTTGACCACCTGGTTATCAAAGGCCGCGCACCCCATCCGAGCTATCTTTTGGTAGACAACGGCCAAATAAAAATAAAGAGTGCGGAAAAATTATGGGGAAATGGTGTTTTTGAGTCCCGCGAAACTATCCGAAACAAGCTGGGTGATGAAAATGTCCGGATTATTTGTATCGGACCGGCCGGTGAGAACCTTGTCCGTTTTGCCAATCTCGTGACGGATCGAAACCAGCAATCGGGGCGCACCGGCATGGGGGCCGTGCTCGGCTCTAAAAATATCAAGGCCGTTGTCTGTCGGGGAAGAATGGACCTAGCCGTAAAGAATCCAGCAGCAGCCTTGGCGCATCAAGGGAAATTCATGGACGCCGCCCTCGCCATCACGGATAGACTCGCCGGTGCAAAACCAAACGGTGGCATTGAATTGGCCATCGGGCAGGTTGTCCTGCCTGGGTCAAGTCTCTGGCCTGCGGATTCCACCGGCGCCCACGATCATTCGGTCACCGATTTGGGTTTGGACCCGTTGGTTGCCCGGGCCATGCTCCAATGGGTGGCTGCACTTTTCGAAAATAAAATGGTTGCAGATAAAGACAGTATTGGATTGAAATTGGGGCAAGGTGATCCGAAAACTGTCGAGACCATGATAGAGCAGATGGCCTTGCGCCAGGGGCTTGGAGATATCCTGGCACAGGGGCCGCTGAGAGCGGCCGGGATCATCGGAGACGGCAGCTTAGAACTTCTCAGGCCGGTGTTGCTTTTGATTAAAATGCATACCGAGGACGATTTCGATTCCCTCGCACACACATTAACACCTGTGCACTTTCAAGGCAGCCAGGTGCAACTCCGCAGACCCGGCCGCGAAGATGCCCATCTGCCGGGAAGGCAAAATGAACCACCGGAGCTGAGCGATGCCCCGGTTGAGCCGGTATCCCAGGGGCGCCGCGAGGAATTCACAGGCCCCGTTGGAATGGTGAGCTGGCAGGAACTATATGAAATGGTGTTTAATTGTCTGGGAATTTCCGCAACTAAAATCATTAGCTTTTACAGCCATCCGAAGCATTTATCACCATTAAAGGAGTTGCTCCGGCTGGTTGCCGGTATCGCCCCGAGCGAAAAGAATCTGCGGGATGTTGCCTATCGATGTTATGTCCTTGAGCGCCTCTTTAATTTAAGAGAGTTGACGGCTGGCCGAAATGGCCGAAGGCCGGATGACGTTTTTGATTTTCCTGCAGGCATGCGCATGCCCCTTGAAAAGTGGAAAGATATTGATCTGAAAAAGTTGAACCGTCTGGTGAATGAATACTACCGTTCGCGCGGATGGACCAAAACGGGACTCTTAAAACGCGCCATATTTCAAACACTGGAACTCGACGACCTGTGGCCGCTTGCAAAATAAAAAGGAGATTGATGGATGACCACCCGCGTGCTCGTAGCGGATGCCCAAAAATGCACGGGCTGCAAGTTATGCCAGATCGCCTGTTCTCTGCAACACTGCGATGTGAGCAACCCTGCCAGAGCCAGAATCCGTATCATCGAGTGGAATAAGGCCGGCGTTTTTCTGCCCGTCAGCTGTCAACAATGTGAGGATGCCCCCTGTATGGCTGTCTGCCCCAGGGAAGCCATATACAGAGACGAGGCGTTTTTACGCGTGGCAGTCGACTATGACCGTTGTATCAGTTGCAGGTTGTGCGTATCCGCCTGTCCTTTTGGCGCAATGGGATTTGATCAGGAAAAGCAAAAAGTGTTCAAATGTGACCTGTGCGACGGACAACCCCAGTGCGTTCGTTTTTGCTATCCAAAATCGCTGAATTTTGTGGACGCCCGCATGATCCAATATCCCCGCGGCCGAAAATCGGCCTTGCAATTGACGGCAATTGGCAGCCGGCCGGCTGGAGAAAAATTATGAAAATAACGGTTGAATCCATCGGTTTGCCGACGATGTCAAAACTGATCGGCAAAAAAACGGAATTCGAGATAGATGCGAAGACAGCAACGGTAACGGATCTCGTTTCTTTTCTCGTCAAAAACCACGGCCAAAAGGCCCGTCAGATACTGCTGGATGCAAAAGGCAACCTGGACATGGCCATTCAGGTGATGATCAATGATGAAACATTTCTGGCCCGCAAGGAATATTCCCGGCGAATGCTCAAGGACGGCGATACGGTCAGGTTCCTATTACTTGTTGGTGGAGGCTGAACCGCTATCGCGGAATTTCGAATATCGAATTCGAAACCACAAATTGACGGGCTGTTGCCCAAACATATTCTCGCTGAGTCTAAACCGTTTTTCGGCCGGTCTGCTTCCCTGTAGGCTCCGCCTTAAGGGCCGAGTTAAGGGAAGCTATCTGAAATAGCTAGTTTCCTTTCCGGGAAGCCCCGCCCTTTAGGGCGGACAGCTTCATTAATCTAAAGCTTGCTCCAGGCGCTTTGAAAACTCGTCCCGCTTGACAGCGGGACTCAAACAGGTTCAAAGCGCTTTCTTCCGCTGCGCTGAGATTTATGTCAAAAAACGTTTTACTGACCGCTCAAAAATGTTTGGGCAACAGCCCGGTGACGGGTGAAACCTTGCGAATTCTTCCAAGCTTGATTTGCAATTATGCAAAGCAATTATAGTAAAAGGGAAGAGGTAATATGTCTTATTTCGTAGTGAATGAAAAATGCAACGGCTGTTTGGCATGCGTGCAAAATTGTCCGGCAGACGCTTTAAGTTCAAAGGATACGGATGATCAGCGCACGCTGCTGCATAATATGACGCGCTGTGCCCGTTGCGGTACCTGCTGGAGGGTGTGCCCGCAGGAGGCAATTGAATTTCAATATCTCATGGAAAATGACTGGAATGAAGTTGTGACCCTGAATCTGTTGCGCTGCAGGGTCTGCGGAGATCCGCTTTATACCGCGAATTTCGGTGAGACACTGTCCGAAAGACTCCACCAGGAATTCGATCCGCTGTGCCCCAGTCACCGACAAGCAATTTCCTCGTTGGCCAGGGCGCATTTCTTCCCGGGTCCCGGTTCACAACCAGAGGAGGAAAAATGATCGTCGGGGATTTAAAACCACTGGAGGAGATCGCTGCCGCGATTGCCGATTTCCGTAAAGTGCTCGTGCTGGGTTGCGGGAGCTGTGTAACCGTTTGTCTGTCCGGAGGAGAGCGGGAAGCCCGGGAACTTGCCCGGGAGTTGTCCCACATCAAGCATTACCGCGGTGATCCACCGTCCATCGAGATGGGCTCCATCCTGAGGCAATGCGAACAGGATCTTGTGGCGACTTACCAGAGGATCCCGGGGGATACCGATGCAATCTTGTCTCTGGCGTGCGGCGCGGGGGTACAGATCCTGGCCGATGTCTTCGAGCCTTTGCCGGTAATTCCAGCACTGAATACCACCTTTTTCGGGGCCTCGAAAGAGCCCGGTGTCTGGCAGGAGGTTTGCCGGGGATGCGGTGATTGTGTTTTGGCTTTTACCGGCGGTATCTGTCCGGTGGCACGCTGTGCCAAAAGCCTCTTCAATGGACCCTGTGGGGGATCCCAAAATGGTAGCTGCGAGGTGGACCGAAATACGCCATGCGCCTGGGCTTTAATTTACTACCGGCTGAAAAAGCAAAACAAGCTTCAATTACTGGATGCGCTTCATCTCTGCAGAGACTGGCAGCCCGGCGGCGCAGCCGGCCCCAGAATGCGGGTGCGCACCGGCATCGGCGGAAGTGCCGGGGATTGATTATACTGCTGAAAACCCTATTCTGGCGGTATGCCACCGTTAAGTTTCTTAAGCGATTCTCAAAATAATATTCCGATTGGCACCGAACCCGGCCAGGGGATAAATTTTTTTCGACAAGCTGATTACCGCGCCGGCTCTATATGACAAAGGGCTATTGTTGCCCGGATGCATAAATGACGGCGAGCCCCCGGGTTAGCCCGAATATTGTCGCTGTCGGGGGGGTCAATTGAAAGCAAGTGTCACTTGCAAGCCGAGGCGGCGGTGATTGTGCATCTTGACGATAAAAATTTATCCCCTGACCGGGTCATTTAATTGTAGTGTATTCCAGAAAAATATTTTTTGAATCACTCCAACCCGATCAGTGCTTGACCGTTAACTTTTTGCGGGTGCTGTTGTTCTTGCCTTCCTCTCCCCAGCGCTGAAACAGCTGATGGGCGATGTCAAAACAATCGAAGATTTTACCGATGGTGTGATCGATGATATCCTCCAGCGTTCGGGGGAAGTGATAAAAAGAGGGAACGGGGGGAAGGATATGGGCGCCCATGTCGGCGGCCATGGCCATGAGTTTGAGGTGTCCCTTGTGCAGGGGCGTTTCTCTTACGACCAGGACAAGCTTGCGATTTTCTTTGAGAGTCACATCGGCCGCTCTCACCAGGAGGTTTTCGGTGTACGAATTGGCGATACCGGACAGTGTTTTAATGGTGCAGGGAACCACCACCATGCCTTCCGTCAAAAATGAGCCGCTTGACAGGGATGCCGCCACATCCTTGTGGTCATAAGTATAATCGGCCATTGCCGCCACTTCATCGGCCTTGTAACTGGTTTCTATTTCAATATTCAGCTTGCCGGCCTCGGATATGATCAGATGCGTCTCGTGATCCGTACCTTGCAGATGGTTGAGCAATCTTACTCCGTAAATGACGCCGCTGGCCCCGGAGATTCCGATAACAATTCGCTTGGTCATATCTTTCCTTTCTATTTTTTTTCTTCTTTGGGTGATGGGAATGATGAAACAATCCGTTCCAGAATCAGGTCCACCAGAATCTGGCTGTGGTCGATGACTTTTTGAATACCGGCCTGTGTTAGATTATCCCAGTGAATGCCGGCGGTGACAACCACATGGGTGTTCAAGGCTGCGGCCAATATCTCTGCGGCGGCTTTGGCCAAATCGTCTTCTTTGTGTCCCACATAACTGAACACGGAGGCTGTGGCGCTGGTAACCTTGGGGTTTTTCAGACTTGGTCGCGGTTGGGCCACCGCGACGGCGCCGATGTGAGGTTTCTCTCCGCCCCAAACGGCCACCAAAACATCCCGGCCGATCAACCTGACGTTGGCAGTCAGATCGAAGGTTCCTTCACTGGTATTGACGGTAAATGCTGTGGGGTCCATCGGCTGCAACCACCTTGAGAAAAAATCTTAGAAGCATCTCTACCTGAAAATTTCCAATGCCGCGGCAACAACGGCCTGTGAAAATTCCGGGTCTTCCATATTGGCATTAACCTGCCGGATTTGGATTTCCGGTTTTAATTTTTCATGGAGCTTTTGGATGAAAACACGATCCTCGACGGGATCGTAAGTTGGGTTTCCGGGGCGATCCACCGATGACCATCCATCGAGCGGTATCAGCAGTGTCACCGGACCGCAAGCCTTGTTCAGCTTTTCTGCAAAGACTTCCGCAACCGTTGCTAATTCGCCGGGCGATAAACGCAACCAGGACCGAAACTTATCCAGGTCATATTTTCTGCGTCGGTGAAATTCAGGTTTGTATTTGGATTTCGCCGGCGTCATGTGGTTCACGCTGCAGGTGGAAACAATTTGAGGGATACCGGATGCCCCGGCGGTTTCCAGGCGACGGGGACCCGCATCCCGCATATAGCCGAATAAGTGTTCTCCGACACCGCCCGGGGCCAGGTCGACGACGCCGTCGAAAAAATCTGCTTCTATCATGTCTTCCATCGCCTTGTCGCCGATTCCAGCCGCTGAAAAGCCGATGACTTGAAAGCCTTTTTGTTGCAGGGCCGACCTTACGGAACGGGCACACATTTCACAGGGTCCCAGCATGGTCAGGGCGATCGCATTGCCCTGCTCAGTTTTCGGAGAAGTCACCTCCCCTTGGATTATGCCTGCCATGGCATGAGCGGCCCTGTCCATGACATTTTTAAGCATATCGGTTACGCCGGATATTTCGATGACTGAATGAAAAAGGATAATGTCGCCGGTGCCGAAATAGCGGGTGGAAAGTCCGGGCAGCGCGGCCGTGGAGGAAATCATAAGCTTTGGAATGCCAAAGGGTAGAAACCGCATAACCTCGGTGGCCATTAACGTTCCGGTAGAACCTCCCAGGGCCATAACCCCTTCCAGCTTGTTGTCGGCCAGCAATTCGGCGGCAATGTGCGAGGCGCCGGTCATCATGATATTGGTGATGCGGGTTCGATCCCTGGAACTGCTAATTTCTTCAAAATTACATCCGCCGGCCGCGGCCACTTGATCGGGACGGATGTCGGATTCGGAATATCCTCTTGTCCGCATGGAAATATCCATGAGAAGCGGCTTGAGACCGATTCGGGACATCTTGTTTTTGAGGTATACCGTTTCGTCTCTTTTGGTATCCAGGGTGGAAATGAGGAGAACTGCTTTCTGCATTCAATTTTGCTCCTACATTAATATTAAAAGCAACCCGCTATATCGAAAGCAAAATCAATGGCAAAAATCCGAAATCCGAATCTCGAAATACGAAACAATGGCTAAAATTAGAAATTCAAATGACCAAAACATGAAATGCTAACCGTAACCGTGAGGTGAATGTTTTGAGAATTTTGAAATTTGAATTTCGAATTTGTTTCGAACTTCGGATTTCGATTTTCGAATTTATATTTTATGGTTAAATACTCCATACGACCGAACTTATAATGAACCACTTCTTTCCACCTTGGCCGCAATTTCTTTTTTAAGGGCTTCCTTGTTTACCTTCCCCGAATCGCCAACGGCGGGAAATTCATCGACAACCTCAAGGCGCTCCGGCAGCTTGTACGTGGCCAGGTTTTTGGCTTTCAGAAAATCGATCATCTCGTCGAAGGAAAACACCTGTCCTGCTTTCGGGATCACATAGGCGCAGGCCCGCTCACCCATTTCTTTGTCCGGATACCCCACAATGGCCACCGATGCCACTTTGGGGTGCTCATTGAGAAGCCCCTCTATTTCAGCCGGATAGATGTTCTGCCCGCCCCGAATGATCATATCCTTGGCCCGTCCCAGTATCCACAGACACTCCCGGTCAAATTTGACAATGTCGCCGGTGGTGGTCCAGCCGTCGGGATCGAAGACGGTGGATGTCAATTCTTCATCTCTGAAATAACCGGCCGGGGCATGCGGCCCCCTGAAGTAGAGTATACCCGGTTCACCCGCCGGAACCTCATTGCCGGCTTCATCGAGGAGACGCACTTTATTACCCGGCAGCATGCGCCCCACCGTTCTGCGGCGCAACTCCTTGGAATCCTCGACCCGGCATCCGGAAACGGACCCCATATCTTGAGTGCCCAGATCACTGGTGATAACGGCGCCAAATGCCTTTTCAGCCTCTTCCGCCACTTGGGGGGAAAGATAGCCGCCGGCCGAGCGGATAAATCGCAAAGAGCTCAAATCGTATCCTGAGGTGTCCGCTTCCAGCATCCTTACCAAATGGGTGGGCACCACCCCAATGGCAGTTGCTTTTTCCTTTTCAATGAGCGCCAAAGCATCTTCGGGTGAAAATTCCTCCAGCATTACCGTCTTGGCTCCTGCCAAGGGGGCCGCAAAATAGGTAAGAGTGCCTGCGGCGCCGCCGGCATGCGGCGCAATCGCCATGGTTATATCGTCTTTGGTAAGATTCCAGATATCGACCCTGCCTTTGGATGTGCAGACCCGCGGAGCAGTGGGCCATTCCACCAATTTAGGTAATCCGGTGGTTCCCGAAGTGGTTGTTAGCAAGGCCACATTCCAAATGGGATCCAGCCTTCTTTGCTCCAGGGGGGGTTCGTCGATGGGCTTTTCGGCCGCCTCCCGGGCTAATTGGGTGAGCGAATAGGTCCCCGGCGGGGCAGCTTCCGGCACGCCATCATCGAACAGGAAAATGTTTTTTAAATGCGGAAACTGAGCCTGGAGTCCGCGGTACATTTCAAGATAGTCAAAATTTCGATACATATGGGGAATAATGACCGCTGAGGCTTCGGTTCGTTTGACCATGTATTCGAGTTCTCTTTGCCGAAGATAGGGATAAACCGTCAGCGAAATGAGACCGGCCCTCTCGCTGGCGATTCTTGCCAGAAAACCGTAGACACTGTTCGGCGACTGGATGATGATGCGGGAAAACTTGGGGATGCCCATTTGTACCCATGTAAAAGCAATAGCATCCACCAGGCGTTTTGCCTCCGACCAGGTCACCCGGTGCTTGGAATCGACCAATGCTTCTCGGTCTCCGTATTCACGGGCATTTCTGTCCCAAAAATCAAAAAATAATTCCTGGGTCCAATAGCCGTGTTGCAGAAATTCTTGCACCATTTCTTTTTTGTAGCGGATCGGTTTCACGCTCAACCTCCTTCATCTACTTCTTGGGTGTTGCAGCTTTAGAACGTCTGGCTTTGATACTGGCTCTAAATCTCTCCCAAAATTCCTTGTCGTTGTCCTGCCAGGCAGCGCCAAACCGTTTTTCAAAATAGGTCGGGGGCAATCTCTCCTGCCAGGGCTCCCAGGGATTTATCCCCTTTTTCTGAGCATCCAACACATCAATCAAAAATTCCTTGATATCCGCCAATTCCTCCTTGGGGATATAGGAGGCAGCACCTTCTTTAATGGAGCGCACGATATTTGCAGGTGTGAAGGCGTATGCTGTCAACATGACGGCGGTGATCTTTCTCCGTTTGGCAATGTCCAATAACCGATAGCCTTCAACACCCATGATGTCCAGGATAACAATGTCAAAATCCCGGGATTCCAACAGCTCTTTGGCCGCCTGGAAACTGGTGGCTTTGACAACTCCACACATCGGCAGCAAATCCTCCAGGGTCTCCAGGATATCCGGTTCGTCGTCCACCGCCAGAATTTTTTTGCCATCCAGTAAACTTTTGCTTGTCATATTATAGCATCCTTTACTTGGCTATAGTCCCAACTCCGACCATCGGGCTTCAATCTTGTTGACAATTTCCTTGTCAAGCTCGATGGGGATCGGCTTTTCATCCCAATCGTAGGGAATGGTTGCGTCGATAAGCAACCGGCCGGTAATGTATCTGGCGTTCAGCGGAAGGGACGGATCCAAGGGTGTGGATCTGCCCCGTTTGATCACCTGGCAGCGGTTGGGCTGAAATCTGAAACTCAGGGCATACATAACGCGCGGGATGTCCCAGGGGTCGATATCGTCATCCACTACGATGACCGTTTTGAGTCCGTATGCTCCCATTTCGGTCGAAATTGCCGCAGTGAGCGCCTGGTCGGCATGCCCGGGATACATCTGCTTGAGGGAGATGATCGCCAGCATTCTGCCGGATCCCTCGGGCGGGCAGTAGATCGCTTTTATGCCGGGTATTTTCATGGCCAAAAGCTGCTGCCACAGGGTTGCCCCGTATGAGAGCGCCATGGTCATGTGGGTATCGGTGACCGCCCGGCCTACTGTGGTTCCCCACAAAATGGGATTGTTTCTGTGAGTTACGCATTTGACATCGATAAAGTTGCGCGGATCCGTGCCGACTCCGGAATAATAGCCGGTATACTCACCAAAGGGGCCTTCTTCCATGAATTTGTCGGCATCCACCTCGCCCTCTATGACGATTTCAGCACTGGCCGGAATGGGAAGATCTACCGTTTCTCCCGGAACGACCTCGATGGCTTCACCTCGCAATGCCCCGGCGACGTCATATTCCGAGGTAAAAGCGGAAATGCGGGCGGCTCCCAGGATAAAGAGCAGGGGGTCGCATCCGATAACCGAAGCCACAGGCATGGGTTTGCCCATGGCCTGGTATTTTTTCAGCATGATGTCGGCGTGCTTACCCTTGATAAACTGGGTACCCATCTTGTCTTTGCCGAGCAGCTGGCTGCGGTAAGTTCCCAAATTAATCCAACCGCTTTCAGGGTCTTTGCTGATGATGAAATGGGCGGTACCGATATAACGACCGCCATCCAACGGATACCAATGGGGGACCGGAAATTTGAAAAGATCGATGTCATCACCGGTCACGATATTTTCTTTACAGGGGGCGCTTGAAGCTTCAACCCGCCTGGGCGGTGTCAGGTTTTCACCCAGCTTTGCCCATTCTTTGTAAAGATCCACAAGAGAGGTTTCAAGGGGCAGCCCCATAATCAAAGCCAGTCTTTGGGTTGTGGTGCACACACTGGTGATGACAGGCGTGTCATAATCTTTGACGTTTTCAAAAAGAAGTGCCGGGCCACCTTTTTCTTCGTTTAGTTTGGCAATATGAGATAATTCCAGGTTCCAATCTACTTCTGCTTTGATTCTTTTCATCTGGCCTTCTTCTTCGGCCTTGGCAATAAAGTCCCTCATGCTTTTCATTGTAATATTTTCCTCCTCTCGTGGTTTTTATAACCTCCAGTTTATTTTTTCAGTTGTAATCTTCAGCAGCCTTTGACCCCTGCCGGATTGCGTCACAATGTCGCCAAAGAGAACATCTATCGACCCCCGCGCTGTGATTTTAAAGCCTGATCAAAGCCGGTTCCGGGGAGATTCTGGCGAGGGTAATGGCATCGAGGTCGGGATTTTCGTGTATATCAGGGAATTTTAATGCGTTTCATCGCTTGTTCCATCATTAACTGGTGTCCGGTCTTTTTTCCAATAACCGAGGTTTCCCTGCGTTGGCTCCAAACAGTTTCCGGGCGGGCCTGAACGATAAACATATTTTCCGGATAGGGCAGGTCTTTATCAATGGCCCACTCGATATCCATGGGACGGCCATAGTGGTTCTCTATGACTTTGGCAGTCTTTACCAGGTTTTTTATCTCCCGGTCCGCCAGGCAGCAGTGGCACTGCTTATCAGTTTCAACATCGGCGTTTACCACTTCGCCTTTTACAGCGTCATAGATACACTCTATATGCTTGGTGGAAATGGATCTTTCGTTGATCTCCATCATGACCTTGTCCACTACAAATTTATCCGGATTGACGGAGCCGGACACAACGGTTTCGCCCAAACCCCAGCTGCCCTCGATCACTACCTTGGAGGGGTCTCCGTTGATCGGGTTAAGGGTGAACAACACGCCGGCCGCCTTTGAGTTCACCATTTTTTGCACGCCGACACTGATCAGCACCTTTTCGTGGGGAAAGTCGTTTTTGATTCTATAGCTAATTGCCCGGGGGGTGAACAGACTGGCCCAGCATTTTCCGACCTTGTGGATAACCTGCTCCACTCCCTCAACCCAAAGATAGGTGTCCTGCTGCCCGGCGAAGCTGGCGTTGGGCAGGTCTTCGGCGGTTGCACTCGATCGAACCGCAACGGCTACCTTCTCGCTGGAACATTTCCGGCAAAGTCCGAGGTAGCCATTTCCGATTGCCTTTCGAACATCGTCAGGAATGGGAGCGGTGTTGATTAATCCCTGTATTTCGGCAGCTACCCGATTCAACGTGTCGATGTTGTCGGGATTCAGATCAGCAAGCCGCTGGTGGATTTTATCTTTAATCCCGGCCTGCTCGATAAAGATCGCATAGGAATCGGTGGTGACGGCAAATCCCGGCGGTACCCGGATACCGGCCTTGATCATTTCGCCCAAACTGGCATTTTTACCCCCGACTGACGGGAGTGAACTTTTATCCAGTCGGTCAAAGTCCAGGAGTAATTCCATTTCTTTCTCCCGCGCCCTATCGTTTACCGCCACCCCCCCCTCCCACAGAAGGCAAGGGGGTTAAGAGCGGCATTTCGTTGAGTGGTTTGGAAAATGTTTATATATTTGAGGGGTCGGGGAATTTTTTTCGCGGCAAGATGCCGGGTTGTTGCCCGCCAAGCCTGACAGCGGCAGCTGCCGTGCATTTTACTGCCGGCGATTTAAACCTTTCACGCCGACAAGAACCGGCGCCGTGTTTTGCCTATCTCGGCGGCAATAGCCCTCTGCCCATTGGAAGCCCCGGGGCGATCATCTTACCGCGAAAAAAATTCCCCGACCCCTGATATATTTAACTTTCGGTTAACTTACCCCGCTCTTTTGACAATCGTGACGACCCCGGTGTCGCCGTCAACCTTGATGGTGTCACCCGTTTTTATGACGGAAGTGGCCACACCGGTGCCCGTCACCGAGGGTACACCATACTCCCGGCAGACAATGGCCGCATGGCTGGTCAGCCCACCGATGTCGGTGACTGCCGCTTTGATATTTGTAAAGACGGGAGCCCAGGACGGATTGGTGGAGGGACAAACCAGGATCTCGCCCGGTTGCAGACCCACAATATCTTTGAGCAGTTTGAGTACCCGGGCCGGCCCCTCAGCAACACCGGCTGAAGATGCAAATCCACTTATTTCGGAAACATCTCCGGCCGCAGGAGCTTCAACACCTTTGAGCCATCCTTTGACCTTGTCGGTGGTGATCCCCCAGAGCATAATGGTAAACGGTTCTGCCACCTCTTCGGGCGGGACACCCAAAGCCGGTGTCGGTGTCCAGGCATTGGCTGCCTCCAGGATCTTTTTGCGTTTGGCAGCCTTGTTTTTATAGCTTTCACTGCGCAAGGGGATATCCACCCCCAAAGCCCAGCCGGTGGCAACCTCGGTCAGAAGCTCCGGGATCTCGTAACGGTGAAACATAAATATGTCGTCCACCTCATTCAACATTCCGTTGCTCACCAGGAGGCTTCCGATTTCTCTGATTTTGGCAAACCAGATGGTATGGAACCAGTGCTCAACCCAGAAGAGATGGTCCTCGGCATATCGGTAGATGGTTCTGATGGTATTGTAAGCATCATCGAAAGCCTTTCTGTCTTCGTCGGTCTTGATGAGTTTGGTGTATTCGGCAACGATTTCGTCCCTTTGCTTGTCGATGTCTTCCAGAGAACGTTCGATCGTTTCTCCCTTTTCCAACCGTTCGACATACCCTTTTATATAGCCATACGGGATGTCCAGATTGGTCAACCAGCTGCCCTCGTGATGCAGCCAGCCGCTGCCGCACGACACATAAAACCAGGGATCCTTGGACTTTTCAAACTCATCCAGCCAGTATTTTCCTTCCGATGTATTTTGAAGAGCTGCAACTTTCTGATCCACCGGCATGTCACCTTTGAGGATTTCTGCCACGCTGCCTTCTGAGACCGCCAACCGGGCAAGACGGCAAAGTTCTTCTTCCGGACGGAACATGGAAACGTAGGCACCGGCGACCATTTTGCCGATGGCACTCTCACTGATACCCGGAAAAAGCTTGCGGGATACATCGGCGAACATAAGGTACGCCAGGTAAGTCAGGTTGAGCATTTCAAAGTGGTATTGCCAGCCTTTGAACATCTGGTTGACGAGCTTATCAAAGGACTCGATCAGGTCATAACTGGCATAATAGCCCGTGGGTGCCGGAATAACCTTGTCTTCGGGAACAAACTTGGGCAATTCTTTGGGAATTTTGACCGCCGCCATTTCTTGTCCCAGGGCCTTGAATTTGGACAGCCACTTGTCCCAGAGCTCATCATAGTGTTCAAACACATAAAACACGCGCTTTTCAAACAGCGCAGCCTTTTCACCGATGATTTCTTCCGGCGGGGGTGGAATGGCACAGATGTACATGTAGCACCCCATCATTCTCTGGGCGATTCCCTGGGCCGGTGGTATACAGAATACCCGGGTGGTGTACTGGGAAAGAGCGATTTGCCAGGCCTCCTGGAAGATCAAATCCAGTGGCGGCATGGGTTCCGGGGCGTGTATTTTGTCCTGATACCAGAATTGGCCTTTTTCCCATTCCGCTCTGTCCGGGGAGAACAGGTGGTGGGAAGGATACATTTCTTGCCAGCCTTCAAGTTCTGGAGGGGCCTTAAACTCGTGGGGATCTGGAAATCTTCCTGCATTTTCGTCAGCCATCCTCAGCCTCCTTTCTTTTAAGGGTTAATGGATATGTATATAACTTCTTCAGCAGCTTGGACAAATCTTGTTGAGCCGGCTGGTTGAAGGAAACGGAGGTGAAACTGGCGCATGCAGTTTTGCTGGAGATCAGCACGCTGAGAGAGCACATCGTTCTGGAATCACATGGTAATTGCACTGCTGCCGATTTTTTTATGTAGGAATTAAAAAAAACTGTCAATCAAATAATATTTATGCTAATCATAAATTTTATTTATGTGAGAAATACAACCATAAAAAAAATTTAGTTTCAAAATCCAAATTCTACCACCCGAAATCCAAACCATATCATGCTAAATTTCAACCAGCTGCGGATCTTTTATCATGCGGCCAAAAACCTGAATTTTACCAAAGCCGCCAATGATCTGTTTATTACCCAACCGGCTGTGACGGCCCAGGTGAAGTCTTTTGAAGAATTTTGCAGCTTAAAGCTATTCAAAAAAAAAGGGCGCAGAATCTATCTGACGGATGAAGGCAAATCTCTTTTTAAGTATGCCGAGACAATTTTTAAATACGAAAAAGAAATCGAAAACATCATCGACGACATGCGGGAACTCAAGCGCGGTGTTCTCAGTCTCGGCACAACCAAGGCCTACGCGCGCTATTTTATGCCGACCATGATCACAACGTTTCACAAAAACTATCCCAATATTAAAATTCAATTAAACGAGGGAAGCTCCCTGGACATGATTTACAGCCTGATTGATTTTAAAATTGAGGTGGCTGTGATCGCCAAGACCGAGGATAACCCTGCTGTCAAGCTTATCCCCTTCAGCCGCGAAGAAATGGCAATTATCCTAGCCCCCGGTCATCCCCTCTCAAGAAAAAAAGCCATTACTTTTAAAGATCTGGCTCAAGAGCGCTTCATCATGAAAGAAATGGGGTCGGGTACCCGAAAGCTGGTGGAACAATTGTTTTTAAAAGATGACTGCACGCCCGACATATTGATGGAAACCAGCAACACGGAA